>NZ_JBEOWK010000011.1:0-323021 GCF_040295985.1 Streptosporangium sp. NPDC002524 | reverse complement strand
CGGCCTGCTGCGCCCCGCCCGCGTGGGGTGTGCGTGGGCCGCTATCTCCCCCCCCGTCCCACCACCACCGGCCCGGCTTTCCGAACCCGCCGCCGAACCTTCCCACCACCACCTTCACGGCCCGATGGTGACGGTCCTCGTCGGCCCCGGCTCCGGCGGCGTGGTCGTGTCCCCTAGATCGTCCGGCGCGAGGGTGACGGTCCTCGTCGGCTCCGGCCGTACGCTCGTGCCCGCTCGATCGTAGAACCCGACCTCCCACCGCCCCGGCCGCCGTTCGAGTTCGGCGGCCACCCGTTCGACGACCCCGGGCCAGAGCAACTGCGACATCCTGTACTTGCCGTCACACAGGCCCACCTCCTTCCTGACCACCTCGCAGTCGTCGTACGAGTCCGGGTCGTCGTCGAAAGAATGGATCGGCATGTCACCGGGCAGGATCCAGATCTTGAGAGACTGAGGCCGCTCCAGCCAGCCGGAGGTCACCGAACTCCTGTCGTAGAAGTGGTCCACGTTCCTCCCTCCGCATCTGCCGGCCGAACCGCCCCCGTCGGCCTCCCGGATCACCACCATCGCCTCCGGATCGGCGCACACGACCCGGTACGAGGTGTGGACGCTCAACGGCCGGAAGGTGACCTTCGCTCCCTCGGGCACGGTCGTGAAACCGTACGACCTGATCAGGGGGGCGTCCAGGACGTTCTTGGGGGGCAGAGCGGACGGCGGTGAGATCCTCGCCGCCGTCGGCGGCTCCTTCCTCGCCGGTTCCGCGTCCCTCCAGAGCCACTGGACCGGGAAGGCCACCGCGGCCACGGCGGCCACCGCCAGCGCCACCCCCGTTACGCCCGCCACGGTCCTGCGCCGCCTGATGCGACGGCCACGCCGTACGATCTCCCGCACGTCGGGAGTGCCCCGGGAGACGTCCTCGGCCAGCGCCGCGCGCAGCTCGTCCTCGGTGTGGATCATCGTCTCGCTCCCGTCGTCTGGATCTCCGAATGGACGCGAAGGCGTTTCAGCGCCCGGCCGAGCTGGGTCTTCACCGTGCCGAGGGAGCAGCCGAGCACGTCGGCGCACTGCGCGAGGGTGAGCTCCTCGAAGTAGTGCAGGACGACGACCGCGCGCTGCCGCCTCGACAGGCCGCCGATCGCCTCCCGGAGCACCTGGCGGCTGCCGACCTCGGCGGTGAAGTCCCGCGGGTCGGCGCGTTCGGGAAGGTGCTCGGCGGGTACCTCGTCGCGCCACTTCCTGCGCCACCAGGAGGCGTGGGTGTTGACGATGATCCGGTGCACGTACGGGTCGGGGTCGCCCTCGATCCGCCGCCACGCCACCCATGCCTTGGCCAGCGCCGTCTGCACGAGATCCTCGGCGGTCGCCCTGTTCCCCGTGAGCAGGTACGCCGTATGTCGGAGCCGCTCGTAACGCGTCGCCACGTACGCGTCGAACCCGTCGTCCATTCACGATCTCCGTCCTGAAGCCTCGTAGACATCTACTCGGCGGCGGGCCGGTTCGGATGACAGCGGTGGAGACGCCGTGAGGCCGATATGGGACAGAGCGGGACCAAGGGCGGGCGGAGCGGGGTTCCAACCCCGGCCGCTCCACATAAAGTAGCGGGATGGTGATTCTGGACGGCGGCCTGGCCACCCATTTGGAGGAGCTGGGCGCGGACCTGCGAGACGACCTCTGGTCGGCGAAACTCCTGCTGGAGAACCCCTCCGTGATCCGGCAGGCGCATCTCGACTACTTCGCCGCGGGCGCCGAGGTGGCGATAACGGCGAGTTACCAGGCGAGCATCCCCGCGTTCGTACGGCGCGGCCTGAGCGCCGCCGAGGCCGAGGACCTCATCCTCCTCTCCGTGCACCTGGCCGCCCAGGCCAGGGACGCCCACGGCTCGGGCACCGTGGCCGCCAGCGTCGGCCCGTACGGCGCCTACCTGTCCAACGGCGCCGAGTACACCGGCGACTACGACCTCGACGAGGACGGCCTGACCGACTGGCACCGCGACCGCTGGCACATCCTGGCCGACAGCGAGGCCGACCTGATGGCCTGCGAGACCATCCCGTCCTACACCGAGGCCAGGGCGCTGCGGCGGCTGCTCGCCGAGACGCCGGGGATGCGGGCGTGGGTGAGCTTCTCCTGCCGCGACGGCGAGCACATCAACGACGGCACCCCGCTCAGGATGGCGGCCGGCCTGTTCGCCGGGAACCCGCAGGTGATCGCGATCGGCGTCAACTGCACGGCCCCGCGCCACGTGATGAGCCTGATCTCGCAGATCAAGGGCAAGCCCACCATGGTCTACCCCAACTCCGGCGAGGTCTGGGACTCCGCGAACCGGCGCTGGCTCGGGCTGGCCGACCCGGTGGAGTTCGGGGAGGCCGCGGCCGGGTGGACCGCCGCGGGCTCCGCCTTCGTCGGCGGCTGCTGCCGCACCACCCCGGAGCACATCCGCCAGATCCGCGCCCACCTCACGGGGTCGGACGCCCCCTGACCGGCCACCACACGTCCCCCCGGTGTACGCCGGATTCCCCGCCACACACTCCGGGGAATCCGGCGCACCGGAGACCTCACCGCTCGTAGATCACGACACACCGCCACACGGCGACCACAGACTTCCAGCTCCGAATCCGCTGTGACCGTTGGAACGCCGCGGTCGTCCCCAGGTAATGGTCACCGTTTGTTCTCAAGACGGAACGGGGGTCCGGCGCTATTCACGAGCCTGGCCACTGTTACGGGTCAGACGAAACCAGATCCTCGCGAACAGCAGGCCGATACAGCCACTGAGCGCGGCGATGACGATCGCCTCGGTGAGACGTCCGCCATCGGCGACACCGGCGACGACGAACATCGACACCGTGAACGCGACAACGCCGAGTACGGCGAACAGCCTGTCCTGCGCGTTTTCCCACCGGCGTGGTGGATGGCCGGTCTGCCGGTCAACACCGCGAGTGTCGAGAAACAATGCGATCAGCAGGACGGGAACCACTTGCATCGCGTTGTCGTACAAAGCGGTTTTCATCTCGTGATACTCCTCGTATCGTTCGTCACGCCGTCCGCGACGGTCACGGTGACGCCCGGTCGCCGCCCTCCGCGCGGGCGGTGACCGGGCAGGTCACAGGGCGCAGCGGGAATCATCGGCCGGCATCCGCAGGGTGGTCAGATACGTGGCGGCGATGTCGTTGACGCAGGCGTTCTTGCCGGATGACAAGATCGTGTGCTGCTCGCCGTCGACGGTGAGCATCTTGCCGCCCAGGACGTCGGCGAGCTTGACGCCCGCGTCGTAGGGCGTGCTCGGGTCACCGGTGATGGAGATCGTCAACGTTGGCGCGACACCCTCGACCCGGTCGGGGAGGGGGTAGGCGGGCTTCGGCTCGGCGGGCCAGAACTCACACCCGTCCCGCGCTCCGTCAACGCCGCTGCCGGAATCCATGAACGGCGCCACCTGATGGATCCGGTCCTTGAACTCACCGGCCTGCTGAGGTGTCAGGCGCTCCTCGTCCATGCACGCGATGGCGTAGTTGGCCTCGGCGAAGTTGCCTCCACTGCCGTCCGTGGGACTGAACGCCTCACGCAGCCGCAGCAGCTTGTCACCTCGTCCGGCCCGGACCTCGGCGAGCCCCGCGATGATCACTGGCCACGCCTCCCGGGAGTAGAGCCCGCTGACGACGGCGTTGATCGCGTCGTCGTAGGAGAGCCGTCGTCCGTCGCCGGCCGGAACCGGCCGCTTGAGCAGAGGACGCACGCTTTCCTGGAAGATTTTCGTGGCTTTGGATGGTTCGGCGCCCAACGGGCAGTCCGGGCGCTTCGCGCAGTCAGCCGCCATCTGCTCGAAAGATCGCTGAAAACCGGTGTACTGGTACAGCCGCCGGTCGACGAGCCCGAGACCGGGCTCGACGGCGCCGTCGAGGATCATGGCGCGGACGTTGCGCGGGAACGCCTCCGCGTACAACGTCCCGATGCGGGTTCCGTAGCTCTGGCCGAGGAAGTTCAGCTGCTTGTCACCGAGTGCCGCACGCAGGACGTCCATGTCGCGGACCGTGTCACGCGAGGAGATGGCGGCCAGCGCCTGTTCGCCGCCCGAGCGTTTCGCGCATTGCTCGGCCAGCCGGCGGGTGTCGGCCTCCGTGTAGCTGCCCGCCGAGACGATGAACTCGTACGGCAGTTCACCACCGCGCATTTCCTCGTCGGTGAAACAGTCCACGGCCGGCTCGCTCGCGGCCACCCCGCGCGGATCGAACCCGATCAGGTCGAACCGCTCGGTGATCGGGTTCCGCGCCAGCGCCGCGGCGGTGAGAACGGCGAACTGCATGCCGGGCCCTCCGGGCCCGCCGGAGTTGAGCAGCAGGGACCCCATCGAGGTTCCCCGCGCGGGAACCCGCAGCAGCGCGATCTGGGCGGTCTCGCCGTCAGGGTCGTCGTAGTCCAAGGGCACCCGCAGGCGGGCGCATTCGGCGGTTTTGCCGGCGGCGAAGATCTTGGTGTCGGCCGGGGTGGTGGCGTAGTCCTTGCACGGGCCGAAGGCCAGCTTCTGGCCGTAGAAGGAGGCGAGTTCCGCCGACGGCTGCGCCGGTCGCGTTTTTTGTTGTTCGGCTGGCGGAGAGCACGCGCTCAGCGTGGTCAGTAGCAGAAGAACTCCTACCGCCATCCGCGATGGGCGGGTCGAGAAGGACACCGGTTCTCCTGTCGGTGGGAGCCGTTCGGCTCCGGGTGGGCGGGGATACATCACGCCAAGGAGACACCCGGCCGCAGCGGCACACTCAAGACCGTACGAGCGTGATCCACCTCACAGGTCAAGGTGCACAACGGTCTGGATTGGGCATGCCGTCACGGCATGGCTTTACCGGTGTCCCACCGGCGCGACGGCGTCGGCCGGGACCGCTACCTGACGGAGGAGAAGGACGTGGCCTGGAGCACCCGCGAGATCGCCCAGCTCGCCGGTACGAGTCTGCGTGCGGTACGCCATTACCATGAGGTCGGACTGCTGGAACAACCGCAACGGCGTGACAACGGCTACAAGCAGTACGGAGTCGCCCATCTCGTCCGGGTGCTGCGTATCAAGCGCTTGGCGGACCTGGGGTTCTCGTTGTCCCAGATCGCCGCCATGGGTGACGCCGACGATCACCCCGAGGACGCCCTGCGCACTCTCGACGCCGAACTCGCGGCCACCATCGAACGGCTCCGGCGCACCCGCGTCGAACTCGGACTGATCCTGCGCCAGTCCACGCCGACCGATCTGCCGACCGATTTCACCGCGGCCAACGCCGTGGGGAACCTGCCACACGCCGATCGCTCGTTCGTCATCGTCCTGACCCGGGTCCTCGGACCGCAAACCCTGCGGGCTTGGGCGGACATGCTGCAGGAACCCGTCGTCAACCCCGTCACCGCGCAGTTCACCGACCTCCCCGCCGACGCCGACGAGCAGACCCGCGCCGGCGTGGCCGAGCGCATGGTCCCCCATGTGCACGCGCTGTACGCGGCGCACCCCGGACTCGGCATCACGAACTCCGGCACGCCGTACAGTGCGCGCTTTGTCGAACAAGCTGTCATCGACGCCTTGCAAGAGCTCTGCAATCCCGCCCAGATGGACGTGCTACGTCGTCTGAGCCTTCTCCTGTCCGACCAGTACGCTTCGAACGACACGGAGAGGGAGTAGATCCTCCGGTCTTCCGCCGACAGGGCCGGGACCGTCTCGCCGGTGTAGCCGCTTCGGAGATCTGTCGTCCGAGCCTGGACCGCTGTCACGGCGCGGACGGGGCGGCCGAAGGCCGGGGCGACGCTGACCGGTCAGGAGCGGGCGACGTTCGAGCGCCGGGCGCGGCGGGCGAAGTCCCGGAGCCGGAGCGAGGTTCGTAGCGCTCCAGGTGCTGGGTGCGCCGGATCAGGGCGCGCAGATCGGCGAGGGTTCCGGAGACGACCCCGTCGGCTCTGGCCTGGACCAGGACGTTGCCGATCGAGGTGGCCTCGACGGGTCCCGCGACCACGGGGAGGCCGCAGGCGTCGGCGGTGAGCCGGCAGAGCAGCGCGTTGCGCGAGCCTCCTCCGACGATGTGGATCGTGTCCACCGCCCGCCCGGTGAGCCGCCGGGCGTCCTCGACCGCCGCCCGGTGGGCCAGCGCCAGGGAGTCGATCACGCAGCGGACGATCTGGGCACGGGTCTCCGGCACGGGCCGTCCGGCACGGCGGCAGAAGCCGGCGATGCGTCCGGGCATGTCGCCGGGCGGGTGGAAGACCGGGTCGTCGGCGTCCACGACCGACCGGAACGGCTCCTCCAGGGCGGCCTGCCGGAGCAGCTCCTCCAGGTCGACCCGCCCTCCCGGCACCTCCGCGCCGGGTGGGGGCTTCTCCGACTCCCAGGTGCGGACGCACTCCTGCAGCAGCCACAGCCCGGTGACGTTGCGGAGGTAGCGTACGGTGCCGTCGATGCCCGCCTCGTTGGTGAAGTTGGCCCGCCGCCCCGCCTCGCTGATCATGGGCTGGTCCAGCTCGACGCCGACCAGCGACCAGGTGCCGCAGGAGATGTAGGCGAACCGCTCGCTCTCCGCGGGGACCCCCGCCACCGCGGAGGCGGTGTCGTGGGAACCGACCGCGATGACCCGGGTGTCCGGGGAGAGCCCGAGCTCGCTCGCGACCTCCGGCGCCAGCGGGCCGACCACCTCGCCGGGACGCCGGATGGGCGGCAGGATCCCGGCCGCGGGCCCGAGCCCGCCCGTCAGCACGGTGTCCCACTCGCGGGTCCTGGCGTCGAGCAGCTGGGTGGTGGAGGCGTTGGTCAGCTCCGCGCCGACCCGCCCGGTCAGCCAGTACGCGATCAGGTCGGGAATGAGCAGCAGCGTCGCGGCCGAGGCCAGCCGGGGCTCGGCGGCGAGCTGGTGGATGGTGTTGAACGGCTGGCGGGCGATACCCGTGCGGGCGTACAACTCCTCGAAGGGGACCCGGCTGGCCGTCCTCTCGGTGCGGGCGTCGCGGTAGTGGACGGGGTTGCCGAGCAGCGCGCCGTCGCCGTCCAGGAGCCCGTAGTCGACGGCCCAGGAGTCGATCCCGATGCCGTCGACGGGACCCGCCGCGCGCAGGCCGTCCAGCACCCCCCGGTAGATCCGCAGGATGTCCCAGTACAGCGTGCCGCCGGCCCGGACGGGCACGTTCGCGAAACGGTGCACCTCGCGCAGGTCCAGGGTGTCCGGCCCGATCTCGGCGACGACCACCCGGCCGCTCGACGCTCCGAGGTCGACCGCGGCGTACCGCCCGGTCCGCCCGGTCCGCTCGGGCTGAACGGTCCGCTCGGGCTGAACGGGTTGAACGGGCTGGGCGGTCCCCGGTGCCGACTGCATGCGAGCCCCTTTCAGGAGTTGAGGATCAGGGACGTCCCCGGCCCCCACTCCGGCGGGGCAGGAGCCGCACGAGGGGGACCGGGGACGGGTGACGGGGTCAGCGCAGGAAGGCCGCCGCGACACCCGCGTCGACCGGGACGTGCAGCCCCGTGGTCTGGGTGAGCTGGGTCAGCTGGAAGACCGCCCCCGCGACGTGCTCGGGCAGCACCTCGCGCTTGAGCAGGGTGCGCTGCGCGTAGTACTCGCCCAGCTTCTCCTCCTCCACCCCGTACACCGCGGCCCGGTTGGCCCCCCACCCCGAGGCGAAGATGCCGGACCCGCGCACCACCCCGTCGGGGTTGACGCCGTTGACCCGGATCCCGTACGCGCCGAGCTCGGCCGCGAGCAGCCGTACCTGGTGCGCCTGGTCGGCCTTGGCGGCCCCGTAGGCCACGTTGTTCGGCCCGGCGAACACCGCGTTCTTGGAGGAGATGTACACGATCTCCCCGCCCATCCCCTGGGGGATCATCACCCGGGCGCTCTCCCGCGAGACCAGGAACGACCCGCGGGCCATCACGTCGTGCTGCAGGTCCCAGTCGGCGACGCTGGTCTCCAGCAGCGAGCGCGACAGCGACAGGCCCGCGTTGTTGACGATCAGGTCCACCCCGCCGAACGCCAGCACCGCCGCCCGGAGCGCGGCGGCCACCTGTGCCTCGTCGGTGACGTCCACCTCCACCGCGACCGCGACGTCCTCCGGCCGGTACGCCTTCGCGCCCAGCTCGGCGGCCACCTTGCCCGCGGCGCCGAGGTCGCGGTCGGCCACCACCACGCACGCGCCCTCGGCGGCGAGCCTGCGCGCGGTCGCCGCCCCGATGCCGGAGCCGCCGCCGGTCACCACGGCCACCCGCGTCGCCAGCGGGCGCGCGGCCGGCATCCGGCGCAGCTTGGCCTCCTCCAGCTCCCAGTACTCGATCCGGAACTTCTCGCCCTCCTCGATCGGCGCGTACGAGGAGAGCGCCTCGGCCCCGCGCATCACGTTGATCGCGTTGACGTAGAACTCCCCGGCCACCCGCGCGGTCTGCTTGTCCCTGCCGAAGGAGAACATGCCCACCCCCGGCACCAGCACGATCGCCGGGTCGGCCCCGCGCATCGCGGGCGAGCCCTCCACGGCGTGCCGCCGGTAGTAGGCCGCGTACTCCTCGCGGTAGGCGGCGTGCAGTTCCCGCAGCCGGGCGACCACGTCCTCGATCGGGGCGTCGGCGGGCAGGTCCACCACCAGCGGGGCCACCTTGGTCCGCAGGAAGTGGTCGGGGCACGAGGTGCCCAGCGCCGCGAGCTCGGGGTGGCGCTCGCGCGACAGGAAGTCCAGCACCTCGCCGGTGGCGGTGTAGTGGCCGACCTGCGGGGCGTCGGTGGAGGCGAGCCCGCGCACCACGGGGAACAGCGCCGCCGCCCGCACGGCCCGCGCCTCGTCGTCCGGCGGCTCGTACCCGGCGAGCACCGGCCCGAACGGCTCCGCGCGGCCGTGCCCGGCGATGTACGCCTCCGCGGTGCGGATGATCTCCAGTGAGTTGGCCTCGCAGGCGGCCGAGGTGTCACCCCAGGCGGTGATGCCGTGCCCGCCCAGGACGCATCCGATCGCGAGCGGGTTGTCCTTCTTGATCGCCGCGATGTCCAGCCCCAGCTGGAAGCCGGGCCGCCGCCAGGGCACCCAGACCACCCGTTCGCCGAAGATCCGCGCCGTCAGCGCCTCCCCGTCGGCGGCGGTGGCGATCGCGATCCCCGCGTCGGGGTGCAGGTGGTCGACGTGCGCGGCGTCCACCAGGCCGTGCATCGCGGTGTCGATGGACGGCGCGGCGCCGCCGGTGCCGAAGGCGCAGAAGTCGAACGCCGCGACCATCTCGTCCTCGCGTTCGACCCCGGGGTACACCCCGGCCAGCGCCCGGAGCCGGTCCAGCCGCAGCACCGCGAGGCCGCGCTCGGCCAGGGTGCCCAGGTCTCCCCCGGACCCCTTCACCCACATCACCTCGGCGGGAGTCCCGGTCACGGGGTCGGCCGCCGTCCCCTTGGCCGAGGTGTTGCCCCCGGCGAAGTTCGTGTTCCGCGGATCGGCCCCCAGCGCGTGCGACCGCTGCAGCAGTTCCTCAACCGGCGACGTCATGACACCTCTCCGCTCACTCGTTCACCCGTTACCTCCCGCGGGCGCCCGGCGGGGCCTTCGTGGGTCCCGGGGGCGCGGCGGGGTGAGATCTTCTTAAAAACGTTTTAACGACGATGAAAAAGCTATGTGACACGTACGACACTGTCAACGCCGTCGCGCGAGATCGCGGGCCGAAAGCCGTCAGGCGGGCCGAAAGTACCGCCCCTGACTGGCGGAACACTTGTTGTTACGTTTTAATCAATGCACATGAGTTCGGTGAGCATAAAGGAAGTCGCGGCACGGGCCGGGGTGTCCCCCGGCACGGTGTCCAACGTGCTCAACCGCCCGGAGAAGGTCGCCGAGTCCACCCGCTCCCGGGTCGAGGAGGCCATCCGCGACCTCGGGTTCGTCCGGCACGGCTCCGCCTCCAGCCTGCGGGCCGGGCACAGCCGCACCGTCGGCCTCTCGGTGATCGACATCGGCAACCCCTTCTTCACCGACGTGGCGGCGGGGGTCGAGGAGGTGGCCAGCGAGCGCGGGTACGCCGTGATCCTGGGCAACTCCTCCGGCGACCGGCTCAAGGAGGAGCGCAACCTGCTCGTCTTCGCCGAGCAGCGGGTCCGCGGGGTGCTCATCACGCCCGCCGGGGCGAACCTGGCCAAGCTCGACCAGCTCAAGGAGCGCGGCATCAGCGTGGTGCTGGTGGACCACCCCGCCGAACGCGCCGACCAGTGCTCGGTGGCGGTCAACGACATCACCGGCGGCTCGCTCGCGGTCTCCCACCTGCTGTCCACCGGCGCCGAGCGGATCGCCTACGTCACCGGCCCCCTCACCATCCGCCAGTGCGCCGACCGCCTGATCGGCGCCGAGCGGGCACTGGCCGCGGCGGGCCGCGACCCCGGGGAGGCGCTGGAGGAGATCGCGATGAGCGCGATGAACGCCAGGTCGGGGCAGCAGGCGGCGGAGAAGATGATCGCCGGGGGGCGGCTGCCCGACGCCGTGTTCTGCGCGAACGACCTGCTCGCCCTGGGCATGCTGCGCGGCCTGCTCCAGGCGGGCGTACGGGTCCCCCGGGACGTCTCCCTCATCGGCTACGACGACATCGACTTCGCCTCGGCGTCGACGGTCTCGCTCAGCTCCATCCGGCAGCCGACCCACCGGCTCGGCCGGGTCGCCACGGAGCTGCTGCTGGACGAGTGCGACAACCCCGACTCACACGCCCATCAGCAGATCATGTTCCAGCCCGAGCTGGTCATCCGCGAGTCGACCCTCTGACCCTGCGCATCCTCCGGTCCCGCTCCACCCGGTCGCTTGCGCGAGTCGACTCTCTGACCTCGCTCGTCCTCCGGTCCCGCTCCACCCGGCGGTCCCGCTCGTCCTCCGACCGCGTTCACCCGCCCGGCCCGGCGGTCTTACTCGTCCGATCCCGCTTCGCCCGAACGGGGACGCTTGCGCGCCTCCTTGGCGGCCTGCCTCGCCGCCTCCTTCGCCTCCTTGGCGGCGCGGGCGGCCTCGACCTTGGCGCTCGCGGCGTACTTGTCGACGTACTCCTGGCCGGAGAGCTCCATCAGCGCGTACATGATCTCGTCGGTGACGGCGCGCAGGACGAGGCGGTCCTCCTCCATCCCGTAGTAGCGGGTGAAGTCGAGCGGCTTGCCGAACTTCACCCCCGGCCGGATGCCCAGCTTGGGAAGGACGCTGCCCGGGGGCATCATCTCGAACGTGTTGACCATCGCCCACGGGATGACCGGCACGCGCGACTCCAGCGCCAGGCGGGCCACACCGGTCTTGCCCTTGTAGAGGCGGCCGTCGTGGGAGCGGGTCCCCTCCGGGTAGATGGCGAGCACATGGCCCTCGTCGAGGATGCGCCTGCCGGTGCGCAGCGCCGCCTCGCTCGCCTTGCCTCCGGAGCGGTCGATGGGGACGGTGCCGACCCCGCTGAAGAAGGCCTTGCTCATCATCCCCTTGAGACCGCGGCCGGTGAAGTAGTCGGACTTGCCGAGGGAGATCACCTTGCGCCGCAGGAACAGCGCGCCGAAGAAGTGGTCGGCGAACGACAGGTGGTTTCCGGCCAGGATCACCGGTCCTTGCTTCGGCACGTTCCCCACGCCCTCCACCCAGGGACGGAAAATCAGATGGAGGAAGGGCGAGAGGATGGCCTTCACCACCCAGTAGAACACTCGATGCTCCTTCGGTTGCAGGCGTGGACCTGGAGTTATCCTCCCACTTCCGATCCCGGTCACCTACCCTACCGAACCACCCAAATCGACCTCTCGCAAAACACGTCCCACTCGTGCGACGATCGGGCGAACTCTTACTAGGAGCCGCGATGCCAGTCATGCCCGGTGCGGAGGCGTACCACCATGCGGGGGGACGGATCGGCGTCCTGCTCTGCCACGGATTCACCGGGTCGCCGCAGTCGTTGCGCCCCTGGGGCGAATACCTGGCGGCGGCGGGCATGACGGTGGCGCTGCCGAGGCTCCCCGGCCACGGCACCACCTGGCGGGAGATGGCCCGCACCGGCTGGGAGGACTGGTACGCCGAGCTCGACAAGGCCCTGGCGGACCTGCGCGGCAGCTGCGCCGAGGTCTTCGTCATGGGACTGTCGCTCGGCGGGTGCATGGCGCTGCGGCTGGCCGAGGTGCACGGCGACGGCATCAAGGGGCTGGTGGTCGTCAACCCGTCGATCGTCAACGACGTGCCGCTGCTCAGGCTGGCTCCCCTGCTCAAGTACGTGGTCGCGTCGGTGCCCGGCGTCGCCGGGGACATCAAGAAGGAGGGGGCGACCGAACTCGGCTACACGCGTACGCCGGTCAAGGCCGCGGCGACCCTTCTGCGGCTGTGGACGTTGACGCGGTCGGAGCTATATAAGATCACCCAGCCCGTCCTGGTTTTCCATAGTCCGCAGGATCATGTTGTGAAACCTGGGAGTGTGCGTATTCTGCGTGAGAGGCTGACCGGGGGGAATCTGAATGTGGTGGAGCTCGCCGACAGCTATCACGTCGCGACGCTTGACAACGATGCTGATCGGATCTTTGCGGGGAGCCTGGAGTTCATCACCTCGAACGCGTCTGTACCCTTGCAGAGAGACTGATCGCGAGCGGGGGATGCGCGGTCTCCGGGAGAAAGTGATCGGCCGATGAACAACGGGCCCAGCTAGGTGACACCTCAAAGCGATGAGGACGAGGTCTGGCGTCAGATCGTCGCGTCCTTCAACGACACCGCCGAGCGCGACTCGGCGAATCAGCCGTGGCCGGACAGCGAGAACCTTCCGGCCGAGCCTCCGCGACGGGTGATCAAACAGTCGGACGAGGAGGACCTCCTGCGGGAGGACGATCCCGCGGACGACACCGAATCCGCCACGGAACAGTCCGAGACCGAGGACGAAGAGGGGCACTACGTGCCCCCGCCCCCACCCCCGCTCCCCAAGACCGACGCCACCACCAAGATCGCATGGCTGGCGCTGTTCGGCGGCCCCGCCTACCTGCTGCTGAGCGCCGCGCTCAACTGGAACCTGCAGGGGTGGATGCTCTTCACCGCGGTCGCCGCGTTCATCGGCGGTTTCGTGGCACTGGTGGTCCGCATGGGCGACGGCCCGCCCAACGACTCCGGCTGGGACGACGGCGCCGTCATCTGAACGGCTCACCCAACCTGAGCGGGTCGTCCGCTCTGCGCGGGTGTCCAGCCTGAACGGGTGTCCAACCTGAACGGGTAGCCCGATCTGGTCGGGTGTCCGGCCACGGCCGCCTCATCCGTGCGGAGCGTCCGGTCTCCGTGCGGGTCGTCCCTTCTCCGTGCGGGTCATCCCGTCGCGGCCGGTCGAACGCGCCATCGGCCACGCTCGACCCTCGGCCACGCTCGCCAGAGCGGGTCGTCCATGATCGGCCGGGCACGACCGCCCCCGCCCGGACTACGGCTTGGCGCGCTCCGAGGTGCCGAAGCGCTCGATCACGTCGGTGTACTTGCCGGAGGCGTCGACCACGTGGCCGACGGTCCACACGGTGCCGGTGCCCGGCAGGTAGGCCGCCGACTGGAGACGTACCGTCCGGGGGGCGGCGGTCTCCGGACCGCGCAGCGCCTTGACCGCGTGCCCGTCGTACCGGAGCAGGAACGCCTCGCCGGGCCGCTCCAGGTCGACCCCGGAGATCCAGAAGTGGCCCTTGCGGTCACCCGTCACCCCGTACAGGCGGACGTCACCGGCGGGGAGGGACACCCGGGACCACTTCTTGCCGTTCCACGACAGGGCCAGCGGGACGATCCCGCCGGACTCCCGGTAGACGCCGCCGACGGCGAGGGCCCGCTTGGGGCCGTCGAGGTGAACGTCACGCAGGTAGCCGCCGGCGATCTCGGGGGCCTTGAAGGTCTTCCAGCGCCCGCCGGACTGCCTCATGATCAACGGTTTGCCGCCGGTGTCGCCCACCGCCCAGCCGTCGCTCTTGCCCGACAGCGCCACCCCGTACAGCGTGCCCCGGTCGGGCAGGTGGGTGAGCTTCCACTTCGAGCCCGTGCCGGTGACGAGCATGGGCAGCTTGTCGCGGCGGCCGACCGCGACCACCCGGCCGGGAACGGCCGCCACCCCGCCCAGCCAGTCGCCCGAGTGCAGCTTGTCGACGATGACCCTGTCGAAGGACGCCCCGTCTCCCCTCGCCAGGTAGGGGAGGCCGTCGTGCCCCTCGCCGACGGCCCACAGCTCGGTCGCCGAGGCGGCCGCGACGGAACGCAGGGGCCCGGCGCCGGTCGGGTCGTTGCGGATGCCGACCTCGTTCCAGGAGGTGCCGTCCCAGTGGGTGATCGCGCCGCGGCTCTGCCAGACGTCCCAGACGCTCTGCTGGCCGACCGCCCACACGCTCGTGGCCGAGACCCCCGCCACGTCGGACAGCGATCCGTCACTGCTCAGGCCCGCGCTGACCGGAGCCTGCCATGCCTCGGCCGCGGGCGGGCTGACGGGATCGGCGTGGGCTGGGAACGTTTGCGGAGACAGCAGGAGCAGGCCTCCCGCGCAGAGAACCAGCGCACGCCGCGGAAGGCGACGGGTCATGTTTCAAATGGTACGGGGCTCATGCGCTCCCCGTGTGCCGGTCTCCCCACTTGACCGGCGCGATCTGGAAAGACGCCCTGTCACGGGCGGGGAAGATCTTCTCGTCTCCGTGACGGAAACGCCTGTCTCCGTCACGGAAACACCGGTCCTCCCGGCTTATCCGCCTCCCCCGCCTCCCCCGGAAGGCCCGGACCGGGCTCCCCCCGCGCGGGGCCCGCGTGATCGCCGGTGCCGGAGGCTCCCGCCGGGGCCGTACCGAGACCGGCGTCCGTACCAGGACCGGCGTCCACGGCCGACCCGGCGCCCTGGGCGGGACCGGCATCGGTGGCGGGACCGGCGTCCACGGCGGAGCCGATGCCCTTGGCGGGACCGAGATCGCTGGCGGGAGCAGCATCGGCGACGGGACCGATGTCCTTGGCGGGACCGGCATCGGTGGCGGGACGGGTGTCCACGGCGGGATCGGCGTCCACGGCGGGGGCGGCGTCCACGGCGGGGCCCGAGGGAGCCTCGGCCTCGGGGCGCGGGTGGTCCAGTTCGGCGATCACCGGCAGGTGGTCGGTGGCGGCCACCAGGTCGGCGGGGTCGGCGTCGATCCCGCCGCAGGAGACCACGGCGAAACCCTCGACCGCGAAGATCGCGTCGATCCGCTTGTGCGGGCCCCTCGCGGGGAAGGTGAAGCCGTCGCCGCGCGGCGAGACCGGATAGCAGTCGGTCAGCCGCTCGGCGAGGTGTTGCCAGCTCGGCTGGCCCGACTGCTCGTTGATGTCTCCGGCGAGCACCGGCAGCGCGCCGAACCGGTCGGCCACCTCCCGCAGGAGCCTCACCGCCTCGTCCGCGTGGCGGCGCCGGGCGGTCTCGTCGAGGTCCAGGTGGATGGAACCGACGGCGACCCGCCGCCCGTCCGCCTCCACCACGGCGATCGCGATGGCGCGCCGCTCCAGGGGGAAGAAGGACTCCAGGAGACGGCCCTCCCCGTGCAGCAGCCGCACCCCGGGACCGGTCAGCACGGCGACCCCGCCCCTTCGGCGGCCCGCGGCCACGGCCAGCCCGCCGAAGGCGGCCAGCCGCCTTCGCCTGCGGCGCCAGCACAGGAAGCGGGGCGCCTCCTGCACACAGAGCACGTCGGCGCGGAGCGCGGCGACCACCCGCCCCAGCGCCGGGACGTCGTCCTTCATGGAGCGCACGTTGTAGCTGGCGATCCTGAGCACCACGGCCACCTCACTTCGCGACGCGTGCCGCGAGGATAGCCGCGCACCACCGGACATACCAGCCGCCTGCCCTGATCGGCATGTTCACCGCCGGGGATACCAGCCGCCCGAAGCGATCGACATGCTCACCGCCGGACGTACCGGCCACCCGCCCTGATCGGCATATTCACCGCCGGGCACACCAGCCGCCCGAACCGATCGACACGCTCACCGCCAGACGCACCGGCCGCCCACCCTGATCGGCATGTTCACCGTTGGAGATACCAGCCGCCCGCACCGATCCGCATGCTCACCGCCAGACGTTCCGATCATCCGCGTTGACCGGCATGCTCACCGCCGGGCGTACCGGCCGCCCGTGCCGAATCGGCGGGCGGGCGGCCGTACGCGCCGGGAGTGGCGGTCAGCGCCTGCGGGCGAGGTCCGCGGCGCCCACCAGGCCCGCCGAGGCGCCGAGTTCGGCGCAGCGGATGTCGGCCAGCGGACGGTGGCCCCGGCCGCTCAGGTGGGTGGTGTAGAACTCCCGGGTCTCGTCGATCCACAGGTCGGCGGCACGCGAGACGCCGCCGCCGAGGACGAAGCAACCCGGGTCGAGGACGGCGGCGAGGTCGGCCAGGCCCTGGCCGATCCAGCGGGCCATCGAGGAGAACGCGGCCAGCGCGGCCGGGTCCCCCTGCCTGGCGGCCTCGGTGACCTCCTGGCCCTCGATCTGGTCGGGCGTCCCGCCGGCGATCTCCAGGAGCTTGACAGCCTTGTCCGGCTCGGCCTCGGCGATCCTCCTGGCCTCGCTGACCAGGGCGTTCCCGCTGGCGTACTGCTCCCAGCAGCCGAGGTTGCCGCACCCGCACAGACGCCCGTCGGGGACCGCCTGCATGTGGCCGAGCTCGGCGCCCATGCCCCAGCGGCCCCGGTAGAGGGAGCCGTCGAGCACGATGCCGCCGCCGATGCCCGTACCGACGGTCACGCACACCAGGTGGGTCTCACCGCGACCGGCACCGAACCTGGCCTCGCCCCACGCCATCGCGTTGGCGTCGTTCTCCACCACGACGGGAAGGCCGACCATGTCGGAGACCTTCCTCTGCAGGGGCTCCTCACGCCAGGCGAGGTTGGGGGCGAACCGGACAATGGACCTGGTCTCGTCGACGAACCCGGCCGCGCCCAGGCCGACGGCCTCGATCTCCCGGCCCTTGGAGAGCTCCAGGATCGCGTCACCGATCGTGTGGGCGACCTGGTCCGGATTCTCCGCCGGGGTGGGCCGCAAGAGATGCTCGACGATCTGGCCGTCCTCGTCCACGACTCCCGCCGCGACCTTCGTACCGCCAATGTCCACACCGATGGTCAGCGCCATTGTCCATTCTTCCTCTCCCCCTGGGCTCACCCCAGGTCGATGTGCTCCACGGGGGTGTCTCCTCGCTCGCGCTCGCGTTCCCGCTGCGCGGGAGCGGGCTTGCCGAGTCCGTCGACGGCCGACTTGAAGGCGGCGAACAGCTCGGTGCCCGCCTGCATGAGATGGTCGGTGACGGCACCGCCACCGCCCGACTCGCGCTGCGCGGCTATCGCACGGCAGACGGGGCAGGCCCGGCAGATGTACTCCTCATGCTCCGAGACCGCCTCCTCCCACACGTCCCGCTCTCTTCTTCCCCGGCCACCACCGGAGAACGCGCTGCCGACCCCGGTCATCGTGCCCTTGATCAGGTTCTTGCGCAGTTCCCTGGTCGCCTTCTGCTGCAGCGTGTCGAAGAGCTTGAACGCCTCCTCGGCCGCGGTGCCCAGCGGGTCCTTGCCGCCCTGGGATCCGCCCCGGGTGCCGCTCTGGGAGCCACTTTGGGTGCCGCTCTGGGACCGCTCGTCACGCGCCCGCTCTTCCCGTGCCCGTTCCTGCTTCCCGGCCGCGGTTTCCTTCTCGCGCTCCGCGGACTCGGCGCGGTCGCCCGGCCTGGCCCACGGGGTCCATCCGGTCCGCTCCTCCTGCCTGGCCCGGCTGGCGCGCTCGAACCACTCGGCCCGCGCGTCACGAGCAGCCTGCGCGTCACGAGCGGCCTGTGCGGAATCCGAGGTCTGCCCGATACTCGCGGCCTGCCCGGCATCCGGGACCTGCCCGGAGTCTGCGCCCTGTTCGGGGCTCGCGGCCTGTCCGGTACGCGCGGCCTGTCCGGTACGCGCGGCCTGCCCGGAACCCGGGGCCTTCCTGGCCCTCGGGGCCCGCTTGGAGGGCGCGGGCTCGGCCACGGCCTCCACCTCGACCACCTCCAGGCGCGCGACCTTCTCGACACGCTCGGCCCGCGCGGGCTCCCCGGTGTCCTCCGGTCGCTCGACACCCCCGACGGCTTCGACGGCTTCGACCCGCTCAACCCGCACAACGGACTCGACGGACTCGACGGACTGGGACGATCCGGTGCGCCCGCCCTTCGGGGACTTCCCGGCCGGATCCGTGCTCCGCCCCTTCGGGGGCGTCTTCCCGGTGCGGCGGCCCTTCGGAGCCTTGGCCGCGCCTTCGGTGCCCTCGGTGCCCCCGGTGCCCCCGGTGCCCCCGGTGCTTCCGGCGACCCTGGTGTTCTCGGCGCTCTCGACGCCTCCAGTCCCGGTCCCGGTCCCGGCCTCGGACGGCGGCGTCGCGGCGCCGGCGGCCTTCCGTGGCTTCCTCGGCGCGCGCGGCTTCGGGGTCTTCTCTGCGTCGTTCGTGTTATCGGTCATCAGGCCCTCCCGATTCGAACCGTACCCGGAGAAACCCGTCTCGGAGCGCGGCCTCACGCACCGACCTGCGGGCCAGTGCCGCGGGCAGGGCGAGGACCCGGCGGTAGGAACCGGCGTTGACGATCAGCTCGTCGCCCTTGCGCGCCAGGTCCACCTCGTCCTTGTCCGCGAGCGGCAGGGCCAGGATCAGCTCGCCCTCGGCGGTGATCCGCAGCGGCGGGTCGACGGAGGGCGGGGCGAAGGGGTCGCCCTCGCCGTACATGGCCTCGGCGACGGCGGCGAGGGCGTCGAGGCCGACGGGCTCGGCCTCCAGGTACGGCACGATGTGCACGGGCAGCGGCGCGAAGGACTCCTCGACCTCGGCCAGGTGCCGGGCCTGGGCCCGCACCCATCTCTGCCGCCACGGGTCGGCGCCCTCGGAGGGGAAGACACGGTTGGCGATCACCGCGTCCACCCGGTAGCCGTACAGGCTGAGGGAGGTGAGCGTGCGCCGGGCCTCGGCGAGCACGACGGCCTCGGGGGTGAGCACCAGCCGGACGCTCGCGCCGGGGCCGGTGAGCAGCTCGCGCACCTCCATCAGCCCCCGGTGGAGCCGCTCGCCCGCGCCGATCACGTGGTCTTCGGGCATGCTGACCTGCGCCAGGCGGCGTACCAGCGGGGAGAGGGTGCTCAGCAGCCGCCTGCCGATGGGCAGCAGCCGGTTCACGTGCCAGTCGAGGGCCTCGGGCAGGGCGAGCAGCCGGAGCGTCTCGGCGGTCGGGGCGCAGTCGATGACGATGACGTCCCACAGCCCGGAGCGCGCCTGCTCGCGCAGCTCCAGCAGCGCGATGACCTCCTCGGCGCCGGGCAGCACCGTGATCTCCTCGGCGGTCACCTCGTCGAGGCCGAGCTCGGCGAAGACGCCCCTGGCGTAGTCGCGCAGCTCGCCCCACTGGCGTTCCAGCGCCCTCTGGGTGTCGACCTGGTGGAGGGAGAGACCGGGTGCGATCTCCGTGGGCTCCCCGCCGGCCCGCACGCCGAGGGCGTCGGCCAGCGAGTGGGCGGTGTCGGTGGAGACCACCAGGGTCTTCAGCCCGGACCGGGCGGCGAGGGTGGCCGTGGCGGCGGCGACGGTCGTCTTGCCGACGCCGCCCTTGCCGGTGAAGAGCAGGACCCTGCTCACGCCGTCTCCCGGCGGGAGGACGCGGGGCTCCGCTCCGCGACCGCGCCGTGCCGCGCGCCCCGCTCCCTCATGGGGTCTCGACGCGCTTCTTCAGCCCCTTCAGGGCGGTGTCGATGATGACCTTCTCCGCCTTCCGCTTGATCATGCCGATCATCGGCACCTTGAGATCGACGGCGAGCTCGTACGTCACCTCGGTGCCGTTGCCCGCATCGGCAAGACGATAACTCCCCGTGAGCCCGGAGACCATCTTTCCCGCCTCGGCGATGCTCCAGTCGACGGACTCGTCACCGTGCCAGGTGTAGCGGAGGGTGTATTCGTCGCTGATCACGCCCGCGTCGAGAACGAACCGGACCGTGGCCGGCCGGCCGTCCTCCCCCGTGGAGAGGACGCGAGCGGCCTTCACCTGCCCGGCCCACTCCGGGTAGGAGGGGAAGTCGGCGATGACCGTCATGATGGTCGACCGGTCCGCGCCGATCTTGATGCTGGAGGTGGTGCGATCAGCCATGGGGCAACCGTACTGCTTCACGATCGTCCGCGTACGCCCGGCGGGGCCGGGCACGGCCGGCGCGGCGACAGGAGCGGTGGCAGGGGCGCTGACAGGGGCGCTGACAGGGGCAGTGGCAGCGACGGTGGCAGGAAGCGGCACCACGAAGCGGACACCCCGCGCGCCCGCTTCGGAGCGTGGCGGCTACCACTCCAGGACGTAGGGGACGCCTCTGTTGCGGAAGTGCCCCACGTTGAGGCATTCGGTCCTGCCGACCCGGGTGCGGGCGGCGAGGGGCTGGTGCACGTGGCCGAACAGGGCGTAGCGCGGCTGGGTCCGCCTGATCGCCTCCAGGGTGGCCTCGCTGCCCCGTTCGAAGCGCCGGGCGACCACGTCGTAGAGCAGCTCGGGGATCGCGGGAGGGATGTGGCAGCAGAGCACGTCGACCTCGCCGACGGCCTCGACCTTGCGGGCGAACTCCTCGTCGTCGATCTCGTACGGCGTCCGGTACTGGGTGCGCAGCCCGCCCCCGACGAAGCCGAAGCGCAGGCCGCCGATCTCCACGGTCTCGCCGTCGAGCACGTGATGGCCCTCCCGGACGTACTCGGGCCAGTAGCGCGGCAGGTCCACGTTGCCGTAGGTGATGTACGCGGGGGTCGGCATCGCGCCGAAGATCTCGCCGTACTGCCGCCGGACGGAGCGCTCGATGTGGTCGCGGGGGTCGCCCTCCAGCGAGGCCCACAGCGCGGAGGACATCGCCCGCGCCTCCTCGAACCGCTTGGCCGTCCGCAGCGCGATGAACTCCCCCGCCCGCTCGGCCCCGAAGAGCTCGGCGAAGATGCCCTGGGAGTGGTCCGCGTAGTCGACGAACAGGATCAGGTCGCCCAGGCAGATCAGCGCGTCGGCGCCGTCTCCCGCGCGGGCCAGCGCGTCGGCTCTTCCGTGCACATCGCTGACGACATGAACCCGCATGCCAGACATCCTAACTACCAATAAATACGGCCATACGTGATGAACCTGACAAGGCGGGCGCACGGCGCGGCCGACGGTTCGACGCGACGGTAGTTGCTACGGTGAAATCCCTCTTCATAACGCCTGGGTGACGAATTTACCCATGCGTAACTTATCGCGATAACTTCCAGGCAGCCCATCGATCGTGCGTCTCCAGGAGTGACCCGTGCGCGAGTACAGCGTCCCCGTGCTGGTGGATGTCCCCGCCTCCGCCAACCTCACCGACACGGTGTTCCGGCGTGCCGTGGAGGAGCCAGACGTCGTCGCCCTGCGGCGCAAGGTCGGCGACGACTGGACGGCGGTCACCGCCGGGGAGTTCCGCGACCAGGTCGCCGGGGTGGCCAAGGGCCTGATCGCGGCGGGGGTGGAGCCCGGCGACCGGGTGGCCCTGATGTCGCGCACCCGCTACGAGTGGACCGTGATCGACTACGCGATCTGGGCCGCCGGGGCGGTCGGCGTGCCGATCTACGAGTCCTCCTCCGCCGACCAGGCCGCCTGGATCATCTCCGACAGCGGCGCGAAGGCCGTGTTCGCCGAGCTGGACTCGCACGAGGAGACCATCCGCGAGGACGCGTCCGGCCTGCCGGGCCTCAAGAACGTCTGGCGCATCGAGGGCGGCGCCCTGGACGAGCTCACCGCGCTCGGCGCCGGGGTCTCCGACGACACGCTCACCGAGCGCAGGGCCGGGCGCGGCATCGCCGACCTGGCGACCATCGTCTACACCTCGGGCACCACCGGCAGGCCCAAGGGTTGCAGCCTGACCCACGACAACCTGCTGTTCACCGCGAAGAACGTCGCTCACGGGCCGCTGGAGCGCATGTTCGTCTCGGACGAGAGGGCGGCGCTGCTCTTCCTGCCGCTCGCGCACGTCTTCGCCCGCATCGTCGAGATCGTGCTGATCGAGACCGGCACGGTCCTCGCGCACACCCCCAACATGAAGAACGTCGCCCCCGACCTGCAGGCTTTCAAGCCCACGTTCCTGCTGGGCGTGCCCCGCGTGTTCGAGAAGGTCTACAACGGCGCCGAGCAGAAGGCGACCGCCGAGGGCAAGGGGAAGATCTTCCACGCCGCGGCCGACACCGCCGTCGCCTGGAGCAGGGCGCAGGCGGCGGGCGGCGCGGGGCTGGGCCTCAAGCTCAAGCACGCCCTGTTCGACAAGCTCGTCTACGGCAAGATCCGCGCCGCGACCGGGGGCAGGCTGACGACGGCGGTGTCCGGCGGCTCCGCCCTCGGCGAGCGGCTCGGCCACTTCTTCCGCGGCGTGGGCATCGAGACCCTGGAGGGCTGGGGCCTCACCGAGACCTCCGCGCCGTCCTCGGTCAACATGCCGGGGGCCAACAAGGTCGGCACCGTCGGCAAGCCGTTCCCCGGCGTCACCATCGGCATCGGCGAGGACGGCGAGGTGCTCGTCAAGGGCCGCCACGTCTTCAAGGGCTACTGGAACAACGACGAGGCCACCGCCGAGGCGATCGACGCGAACGGCTGGTTCCACACCGGCGACATCGGCGAGCTCGACAACGACGGCTACCTCCGCATCACCGGGCGCAAGAAGGAGATCATCGTCACCGCCGCGGGCAAGAACGTCGCCCCGGCCCCGATGGAGGACCACATCCGCGCCCACCCGCTGATCAGCCAGGCGATGGTGGTCGGCGACGACAGGCCGTTCGTCGCGGCGCTCGTCACGCTCGACGTCGAGGCCCTGGAGCAGTGGAAGGCCGCCAACGGCAGGGCGGGGGCGAACCTCACCGAGCTCAGCTCCGACCCGGCGATCGTCGCCGAGGTGCAGAAGGCGGTGGACGGCGCCAACAGGTTCGTCTCCAAGGCCGAGCAGATCAAGAAGTTCACCGTCCTCGACATCGACATCAGCGAGGAGAGCGGGCACCTCACCCCGACCCTGAAGATCAAGCGCAACATCGTGATGCGCGACTTCGCCAAGCAGGTCGAGGACCTCTACAGCTAGTCACGGCCGGAGAGTTATCCGCGGGCTCCAGGCACCCTGGAGCCCGTGCGACCCTCCGCGCGTCCCCACCGGTCAAGGGGTCTCCGCGGGCTCCACAGCACCTCGACGCCCGCACGGACGTCCACGCATCCCCCGGTCAAGGATCTCCGCGGGCCCCACCACGCCACCCTGGAGCCCGTACGACCCTCCCGCGCGTTCCCACCGGTCAAGGGGTCTCCGCGGGCTCCAGGAGGCGGGCGAAGCGGGAGGAGACGAGGTCCCAGCTCCACTCGCGTGCCGCCCACTCGCGTCCGCGCTCCCCCATCGCGCGCGCCCCGGCCGGGTCCTTGAGCAGGCCGACCAGGGCCGCCGCGACCTCGTCGGGGCGGGTGCCGTCGACGACCAGGCCGGTCTCCCCGTTCAGCACGGCGTCGGGGGCGCCGCCCGAGGACCCGGCCACCACGGGCAGGCCGCTGGCGGAGGCCTCCAGGTAGACGATGCCGAGCCCCTCCACGTCGACACCGCCCAGGCGGGTGCGGCACGGCATGGCGAACACGTCGCCCGCGGCGAGGTAGCCGGGCAGCTCCGCCTCCGGCACCGGGCCGGTGATCCTCACCGAACCGCCCATCGGCCGGGCCAGCCGCTCCAGGGTCCTGCGGTACGGGCCCCCGCCGACGATCAGGAGCACCGCGCCGGGCACGTCCCCGGTCACACCGGGCCAGGCCCGCAGGAGCGTGTCCTGGCCCTTGCGCGGGACCAGCCTGGACAGGCAGACCACCACCGGCCGCTCCCCCAGGCCGAGTTCCGTGCGCACCCGTCCCCCTCCGGCCCCCGGGCGGAACACCTCGGTGTCGACGCCGGGCGCGAGCCGCACCAGCTTGTCCGCGGCTATCACCCGGGCCAGCCGCCGCCGGGTGTACTCCCCCAGATAGGTGACCACGTCGGCGTCCGCCCCGATCCTGGCGAGCACCCGGCGGCCGGCCGGGATCCCGGCCCAGCCCGCCTCGTGGCCGTGGGTGACCATGACGACGCGACGGGCCCCGGCCTCGCGCATCCGGGGCGCGAGCAGCCCGAGCGGCGCCGCAGCCCCGAAGACCACGGTGTCGCACCCGAACTCGGCGACCAGCCCGGCGGCCCGGCGCGCGACGGCGGGCGTGGGCAGCATCAGCGAGGTCGGGTGCCGCACGACGGGGTACGGCTGGCGCAGGTCGAAGGCCGCGCTCCCGGCCCATCGGGGGGCGTAGACGACGACCGAGCCGGGCGGACGGCGGGCGATGAGGCCGTACACGAACGACTGGATCCCCCCGGCGCGGGGCGGGAAGTCGTTCGTGACGACCAGCGTGCGGCTCACGGTTCGGGGAGGCCGTTCAGCCCGGCCCAGGAGCGCGCCAGGGCGATGCGCTGCGGGGTCGTGGGATGCGATGCATAAAGTACATATTCGACCAGATCTGGCGACAAATCAGAAATGTTGGTAGCCGCCAGCCGTTTCTGCATGGCGACGAACGTCGCCGGGTCCCTGGTCAGGTCCAGCGCGTGCACGTCCGCGCGGGCCTCGATCTGCCTGCTCACCAAATTCTGGGCGGGTCCCGACAGGACCGTGGCCAGGCTGAGCAGCCCCATGACCAGGCCCACCGCCCTCGGGTCGCCGAGCGAGGCGACCCCCGTCCTACGCCGTACGACCCCCGCCGAGGTCACCGCGTAGAGCAGGCACGCCCCGAACGCCGCGCCCAGGCCGCCGACGAGCGTGCCCGAGAGCACGTCGCCCGCCTTGGCGTGGCCCAGCTCGTGCGCGACCACCAGCTCCACCTCGTCCGCGGGCGCGCGGAGCAGCGTGTCGTAGACCACGATCCTGCGGGTCGCGCCGAATCCGGAGACGTACGCGTTGAGCGCGGTGGTCCGCCGGGAGGCGTCGGCGACGAGCACGTTCTCGACCGGCACGCCGTCCCTGGTGGCCATGGCGAGCAGGTCGTCGCGGAGCCGCCCGGCCTCCAGCGGCCTGAAGTCGTTGAAGACCGGCTCGATGAGCACCGGGTAGGCGAAGGAGGCGGCCACGGTCAGGACGAACGCCCCGCCCGCCGCGGGGATCCACCAGCGCCGGTAGCGCCGCGCCAGGGCGATCACCGCCAGCACCATGATCGCGGTCAGCGCGGTGCCGATGCCGGTGCTCTTGGCCCGGTCGGCCGCCCAGGCGGGCCAGGCCTGGGTGGACAGCCCGAACTCGCGCAGGTAGCTCTCCGACCACATCCCCAGGGGCCAGCGCAGGATCGCCACGGCCACCGACAGCGCCAGCACGCCGAGGAGCGCCCGCAGCCACCACGGCCCCGGCAGCCGGTCGGCGAGCCGCGCGCCCAGCGGGGTGGCGACCAGCACCCCCGCCACGAGCAGCGTCAGTCCGAGCGACAGGTAGCCGGGAAGGCTGACCAGCGCGTCGAACCTCTCGGACCTGGCGATCTGCTCGGCGGTGAAGTCGCGGGCCGGATCGGGAACGACGGCCGGAGCCCCCTCGGGCAGCGCCCTCCAGGGCGTGGTGAACGCCACGACCGCCAGCGTGACCACCCCCAGCACGGCCAGCGCCCACCCCGCCGACCGCACGCCCGAGGGCGTGTCCGTCGTGCTCAGCGTCACGTGAGTTCCTTCCTGAGGTAGTCGCGCCAGGCTCCGGTGAACTCGGCCGCCGGCAGCCCGAGCGTGCTCCCGACATCGCTACCGTAGAGCCTCACCAGGGCCTTCTCCCCGAAGCGCTCCGCGACGAACCGGCAGGCGAGCCACGCCTCCTCGTACGCCTGCGCGAGCCTCGGCGCGCCGGGGGCGAAGTCGGCCGGGCCGGGGAGCCGGGCGGGCAGGACGCCCGCGCGCACCTCGGCGGCCAGTTCGGCGGCGGCCGTGCGCACCGCGATCCCGGCGTCGCGGTAGCCCGCGTAGTCGGCGAAGCCCTCCGACAGCCACATCGGCACCCGGCCGCCGCGGGTCGCGCCGGTGGCCACGTGGGCGAGCTCGTGGGTGATCACCACGTCCCTGCCGGTCCCGGTGAGCCTGGCGTATCCCGACGGCAGGACGATCACCCGGTCCGCGGTCGCCATCGCGGCCAGGCCGCGGGTGCTCCCGGCCCCGGCGAGCGCCGCGGCCTCGGCGTCGGTGGCGGGGAAGAGGATCACCGCGGGGACCGGCCCCCAGATCGCCGCGATCGTCGCGCGGGCCCGGTCGGCCCGCGCCGCCAGATCCCGCAGGACGGCGGCGGGGACGCGGTGGCCGACCACGAGGGAGTGCTCGCCCCTGACGGTGACCGCGGCGCCCGGCCACAGGTCGCGGAGGTCGCGGGGGTCGCGGGGGTCACGGAGGTGGCGGGGGTCGCGCGGAGGTGTCCTGGCGTCGTACGGCGTCCTGGGCGGGAGGGGTGCGGCTCCGGCCAGGAGGGGTCCCGTCCCGGCGAACGGACCGGCGCTCATCAGCGCCAGCATCCCGGCGAGCACGGCGCGGCGCCCTTTCGGGACGGACATACGAGCCGATGGTACTCGACCGGCATGGAGCGGCCCCGGCCCTCCTGGTGGAGGGCCGGGGCCGCTTTCCCGTGCTCGGGCCGGTGCTCCGGCTCACGCGCGGGTCCCGGGATCCGGGCGGGGTCAGGCCCCTGGCCTCCCGGGATCCGGGTGGGGTCTAGGCCCCCGGCCGTACCGCTCCGGCGAAGGAGGACCTGTAGTGGCCCGCCAGCCTCACGATACGGACCGTCTTGCCGCTGCTCGGCGAGTGGACCATCCTGCCCTTGCCGACATACATGCCGACGTGGCCCTTCCCGCTGAAGAACAGCAGGTCACCGGGGTGCAACTTGCTCCACGAGACCTTCTTCCTGATCGATCTGTACTGGCTGTGCGTGATCCTGGGGAGGGACACGCCCGCCTTCTTCCAGGCGTATCGGACGAGCCCCGAGCAGTCGAACGCTCCGGGACCGGAGGCTCCCCACCGGTACGGATCGCCGATCTGCTTCTTGGCCGCCGAGACCGCCTTTCCGGCCCGGATCTTCTGCAGCGCCGCCCTGCTCTTCCCGGCCTTGCCCTTGGCCTTGGCTTTGGACGCGGTCTGGGGGGCGGTCTTCGTGGTGCTCTCGGCCTTCTCGGAGACTCCGGCCGCGCTGTTGACCAGGATCTCCGAGGGGCCGTCCACCGTCGCCTGCGCCGCCATGGGCCCCAGGGTGACCGCTCCGGCTGAGGCGGTCAGGGTGAGGGCGATACCGCCGAGGGAAAGGCGGAAAAGGCGCGACAGACGGGGGTTGTACGGGGTGGTAGACAGGATTTCTCCTTGGGACTTCCACTGATGCCTACCGGGTTAGCTGACGGGTTCGGGCTTGGAAGATGCCCTACGGCACAAATGCGCCGATTCACCCCTGGCCACGCTGTGCTGGGCCTTTTGGGTCCCCGGTTCCATGCCTCCTGGCTGCATGGATTCGGCGGGCCGCCGTGACGAGCCCTGCCCCCGGGTGGGGGCACGGCGGCCGGTTGGATTTCTATAAGGGACACCGGCCCGAAGACCGACATTCGCCGCGACGGCGTGGCTTGCACGTCGCGACGCCAGAAGTTACCCCGTTCTCCAACTTTCGGCAAAGCATTCGCCAAATCGGGTGACCGGATAGTCCTCTTGATCTTCCTGTTACCCCTGCTTAATGGCTATTTATGCTATCGAGATATGACTCTCGTCACACATTCGGACATCACTCCGTCAAATAGCCATTTCTGTAATATTCATCACATCTCGCTGATTGAGGTTTGAGCCTCGCGGATGGACCGTTCCCGGCCGATCCGGCCAGGCACTCTCATCGCCTGACGCACGTGCGGGCGCCGTAGATCGACTGCCGGAACTCCGCCTCGACGATCCCGAATCCGGCGGCGTCAAGCATCGGTCCGGGCATCGGTTCGGGCAGCCACCCGAAGGTGCTGTACTCGGTGCGCAGATGCTCGGCGTAGTCGTCGCGCGGGTAGCCCAGCGCCGGGTCGTCCGCCGCACCGCCGAGCCGACGACCGAGCAGGCGACCGAACACGGCGTCGGCGTACGCGAGCTCGTCGGGCGTCCATGGTTTGATCATGTCCCGACGCTGAGATCACCGCCGCGCCCGGCACATCCGGTTTCCCCCGGCGCTCCCTACGACGCGAGGCGGGGCATCATCCAATGCAAGGGGACAGGCCCGGGACGGCCCTGGGAAGCGCTAGGGGACCCCGCTCAGGGGCGGACGGCTCCGACGATGCGGCGGCCGTAGGAGGACAGCGGGACGACCTTGACGACGTCGCCGGTCTGCGGGGCGTGCACGATCCGGCCGTCGCCCGCGTACATGCTGACGTGACCGAGGCCCTCGCTGAAGATGAGGTCGCCCGGCTGGAGCTCGCTCAGCGACACCTTGCGGCTCGCGCCCCAGCTCCACTGCTCCCAGGTCGTACGGGGAAGGCTGACTCCCCCGCTGCGCCAGGCGCCCTGGACCAGGCCGGAGCAGTCCCAGCCGCCGGGGCCCGTGCCGCCGTACTGGTAGGGCTTGCCGATCTGGGCGAAGGCGAACTGCAGGGCGGCGCGGGCGTTGCCCGAGGCGGAGCCGCTGTACTGGATCCCGGGGCTCTCGGGGTTGCCCGTCCTGAAGGCGTTGAGCTCGCGCAGGATCTTCGTCTGGGCCTTGACCATCTTGTCGGCCTTGGCCTTCTCCTTGGCCAGGTCGTCGCGCGTCTCGTCGGCCTCGGCGAGCGCCGTCTTGGCCTCGTCCCGGCTGGTCCGCAGCGCCTTGGTGGCCTCGTCGAAGGCGCTCAGGGACTGGGCCCGGGAGGTGGACATCTGGTCGGCGGCGGCCAGGCCGCTCAGCAGGGCGCCGGGGTCGGTCTGGTAGATCATGCCTTCCCAGCCGTTGACCACGCCGACCTGGTAGGTGCTGACGGCCATCGTGACGAGCTCCTTGCGCAGCCCGGCGACCTGGTCGTTCTGGCGGGTCAGGTCCTCGTTGAGCGTGCGGTACTTCTTCCTGGCCCGCTTCCACTTCTCCGAGGCCTGGTTGTACTTCTCGACGACCTGGTCGGCCTGCTCGTTGAGCTTCTCCAGCTTCTTCTTGGCCTGGGCGAGTGTCGGCTTCGGCTCGGCGAACGCTCCGCTCACCGGCAACATCAGCAACGCGAGCGCGAGCCCGGCCGCCACCGGCATCCGAATCAGTCCAACCGGCAAACCCGCCACGGCCACGTCAACGCCTCCCGACTGCACCAGACCTGCGGCGAATAGTACAGAAGAAGTAATGATTGACTCACCTTTTTGCCGGGTTTGCTCCTTAATCGCAGGTGGAAACCCTTTACCCGCCGCCGGGGTGCCACTTGACGGGCGGCGACGCCCCGGCCGCGAGCGGCCCGAACCCGGCCCCGGACCTCGGTCGCGGAAACCGGCCCGACCCTGCCCGACCCTGCCCGGCCCGAACGCCGCTCGTGAGGGAACGGCCCAATCCGGCCCCCGGCCGCGCACAGCGCCCCGGCTCCGGTCGCGGTCGCTGGAAGCGGACCAGGCCGAAACGGATCGAGCCCCAGCCCCGATCGCGGGAAGCGGAGCAGACCGGACCAGACCGGACCAGACGGAACCGGGCCGAACCAGGTCGAACCGGATCAAGCCCTCGTCGCGCTACCCGCAGACGGCGATGCCGCAGACCTTGGCGGTCATCTTCCTGGCGTCGCGCAACTGGACGGTCCAGTCGCCCTTCGCGGGCTTGGCGTACTCGCCCGCCCAGAGGTAGACCACGACCGCGTTGCCCTTCCTGACCAGCACGCTCCGGTCGCCGCCCACCCCGGCCTTCCTCCCGTAGTAGACCTGGCCGGAGATCCGCAGCGCCTCGTCGCCGACGCCGGTCAGGCGCGAGGAGGCGTAGCGGTAGGAGGAGCCCGAGTCGGTCCTCGCCCCGCACCTGGCCAGGGCGGCGCGCACCTGGGCGACGGCCGAGACGGCCGAGGCGCGCGAGCCGTACAGGATCACCTGCTCGACCTTCATGAAGTCCGGCACGCCGGTGAAGGTCACCGTCCGCGCGGCCGTCCGGCCGGTCGCGGCCAGCGTGCTCCTGTCGCACGGGTTCACGGCCAGCCTGGCCTTCGCCGAGTTGACGACCTTCCAGTTGGTCTCGGGGTCGTCGTCCTTCTTGGCGGCGTCCTTCTCGTACAGCAGGAAACCCTTGGGGATGGCGGCCGTCGTGGCCGCCGCGGGGGTGGTGACGGTCGCCCCCGCGGCCAGGACGGCGAGGGTGAGGGCGAGCGTTATGATCTTCTTCATCGAATCAATCCTCCTGGGTGATCCGATGCCCGGCGACCACGAAAGGTTTACGCGCGCCCGAGACGTCTGAGAAGAAGCACCGACGGGACCGGCCTCGCGCCCATCCTGCGGACCGACTCGGCGACCTCGCGGTCCGAGGAGACCACCGCGACCGCACGCCCCGCGGGCTCGGCGCGGACCAGCTGGCGGATCAGGTCGTCGGCGATCTGGTTAGGGGCGCTGAACATCACGCGCACCCCCCTGGGCGCCGACACCGGGACCGGGCCGTTCAGCTCGGCGCCGTCGAAGACGCAGGTCAGCTCGGTGCGGGTCTGCGCGTAGAGCGCGCCGAGACCGGTGAGGAGACGGTTGCGCTGGTCGGCCAGGGTGAACGTGCCGTAACCGGTCTTGGTCACGTTGTAACCGTCGACGATCAGGTGGATCTGCGGCAGCGCGAGCAACTGGTCGAGCAGGGCGGGGTCGTCGTCGGCGAGCGCCCGCGCGGGGACCGCCTGGACCCCCTGCCTGCCGGGCGCCACCGAGGCCACCGAGTCGGCGGGGCGGTGGATGCCCGAGGGCAGGGCGAGCTCCCTGCGCAGCCCGGCGGCGGCGTCCTGCAGGGCGTCGAGCAGCATGCGTACCTTGGTGTCCTCCACACTGCGGCCCTCGCGGGCGGCCCTGCGCGTCGACTCCAGCTGCCGCTCGGCGTCGGCCAGCCGCTCGCGCAGGCGGCGCAGCTCGCTCTCCACCGTGCTCCCGGCCGAGAGCGCGGCGGCGCGCGCCTCGTCGGCCACCTCCTGGGCGGCGGCGGCGCGCGCCTCGGCCGCCTTGGTCCGCTCGCGGGCGTCGTGCAGCCTGCGGCGCAGGTCGGAGACCTCGGAGCGCGAGGTCTTGAGCTGCTCGCGCAGCCGCTCGGACTCCTCCTTGGCCGCGGTCTTCTGGGTGGCCAGCTGCTCGCGCAGCCGGGAGACCGTCTGCTCCTGCGCGGAGCCCTCGGCCGCGGCGGCCGACCGCTCCAGGTCGGCGCGGGCCGTCTCGACCATCTCCGCCCAGCCGGGCGGCCGGGTCAGGTAGGCGGCCGCGGCCACCATCACGGGCTCGGCCGCGGGCGGGACCGTGCCCTCGGCGAGGCTCGCGATCAGCTCGGGCCAGCCCTCGGTCAGCGTCTCCGCGACGAGCTCGCGGAACTTCTTGTCGGTCTCCAGCTGCGCGGCGATCGGCGCGCCGCCCAGCCTGGCCCGCTTGCGGGGGTCGAACCTGGCGATCCCCTTCAGGGGCAGCGGAACCGAGGCCGCGGGCATCGAACCGAGAATCTGGGAGGCCAGCTCCACGACATGTAAGCGGACCTGCTCGGGTAACGGACGAGACAGGCCCTCTCCGGCTGAACTCATCACGGCCCCTACTCGGATCGGTCTTCACGTCAAGGGTACGGCTACCGCACCCTGACCCCGACCTGACCGAGGATCGACCGGCGGCCGAGGGGGACGTGAACGCTTTATGGACAAGCGCTTGCTGCTGGGTTACGACTGTGCGGATCGCCTTGTGACGCACGCCACCCGGGAGAGCGCGATGGACGAGCCGACGAACGAGCCCGGCCGGCAGGCCGGGAGGACCATGCGGACCTCGACCCGCGACCTCGGGGAGTTACGGGAGCGGATGCGCTCGTGGCTCGCCGGGAGGGTGGGGTCCCCCGTCGAGGTCTCCCCGCTGTCGCGCCCCTCGGGCAACGGCCTGTCCAGCGAGACCCTGCTCTTCGACGCCTCCTGGACCTCCCCCGACGGCGGGCACGAGGTCCCGTGCGTCGCCAGGATGGCCCCGGCGAGCGAGGCGGTGCCGGTCTTCCCCGGCTACGACCTCGGCAGGCAGTACGAGGTCATGCGGATGGTCAGGGAACGCGCGGGCGTGCTCGCGCCCCGGGCCCTGTGGTACGAGCCCGACCCCGGGCCCCTGGGCGCCCCGTTCTTCGTCATGGAGCGGCTCACCGGCGACGTGCCGCCGGACGTGATGCCCTACACCTTCGGGAGCTGGCTGCTGGACGCCTCCCCCGCCGACCGCGGGCGGCTGCAGCGGAACAGCGTCGAGATCCTGGCCAGACTGCACGACGCCCCGTTCACCGCCGAGGAGCTGCGCCCCCTGGAGCTTCCCGGGACGGGCGGGACGGCGCTGCGCAGGCACGTGGAGGACCAGCGGGCCTACTACGAGTGGGCGCACGGCTCGGCGACGCCCGTCCCGCTGCTGGAACGGGCGTTCGGCTGGCTGGAGGAGCACTGGCCGGCCGACCCGGGGCCCGACGTGCTGAACTGGGGCGACGCCCGCATCGGGAACGTGATGTACCGCGACTTCACCCCGGTGGCGGTGCTCGACTGGGAGATGGCCGCGATCGCCCCCCGCGAGCTGGACATCTCCTGGATGATCTTCCTGCACACCTTCTTCCAGGACATCACCGAGTTCATGGGGTTCCCGGGGATGCCCGACTTCCTGCGGCGCGAGGACGTCTGCCAGACGTACCACGAAATAACGGGATACAAGCCTCGGGACATGGAGTTCTACGAGACGTACGCCGCCCTCAGGCACGGCATCATCATGGCCCGCGTCGAGCACCGCCAGATCCACTTCGGCGAGAAGACCATGCCCGACGACCCCGACGACCTGGTGATGCACCGGGCCCTCCTCGAACGGATGCTGGACGGAAGCCACTGGAGCTGAGTCCCCGGAGACCTCCGCGAGCCCGTCAAAAACCGAAGCCCCGGAGACCCTCGCGAGCCCACCGAACCCGAACCCCCGGAGACCCTCGCGGGTCCACCGAACCCGAAGCCTCGGAGACCCTCGCGAATCCTCCGGAACCGAGGCGTGGAAACCCGCGAACCCCCTGGAAACGGGGCCATCCAGAGCCCCTCGCGGGCCCGTGGAGGGCGCGGGTCCCCCGGCACGGCGCGCACCGGCCCGGGGGCGGCCCGGTGCGGTAAATGTCGGTCGGGGCTTCTATGGTCGTGAATCGTGGACTACGCCGTGCAGGGAACACTCGACGAGCTGGGCACCCCGCTCAGCCGGATCACCTTCGTCGTGTTCGACCTGGAGACCACCGGCGTCTCGGCGGGCGAGCACGCGATCACCGAGATCGGGGCGGTCAAGGTCAGGGGCGGCGAGGTGCTCGGCGAGTTCGCCACCCTGGTCGACCCCGGCTCGCCGATCCCGCCGTTCATCTCGGTGCTGACCGGCATCACCGACAGCATGGTGGTGGCGGCGCCGAGGATCGAGGCGGTGCTGCCGTCCTTTTTGGAGTTCGCGGCGGGGTCCACCCTGGTGGCGCACAACGCGGGGTTCGACCTGGGGTTCGTCAGGGCGGCCTGCGCCGCGCACGGGTATCCCCCGCCGGCCCACCAGGTGGTCGACACCGTCGACCTGGCCCGCAAGCTGCTGACCCGCGACGAGGCGCCCAACTGCAAACTGTCCACGCTCGCCAGGATCTTCAGCCACACCGAGCCCTGCCACCGGGCGCTCGCCGACGCGCGGGCCACCGTCGACGTGCTGCACGCCCTGCTGGAGCGGGCGGGCTCCTTCGGGGTGCACACGCTGGAGGAGCTCAAGGGCTTCGTCCGCGCGCCCACCCCCGAGCAGCGCCGCAAGCGCCACCTGGCCGACTCGGTGCCCGCGGGTCCCGGCGTCTACGTGTTCGAGGACGAGGGCGGCGACCCCCTCTACGTCGGCAAGAGCACCAACCTGCGCAACCGCGTGCGCAGTTACTTCACCGCGAGCGAGACCAGGCCGCGCGTCCGCGAGATGATCGGCATCGCCGCGCGGGTGAGGTCGATCGCCTGCGCGACCTCGCTGGAGGCCGAGGTGCGGGAGCTGCGGCTGATCGGCTCGGCCAAGCCCCGCTACAACCGCAGGTCGCGCTTCCCGGAGAAGATGTTCTGGCTCAAGCTGACCGACGAGCCGTTCCCCCGCCTGTCGGTCGTCCGCGAGGTCAAGGACGACGACGCCTCCTACCTGGGCCCTTTCAACAGCACCCGCGCCGCCGAGGACGCCCGCACGGCCCTGCACGAGACGGTCCCGCTGCGGCAGTGCACCGAGCGGATCACCCCGCGCACCAGGCGTTCCGCCTGCGCCCTCGCCGAGATCGGGAAGTGCGGGGCCCCGTGCGAGGGCCGCCAGAGCCCCGGCGAGTACGCCGTGCACGTCGTGGCGGCCCGCCGGGCGATGGAGCTGGACGCGGCCCCGGTCTTCTCCGCGATCGAGGCCAGGATGGAGCGGCTCGCCCTCGACCAGCGTTACGAGGAGGCCGCGGCCGACCGCGACCGGCTCGCCTCCTACGTCCGCACCTCGGCCCGCATGCAGCGGCTGCGGTCGCTGACCGCGATCTCCCAGATGGTCGCCGCCGCCCCGCTGCCGGGCGGCGCCTGGGAGATCCACGTCATCCGATACGGACGGCTCGCCTCGGCCGGGGTGATGCCGAAGGGCGCCCACCCCACCCCGTTCGTCGAGGCGCTGACCGCCACCGCGGAGACGGTGCCGCCGGGCCCGGGGCCGGTCCACGCGGCCAGCGCCGAGGAGACCGAGTGCGTCCTGCGCTGGCTGGAGTCCCCGGGGGTGCGGCTGGTGCAGGTCGAGGGCACCTGGAGCCTGCCCGTCTCGGGCGCTGGGCGGCTCAAGGCCCGCATCGACCGCGCCTACCAGACGGCCGAGCCGCGCCGCGCGCGCGAGGGTCGCCCGCTGCGCTGACGCCCGCGCTGATAGCTTCTGAGGCGGAATGCCGCACTCAACGAGGAGGAAACTCGTGGTCACCGCGATCGTTCACATCAACGCCGAGGTGGACCGGATCCCCGAGGTCGCCCAGACGGTCGCCGAGATCGACGGCGTGAGCGAGGTCTACTCCATAACCGGGGAGTACGACCTGATGGCCATGGTCCGCGTCCCCGCCTACGAGGAGATCGCCGAGGTCGTCCCCGGCCGGATCAACAAGGTGGACGGGGTGCTGCACACCGAGACCCACGTCGCCTTCCGGGCCTACTCGCGGCACGACCTGGAGGCCGCCTTCTCGATCGGCCTCGGCGGGTCCGACTGATCTCCCGCCCGTTCCCACCCCTCTCACCCGCCCGCGCGAGGCCCGGCGGGCCGGAAGGGAACCGCCTCACCAGCGCCGGCGGAGCCCGAGCGCGACCCGGCGGGTCCGGCGAGGGCCGGCCTCGCCCTCACCCGCGCTCCCGGAGCCTGGGCGCGGCACGAGGGACGCGGAGACGGTGACGTCACCCGCACCGGCCCCCGGACGCGGCCCGGCGGCTCCGGCAGGGGCAGAGCCCACCCCACCCACGTCGGCGGAACCCGGACGCGGCACGAAGGACGCGGCGACGGTGACCTCACCCGCACCGGCCCCCGGACGCGGCCCGGTAGCTCCGGCAGGGGCAGAGCCCACCCCACCCACGTCGGCGGAACCCGGACGCGGCACGAGAGACGCGGTGACGGTGACGTCGCCCTCGCCGCCACGGCCGCCGGTCTCGCCCGTGGTGGGCAGCCGTGCCCGCACCTCGAAACCCCCTCCGGGCAGGGTCCCGGCCGCCAGCGTCCCGCCGAAGAGGGTGGCCCGCTCGCGCATGCCGAGCAGGCCGTGCCCGGCGACCGCCGCGGGGACGGTCCTGCCGTCGTCCCGTACGAGAACGTCGAGGAAGCCCGGCCGCCAGCGCAGCGTGACGCGGGCCGAGCGGGCACCGGCGTGCCGCACGGTGTTGTCGAGCGCCTCCTGGACGATGCGGTAGGCCACCAGTTCGAGGGCGAGCCCCACCTCGGCGGGCCTGCCGTCCTCGACCACGTCCACCCGCAGGCCCCGTCCCCTGACCTCGGCGAGCAGGTCGCGGAGGTCGGACAGCCTGGGCTGGGGCGTCCTGCCCGCCGAGAGGCCGTCGAGGTCGAGCAGCGCCAGGGTGCGCTGGAGCTCGACGAGCGCCTGGCGCCCCGACTCCTCGGCCACCCTCAGGGTCTCCCTGGCCCGCTCGGGGTCCTTGTCCATGATCATCCGTCCGGCGCCCACCCCGAGCGTCATCATGCTGATCCCGTGGGCGACGACGTCGTGCAGCTCGCGGGCGATGCGCGCCCGCCTCTCGGCGAGCTGGGCACCGGCCAGCGCCTCGCCCTGGTCGGCGAACCTGGCCTCCCAGGACCTGAGCCTCAGCAGCAGGAGCCTGCGCTCCCACACCAGGCTCGCCACGGCCGCGCACAGGAGGAGCGCCGCGCACGACAGCGGGATGGGGAACATCTGCTCGGTCAGGAGGTCAGCACGCCACATGGCCGCAATCTAGAACGGCTACCGAGGGTGACACATCCGCTCGTGGGCTGATCTTGCATCCGCCCACGAGCGGAGGGCTCCCGCCGCCGGGAAGCCGGGAAGCCGGGAAGCCGGGAAGCCGGGAAACAGCCCGGCACGCCGGGGCGACCCCGGCCACCCGGCCGGAAGCCCGGCGGCCGGGGGGTCCCCGACGAGGGACAGGGCGCCCTGGGAGCCCGGCCGACCTCGATCCCGGCGGCCGAGGCTCCCGGACAAGGGTCAGGACGTCCTGAGAGCCCCGCCGACCTCGATCAGCGGTCCGAGAGACTCCCAGACAAGGGTCAGCGCGTCCTGAGAGCCCCGCCGACCTCGATCAGCGGTCCGAGAGGCTCCCGGACAAGGGTCAGCGCGTCCAGAGAGCCCCGCCGACCTCGATCAGCGGTCCGAGAGGCTCCCGGACGCGGGTCAGGACGGCTTCAGGGCCCGGCTGACCTCGATCCAGCGGTCGAGGGTCTCGGCGGCGGCGCCGGAGTCGACGGCCTTGGTCGCGCGCTCGTAGCCCGCGGCCATCGCGGCGTTCAGATCGTCACCGGCACCGGCACCGTCGCGCTCACCCTCGCCCGCGCCGTCGAGGGCGACCAGCGCGGCGGCGGCGTTCAGCAACACCGCGTCGCGGACCGGGCCCGTCCTGCCGCCGACCAGGTCGCGGACGGCCTGGGCGTTGAACTCCACGTCCCCGCCGCGCAGCGCGTCGGGCGCCGCCCTGGGGATGCCGAGGGCGGCCGGGTCGAAGACGACCTTCTCCAGGGCGCCCCGGCGCACCACCCAGACCGTGGAGGTCGTGGCGATGGTGAGCTCGTCCAGCCCGTCGTCGCCCCTGAAGACCAGGGCGGAGACCCCGCGCTCGGCGAAGACGCCCGCGACGGTGGGGAGCATCCCCGTGTCGAAGATGCCGATCGCCTGGGCGGCGGGCCTGGCCGGGTTGGTCAGCGGGCCCAGGAAGTTGAAGATCGTGGGGACGCCGAGCTCCTTGCGCGTGGGGCCCACGAAGCGCAGCGCCGGGTGGTAGACCGGCGCGAAGCAGAAGGCGATCCCGGCCTCGGCGGCGACCCTGGCGGTGTCGGCCGGGGCGAGGTCGAGCGTGATCCCGAGGTGCTCCAGGACGTCGGCGGCGCCGCAGGAGGAGGAGGCGGCCCGGTTGCCGTGCTTGACGACCCTCGCCCCCGCCGCCGCCGCCACGATCGCGGCCATGGTGGAGACGTTGACGGTGTGGGCCCGGTCGCCGCCGGTGCCGACCACGTCGACGACGGGGCCCTCGACCGACAGCGGGGTGGCCCGCTCCAGCATCGTGCGCGCCAGGCCGGTCACCTCCGCGACCGTCTCGCCCTTCGCCCTCATCGCCACCGCGAAGCCCGCGATCTGGGCGGACGTCGCGGAGCCGGACATGATCTGGTTCATCGCCCAGGCGGCCTCGTCGGCCGTCAGGTGCTCGCCCGCGATCAGGGCGGACAACAGCGCGGGCCAGGTGGTGCGCGCGTCCATGAAGGTCTCCAGGGGGGTTCCGGGGGGATCTACCGGGCGGACAGGCGGGTGGACAGGCGGCGGCGCATCAGGTCGGCGACGGTCTCGGCGAGCACGATCGGGTCGATCGGCTGCGGCACGACGGCCTCGGCGCGCGACCACTCGGCCAGCCAGCGGTCGTCGCGGCGGGCGATCAGCAGGCAGATCGGCGGGCAGTCGTGGACCTCGTCCTTGGCCTGGCGGGCCACGCCCATGCCACCGGCCGGCTGGGCCTCGGCGTCGAGCACGGCGACGTCGATCTCGCCGGAGTCGAAGTGCTGGACGACCTTGGCGTGGGTGGCGCACTCCACGATCTCCACGAGGGGCACGTCGCCGGCGGGGCGGCGGCCGATCGCCTGCCGCACCTTCTCGCGGGTGCTCGCGTCGTCGCTGTAGACGAGGACCCTCATCTTGTCGTCGGTGCTCACGGTCGCGCTCACTATCCCTCGTCGATGTATGGTCACCTGGGATGCTACCGGTCAGCCGGTCCGGAGACCCAGGCCGGAGCCAGCCCCGAGCGAATTGCCCTATACGTCCACTTTGAGGGGACGTGCGCACCCGCTATCGGGGGGTCGTGCGGCGACCCGAGCAGGAGAGCCGCAATAATGCTGCCCGTGGCGACAGCATCCGCAATTTCAACGACGACGACAGCGCACTCGTCCCGCAGACCCGACCTGGTCAGCGTGGGGACGATTGTCTGGCTGTCCTCCGAGCTCATGTTCTTCGCGGCGCTGTTCGCGATGTACTTCACCATCCGGTCGGTGAGCATCGGCCAGGGCCTGCCCTGGCCCGAGGCCCATCTGAACATCCCGTTCGCGCTGGCCAACACGATCATCCTGGTCCTGTCGAGTGTGACCTGCCAGCTGGGCGTGTGGGCGGCTGAGAAGGGCCAGGTCGCCAAGCTGCGCTTCTGGTACGTCGTCAGCTTCCTGATGGGCTCCGTGTTCGTGGGCGGCCAGCTGTTCGAGTACAGCGAGCTGGTCCACGAGGGGCACACGCTGTCGCACTCCGCGTACGACTCCGTGTTCTACCTGACCACGGGCTTTCACGGCCTGCACGTGACCGGTGGACTGATCGCGTTCCTGTTCATGCTGGGACGCACGTACGCCGCGAAGCGCTTCACCCGTGAGCAGGCGACCAGCGCGATCGTCGTGTCCTACTACTGGCACTTCGTGGACGTGGTCTGGATTGGCCTTTTCGTAACCATCTATGGCATTCACTAAGGAATCGGGGATCTCTGTGAATAGGATCACCGCTGGGCGGCGGCATCCCCTCGCGAGATACGCCGTCCTGCTCCTGGCCCTGGGCCTGATCGGCGGGGTCTACACCGTCGCGCTCGCGGTCTCCCCCAGCCGGCAGGCCGACGCCGCCATCGCGTCCGGCAGGGCCGACGACGTGGCGGAGGGCAAGAAACTCTTCGAGCAGAGCTGCTCCAGCTGCCACGGCCTCAACGCCGAGGGCACCGCCCAGGGCCCGACCCTGATCGGCGTCGGCGCGGCCTCCGTGGACTTCCAGGTCGGCAGCGGCCGCATGCCCCTGGCCAACCCCAGCGCGCAGGCACCGCGCAAGCCTCCGGCGCCCTGGGTCAACGAGGACACCGTCCGGCAGCTCGGCGCCTACATCCAGTCGCTCGGCGGCGGCCCGACCGTCCCGTCCGCCGAGCAGGTCGACGCCTCCAAGGGCGACAAGTCCAAGGGCGGGGAGCTCTTCCGCGCCAACTGCATCCAGTGCCACAACTTCGTCGGCTCCGGCGGCGCCCTCACCCAGGGCAAGTACGCACCGCCGCTCCACGAGGCCACCGACAGGCAGATCTACGAGGCGATGATCACCGGCCCGCAGGCGATGCCGGTGTTCAACGACAGCATGATCACCCCCGAGCAGAAGCGGGACATGATCGCCTACATCGTGGGCGTGCGCGAGGAGCCCAACCCGGGCGGCGCCGGTCTCGGCCGCATCGGCCCGGTCACGGAGGGTCTGGTGGCCTGGGTCGTCGGGCTCAGCCTCCTCTCCCTGGCCGCCATCTGGATCACCGCGAAGAGGCGACAGGCCAAATGACTGACAACAATCACGACATCGAACAGCCGGAGGAGCGCGCGCCGAAGCGCGTGATCGGCACCCCCTCCCCGGCGGCGAGCACCTCGCTCCTGGGCCGCGAGGAGCCGAGGAAGACGGACGTCGTCCAGGTCCCCGGAGTGGTCCCGCAGGACGAGGCGACCGCGAGGAAGGGCGAGCGGTACGCCGCCCTCTGCTTCCTCGTCGCCTTCCTGGGCGGCATCGGCTTCGTGGTGTCCTACGTCGTCTTCCAGGTCGGCGACATCGAGAAGACGCAGATCTCCAACCTCGCGCTGGGCGGCACGCTCACGCTGGCCCTGCTCGGGCTGGCCGCGGGCCTGACGACCTGGGTCCGCCTGGTCATGCCGAAGTACAACCTGGTCCAGGAGCGCCACCCGATGGCCTCCGACCCGGAGACCAGGTCCTACGTGGCCGAGACCTTCCTGCAGGGGGCGAACGAGAGCGGCATCGCCAAGCGCCCGCTGCTGCGCCGCACCCTGCTGGCCGCCGCCGCCCCGCTCGGCCTGGCCCCGCTGGTCCTGCTGCGCGACCTCGGCCCGAGCCACACGAACTTCCCGGCCAAGCTCCGGCACACCGTCTGGGGAGAGAAGACCAAGGACGGCAAGCCCCTCAAGCTCATCGTCGAGGGAAGCGGCTCGCCGATCAGGGCCGCCGACTTCAACTCCCCCGGCGGCATCCTCTCCGTGGTGCCCGAGGGCTACGAGCACGACCTGAACGCGCTGGCCAAGGCCACGCTGATCCTGATCAAGTTCCGTCCCGAGGAGCTCAAATCCGGGACTAACCTGAACTGGACGCACGACGGGATCGTGGCGTACTCCAAGATCTGCACGCACGTCGGCTGCCCTGCGGCCCTGTACGAGCAGACCACCCACCACATCCTGTGCCCGTGTCACCAGTCGACCTTCGACGCCGCCGACGGCGCCAAGGTCATCTTCGGCCCGGCGGCCAGGCCCCTGCCTCAGCTGCCGATCGCCGTCGACAATGAGGGATATCTCGTCGCAACGGCGGATTTCGCGGTCCCTGTCGGTCCCAGCTTCTGGGAGCGCGGCGACGCCGAGGCCGAGGTCCGTGAGAACGGAGCCCAACAGTAATGAGCATCGAGACCGTTCCCAAGCCCGTCGAGGGTGCGAGCGCCTTCGTCGACGACCGCATCGGCGCGGGAAACTTCCTCCGGCGCAACCTGCGGAAGATCTTCCCCGACCACTGGTCGTTCCTGCTGGGTGAGATCGCCCTCTACTCGTTCATCATCCTGCTGCTGACCGGCACGTTCCTGACGTTCTTCTTCAAGCCCAGCATGGGCCACGTCGAGTACACCGGCTCGTACGGCCCGCTGCAGGGCGTCATGATGTCCGAGGCGTACGCCTCGTCGCTGAGCATCAGCTTCGACGTGCGCGGCGGCCTGCTGATGCGGCAGATGCACCACTGGGCGGCCCTGCTGTTCATCGGCGGCATGATGGTGCACGCGCTGCGGGTGTTCTTCACCGGCGCCTACCGCAAGCCGCGCGAGCTCAACTGGCTGATCGGCGTCCTGCTGCTCACGCTGGCGCTGGCCGAGGGCCTGACCGGTTACTCCCTCCCCGACGACCTGCTCTCCGGCGCCGGTCTGCGGATCACCGAGGGCGTGGCGATCTCGCTGCCGCTGGTGGGCACCTGGATCACTTTCTTCCTCTTCGGCGGCGAGTATCCGGGCGAGGACGTCATCTCGCGCTTCTACTCGCTGCACATCCTGCTCATCCCGGGCATCCTGCTCGCGCTCATCTCGGCTCACATGATCCTGATGTGGGTCCAGAAGCACACGCAGATGCCGGGCAAGGGCCGCACCAACGAGAACGTGGTGGGCGCGCCGTTCTACCCGGCCTTCATGATCAAGGCCGGCGCCTACTTCATGTTCACGTTCGGCGTGATCGCGCTGCTGGGCACCTTCGCCCAGATCAACCCGATCTGGCTGTTCGGTCCCTACACCCCGGCCGACATCTCGGCGGGCTCGCAGCCCGACTTCTACATGGGCTTCCTCGAAGGCTCGCTGCGCCTGATGCCCGCCTGGGAGCTCAACCTCTTCGGCGGCGCGGGGGGCACGCTCGCGATGAGCGTGCTGATCCCGGCCCTGGTGCCGATGGGCATCGTCATGACGGGCCTGGCGCTGTATCCGTTCATCGAGCAGTGGGTCACCGGGGACCGCCGCGAGCACCACGTCGCCGAGCGTCCCCGCAACAACCCGCACCGCACCTCGATCGGCATGGCGGCGGTCACGTTCTACGGTGTCCTGTGGCTGCTGGGCGCCAACGACGAGATCTCCGCGTTCTTCCACATCTCGCTGAACTGGACGACCTACGCGGGCCGGTTCCTGATCATCGCCGGTCCCGTGCTGGCGTACATCATCACCTACCGGACCTGCCTGGGCCTGCAGCGCAGCGACGCGGCGATCATCAGCCACGGCGTGGAGTCCGGCGTGATCAAGCGGCTGCCGCACGGCGAGTACATCGAGGTCCACGTCCCGCCGCACGAGGCCATCGAGGCCCACATGCGGGGCAAGGAGGCGATCCCGATCGTCTCCGGCGGCGGCGCGGGCCCGAAGAGCCGCGACGACATCCCCTCCAAGGGGATGCGCGGCCCGCTCGGCAAGCTCCGCGCCAGGATGAGCGCGGCGTACGGCGGCGAGAAGATCCCGCTCGACGACGGCCACGGTCACGCCCACGGCGACGACCACGCCGCCATCGGCACGGGTCACGACGAGCACGAGGAGCACGCGGCGGTCGGCAAGGCCGGAGACGACAAGTCCCTGACCCGCTGACCCGCCACGGCTGACGCCACCGGAGGGCCCGGACACCGCAAGGTGTCCGGGCCCTCCGCTTTGCGCGTCACCGGACGGTGACTGCGCACATCACCGACTCATAACCGACGGCGCGCCTGAACTGCCGTGATGCCTCCAGGAAGCCTTCAAAAGGCCTCTGCGGGCCTTTCGTGCGCCGGAGCCACCGAGGGCTCACCCCGCACCCCAGGCGCCTCCAGGGGCCGTCAGGCGCCCCCGGCCGGCCCCGGTCAGACGTCGTCGGTGTTGAAGTGCTTGAGGCTGCTCCACTTGAGCCACTGCCGCCAGCTCTCCTGCCAGTGGCCCCACCCGTTCATGGGCTCCAGGGGGCGGGGCGAGCCGGTGATGATGATCGGGTCCCCGATCAGGGTGTTGTCGAGGAACCACTTGGCGTTGCTCGGGCTGACGTTGACGCAGCCGTGGCTGACGTTGGAGTTGCCCTGGGAGCCGACCGACCACGGCGCGCTGTGGATGTACTCGCCGCTGTTGGAGATGCGGACGGTGTCGTAGACGGTCAGCTGGTAGTAGCCGGCCGAGCCGGGACCGATGCCCGGGGAGGTCATGACGGTGACGTCCTCCCGCGACATGGCCAGGTGCACCCCGCTGGTCGTGTGGTACTTCCAGTTGCCGCCCTGCCCGGCGCTCATGGGCATCTCGCGGACGACCTTGCCGTTGCGCTTCACCGTGAGGTGGTGCGACTGGACGCTGCCCCGGGTGATCTGCGAACGGCCGATCTTGAAGTTGACGCTCTTGCTCGCCGCTCCGTACAGGCCCTCGCCGCCGCGCACCCCCGCCAGGCGGGCCTCGACCCGGACCTTCGTACCGGCGGGCCAGAATTTCTTCGGGCGGAAATGCACGTTCCGGGCGTCGAACCAGTGCCACGCCCCCAGGACCGGCCTGGAGGTGCGGACGAACAGGTTGCGCTCGATGGAGACCCGGTCGGTGACGTCGCGGTCGAAGGTGATCATCACCGGCATGCCGACGCCGACGGTCAGGCCGGTCGAGTCCCTGCCCGGCATGAAGTTCTCGATCGCGAAGGTCTCGCGCCCCTTCACCGTGGAGAAGGAGGAGGTCGTGGTCGTGACGGCGCCCGAGGGGTTGACGGCCGTCGCGGAGACCTCGTAGGAGGCCCCTGGGGCGGCCATGCCCCGGCTGCGCCACTGGGTACCGTCGGCGCTGAGAACGCCCGGCAGGGAGCCCTTGGCGCCCTTCACGGCCCTGACGACGACCTGCCGCAGGGTGCCGCCCTGCGCCGCGACCAGGATGGGGGTGTCCGTGGGCACACCCCTGGCTTTGTCGAGAGGGGCCACGGTGACGACCGCCGCGGCGGCGGCCGGCGAGTTCTGTGACGCCTGCGGCGTCTGCCCGCCCTGTACGGCGGTGTTTCCCGAGCAGGAGGCCGTCACCAGCGCGAGAGTCAGCAGCCCCGCTCCCTGGCTCGAACCACGGATCGCGTGCCCCACATGAACTCCCCTGTCCCGGACTGAACCACTGATTTAGTTATTACCCGGAGTAAGCGGTTCACCACATAAGACATCCACCCTGAGCCCCAAATAAACGCCAAAAAGCGGGCCACGGAAGTTTTCCCGTGACCCGCTCAGATGGTCATAAAACGCGAGATCAGCCCGCTCGGGCGGCGATGAGACGCGAGGTCGGCCCGCCCAGGGGGCGGTGAGACGCGGCGGTCAGTGCGAGAAGTTGCCCCGGTAGTACTCGAAAACGAAGCCGATCATGCTCATCACGATCGCGAACACGCCGATCAGGAAGAGCCACCAGCCGATGACCAGGCCGACCGCGCTGAGCGCGACGGCGAGGCAGACGAAGAGCGGCCACCAGCTGTGCGGGCTGAAGAAGCCGAGCTCCCCGGCGCCCTGGCTGATCTCGCCCTGCTTGTCGTCCTCCGGCTGCTCGCCGATGCGGCGGGCCGTGTACATGAGGTAGTAACCGATCATGAACGCGAAGCCCACCGAGATGGCCATCGCCGTCGTGCCGACCGGCTCCTTGGACCAGTACCAGTAGACGACGTCCACGGCGGCGAAGAAGACGCCGCAGAGGATGAACAACCAGCCCTGGACCTTCATCGGTTCTCCTCCAGCTCACGGGCCGGGATGTGCGGGTGCTTGAGGTCGAACGCCGGGCGCTCGGACCGGATGCGGGGCAGCGAGGTGAAGTTGTGCCTCGGCGGCGGGCAGGACGTCGCCCATTCGAGCGAGTTGCCGTAGCCCCACGGGTCGTCCACGGTGACCTTCGGCGCGGTCTTGTGGGTCTTCCACACGTTGTAGAGGAACGGCAGCGTGGAGGCGCCCAGCAGGAACGCGCCGACCGAGGAGACCATGTTGAGGTCGGTGAAGCCGTCGATCGGGCTGTAGTCGGCGTAGCGGCGCGGGAAGCCCTGCGCGCCGAGCCAGTGCTGGACGAGGAACGTGGTGTGGAAACCGACGAACAGCGTCCAGAAGTGGATCTTGCCCATCGTGTCGTTCAGCATCTTGCCGGTGAACTTGGGCCACCAGAAGTAGAAGCCCGCGAACATCGCGAAGACCACGGTGCCGAAGACCACGTAGTGGAAGTGCGCGACCACGAAGTAGGAGTCGGAGACCTGGAAGTCGAGCGGCGGGGAGGCCAGGATGACGCCGGTCAGGCCGCCGAACAGGAACGTCACCAGGAAGCCGATCGAGAACAGCATCGGCGACTCGAACGACAGGTGGCCGCGCCACATCGTGCCGATCCAGTTGAAGAACTTCACCCCGGTGGGCACCGCGATGAGGAACGTCATGAAGGAGAAGAACGGCAGCAGCACCTGTCCCGTGGGGAACATGTGGTGCGCCCACACGGTGATCGACAGACCCGCGATGGCGATCGTCGCGCCGACCAGGCCGATGTAGCCGAACAGCGGCTTGCGGCTGAAGACCGGCAGCACCTCGGTCACGATGCCGAAGAACGGCAGCGCGATGATGTAGACCTCCGGATGGCCGAAGAACCAGAACAGGTGCTGCCAGAGCAGCGCGCCCCCGGTCTGGGAGTCGAAGATGTGCGTGCCGAGCTTGCGGTCGGCCTCCAGCGCCAGCAGCGCGGCGGCCAGCACCGGGAACGCCATCAGCACCAGGATCGAGGTGAGCAGGACGTTCCAGGTGAACATCGGCAGGCGGAACATGGTCATGCCGGGCGCGCGCATGCAGACGATCGTGGTGATGAAGTTCACCGAGCCGAGGATCGTGCCCAGACCGCTGATGGTCAGGCCGACGATCCACAGGTCGCCGCCGATCCCCGGGGAGCTGATCGCGTTCGACAGCGGGGTGTAGGCGAACCAGCCGAAGCTGGCCGCGCCGCCCGGGGTGATGAAGCCCGACAGGGCGATGAGGCTGCCGAAGGTGAAGAGCCAGTAGCTGACCATGTTCAGCCGCGGGAAGGCGACGTCGGGGGCGCCGATCTGCAGCGGCATGAGCTCGTTGGCGAAGCCCGCGAACAGCGGGGTCGCGAACATCAGCAGCATGATCGTGCCGTGCATGGTGAACAGCTGGTTGAACTGCTCGTTGCTGACGAACTGCAGGGCCGGCTGCGCCAGCTCCGCCCTCATGATCAGCGCCATGACGCCGCCGATCAGGAAGAAGACGAACGAGGTGATCAGGTAGAGATGTCCGATGATCTTGTGATCGGTGGACGACGCCCACTTCGTGATGATCGAGCCCTTGCGGGTCGGCACCGGGGAGAGGACGAGGGGTTCGTTAAGTGCGGTCACTGGGCACCCGCCTGGCTAGCGATGTACTGGTCGAACTCGTTCTGAGGCACGAGTTTCACCGAGAAGAGCATCCTGCTGTGGTCGACGCCGCAGAGTTCCGCGCAGCGGCCGGCGTAGACGCCGGGCTTGTCCAGCGTCTGGACCTCGAACTTGTTGTTCACGCCCGGGATCACGTCGCGCTTGAAGTGGAACGCCGGGACCCAGAAGGAGTGGATGACGTCCGGCGAGTGGAGATCGAACTCGATCTTCTTGCCGACCGGCAGCACCAGCTGCGGGCCCTTGGTGTAGTCGGCGGCGGGCCGGCCCACGACCTGGACGGACTTGCCGCCGGTCTCCGAGGTGAAGCGCCAGCTCCACTGGAAGCCCTCGACCTTGACCTTCACGTCGGGCGTGCCGGACATCGCGTTGATGTAGTTCTGGTCCCGCGCGGTGAAGAAGAAGAACACGCCGACCATGATGATCGGCACCACCGTGTAGAGGATCTCGATCGGGAGGTTGTACCGCACCTGGGGCGGCAGCTCCTCCTTGGAGTTCTTCTTCTTACGGTGGAAGGCGACGGACCAGAGGATCAGACCCCACACGACCACACCGGTGGCGAGGGCGGCGATCCAGGAGCCGTTCCACAGATTCTGAACGGCGTCGGACTGCTTGGTGACGCCCTCGGGCAGGCCCCCTCGGGACCAGTCTTCGGCACTGCACGCCGTCAGGGAAACCAGCAGCAGCGCCAGAGCGGCAGCGCGTGGCACCCGGCGGCGGGCCAACGGACGCCGTGCAGAACGGCGGGTCGGACTCACGGATCGCCTACCCCACAGATGAAGCCCAGGAGTCTCTCCTGGGCGGTCGTTTGTTCACGTTCAAGATTTCGTAGTCAACAGCTTCACGCTGGGGGACACATTAGCGCGGACCCCCCTCGCCCTCCCCCGCAGCCCCCGCCCGCACCGCGCGTGGTGCGACGATTGGGAGCGTGGCGTACTTCGACGCGGCCTCCACGGAGCCGCTGCACCCCCAGGCGCGCGAGGCTCTGATCGCGGCCCTCGACGTCGGCTGGGCCGACCCCGCGAGACTGTACGGCTCCGCCCGCCGGGCAAGGATGTTACTGGAACAGGCGAGAACCGAGGTGGCCGAGGCCCTGGGCGTACGGGCCGACGAGGTCTCGTTCACCTCCTCCGGCACCCAGGCGGTGCACCTGGGCGTGCTCGGCACCCTGCGCGGCCGCCACCGGGCCGGCCGCCGCCTGGTCACCTCGGCCGTGGAGCACTCCTGCGTGCTGCACGCGGCGGGCATCCACGAGCGCGACGGTGGCTCGGTCGAGACGGTCGGCGTCGGGATCACCGGCGCGGTCGATCCGGCGGTCTTCGGCGAGGCGGTCCGCGCCGAGGGCACCGCCCTGGCCTGCCTGCAGAGCGCCAACCACGAGGTCGGCACGCTCCAGCCGGTCGCCGAGGTGGCGGCGGCGTGCGCCGAGGCGGGGGTGCCGCTGCTGGTGGACGCGGCCCAGACGGCGGGCAGGATGCCGCTGCCCCCCGGCTGGTCGGTGCTGGCCGCCAGCGCGCACAAGTGGGGCGGGCCTGCGGGGGTCGGCGTGCTGGTGGTCCGCAAGGGCACCCGGTGGCGCACCCCGCTGCCCGAGGACGACCGCGAGCGCCGCAGGGTCCCCGGGTTCGAGAACGTGCCGGAGATCGTCGCGGCGGCCGCCGCGCTGCGCGCCACGGTGGCCGAGTCGGTCATGGAGTCGGCCAGGCTCTCCGCGCTCGTGGACCGTGTCAGGACCGAGGTGCCCCGGCTCGTCCCGGACGTCGAGGTGATCGGCGACCCGATCGTACGGGCGCCGCACATTGTCACCTTTTCGTGTCTTTACGTGGAAGGCGAGGCGCTGCTGACGGAACTCGACAAGGCCGGGTTCTCGGTATCGTCCGGCAGCTCCTGTACGGCGAGTACGCTTCGTCCGTCGCATGTTCTGGAGGCGATGGGCGTCCTCACCCACGGGAACGTCCGCGTTTCGCTCCCCCGGGGCACCTCTGCGACGGATGTGGACCGTTTCCTCACCTTCCTGCCGGACGCGGTACGAAGAATCCGCGAGGAGGCGGGGGTCAAACTTTGATCAACACTCGGGGAGTGAAGACGCGATGACGTCCGGCCAGGCGACTCCGGCGGGAGCGGCACAGCCTCCCGCCCTGACCATCGACGCGCTGGGCAAGAAGTGCCCGATCCCGATCATCATGCTGGCGGCGCAGATCAACGACGTGCCGCGCAACGGGATCGTCGCGGTCCTCGCCGACGACCCGGCCGCCGTCACCGACATCCCCGCCTGGTGCCGGTTGAAGTCGCACCACCACGTGGGCAGCCACGAGCTCCCCGAGCGGGGCTGGGCCATCCACGTACGCCGCAATTACTGACATGTCCCGAAATTGGGTATGACCTCCCCCGAAAACACGCCAAACGGTTCGGGGGGACGTCATGAGCGGTGAGACGGCCAGAGATCTGATGAACGCCGGGGTCCGGTGCGTCGAGGCACACGAGACACTCGACCGGGCGTCGCAGATGATGCGGGACATGAACGTGGGCGCGCTGCCCATCTGCGGCAGCGACGACCGGCTGAAGGGGATCATCACCGACCGCGACATCGTGGTCAAGTGCGTGGCACACGGCCTGGACCCCTCCAAGATGACCGCGGGAGACCTCGCGACCGGCCTGGTCTGGGTGGCCTCGGACGCGAGCGTCGAGGACGCGCTGGCCAAGATGGAGCAGAACCAGATCCGGCGGCTGCCGGTGATCGAGGACGGCCGCATCGTCGGCATGATCAGCGAGGCCGACCTGGCCAGGAAGCTGCCCGACGACAAGCTGGCCGAGTTCGTGCAGCGCGTCTACGCGAGCGGCTGACACCCGGCCCGCGCGAGCACCCGCGCGGTGGGGGCACCGGGGGCACCGGCCGGACCACCGCCGGGCGACGGCCCGGCGGTGGTCCTGCACCGGTCAGGTATCGGCTCGGCAGTGGTACGGCGGTGGTCGCGGTCCCCGGTTGGGGCACGGTCTCCCGGAGAGCCGCCAGGACCCGGCGACCCGGAAGAGATGCCTCCAAGCCGTGAGTGACGGCCCAGGAGGGTCGCCTCGGCCGTCACGGTTCAGAAGTGACGGCCCAGGCATGGCCGCTCAAATGTGACGGCTGAGGCGTGGCGGCCCGAGCATGGTCGCTCAGGCGTGACGGCTGAGGCGTGACGGCCCAGGCATGGTCGCTCAGGCGTGACGGCTCAGGCGTGGTGGCACTTCACGAAGGGGGCCACCTCGGCGGCGGCGTCGGCGCCGTAGGCGTCGGCGAGGCGCTCCAGGAAGACCTTCTGGCCGAGCTCGTACTCCTGGCCGCCGACACGCTCCAGGACGTGGGTGGCGGTGAGGTTGCCGACCTGGCCGCAGCGCTCCAGGGACAGGCCCCAGGCCAGGGCGGACAGGAAGCCGGAGCGGAAGGCGTCGCCCACGCCGGTGGGGTCGGCCTTGCCGAGCTCGGGCGCCGGGGGGACGTGCAGGGACGGCTCGCCCTTGCGGTCGATGACGACGCCCTTGGGACCGAGCGTGGTGACGCGGACGCCGACCCGGTCGAGGATCTCCTCGTCGGTCCAGCCGGTCTTCTGCTCGATCATGCCCTTCTCGTAGTCGTTGCCGAACAGGTAGGCGGCGCCGTCGACCAGCTCGCGGATCTGCTCCCCGGGCATGCGGGCGAGCTGCTGGGAGGGGTCGGCCGCGAACGGGATGGCGCGCTGGCGCGCCTCGGCGGTGTGCCTGAGCATCGCCTCGGGGTCGTTGGGGCTGATCAGCACCAGGTCGAGGCCGCCGACCCGCCGGGCGACCGGGTCGAGCTCGATGAGGCGGGCCTCGGCCATCGCGCCGGTGTAGAACGACGCGATCTGGTTGTGGTCGTCGTCGGTCGTACACAGGAAGCGGGCGGTGTGGTGCGTCTCGGAGACGTGGATGGAGTCGCAGTCGACACCGTGGCGCTCCAGCCAGGAGCGGTAGTCGGCGAAGTCGGCGCCGACCGCGCCGACCAGCAGGGGCCGAAGCCCCAGGCAGCCCATTCCGAACGCGATGTTGGCCGCGCAGCCGCCGCGGCGGACCTGCAGGTCGTCCACGAGGAACGACAGGGAAACCCGGTCGAGCTGACCGGCGATGAGCTGGTCGCTGAAGCGGCCGGGGAAGGTCATCAGTTGATCGGTCGCGATTGAGCCGGTGACGGCGATGCGCACGGGGTTCTTCTCCTCGTTGTCTGCATCTTCGGAACGTGGGCGGTTGAGCCGCACGGGAAGCTGAGCCACGCAAGAATACGCGACCTTCCTCGCGTCCCGCTCGTGCACCAATGGCTACCCCGATCGGGCACGCGAAAGCCCCGCGGGGTGACCGATGTCACCCCGCGGGGCCGGGCGCTCATCGCCGGTTCGTCTCGCCGGGCGGGATCCGCCCGGCGAGACCCGCCTGGAACTCGCCTAGTTGAACGAGTCGCCGCAGGCGCACGAGCCGGTGGCGTTGGGGTTGTCGATCGTGAAGCCCTGCTTCTCGATCGTGTCGACGAAGTCGACGGTGGCGCCCACGAGGTAGGGGGCGCTCATCCGGTCGGTGACCACGCTCACGCCGTCGAAGTCGGAGACGACGTCGCCGTCCATCGAACGGTCGTCGAAGAAGAGCTGGTAACGCAGACCGGAACAGCCGCCGGGCTGCACGGCCACGCGCAGCTGGAGACCTTCCTCGCCCTGCTGCTCCAGCAGGCTCTTGACCTTCGCCGCGGCCGCGGAACTGAGGATCAGGCCCTGCGCCGTGGTCTCGCTGCTCTCAACCGACATGTTGGTGACTCCCGCGTCTTCGTCAGCCGCTCCCCGGGAACGGCCGTCTGTTTATGACGTCCTTCTCAGACGCTACCAACACCCGCCTCCCTGTACACATTCCTGAGACGACAGACACCTCCGTCCTCGGACAAAACCCCCTCCCCCGGAATAAAGCCCCAATCCTGTGTGTCATCATTAGTCGTCACTTCGACGATAAGGGGGTGTGGCCATGACGACCACCGAGACCGGGCTTCCGCTCTTCGTCCTCGGCAGAGGTGTCGACCCGCACAGCGAGCGCGGCGTCGACTGTCCCGGCGAGCTGCCGTCCGCTTCGGACCCGGCGCTCGTGGAGCGCGCCCGGAGGGCCAAGGCGGCGCTCGGCGACCGGGTCTTCGTGCTGGGCCACCACTACCAGCGCGACGAGGTCATCCAGTTCGCCGACGTGACCGGCGACTCGTTCAAGCTGGCGAAGGAGGCCGCGGCCCGCCCCGGCGCCGAGTACATCGTCTTCTGCGGCGTGCACTTCATGGCCGAGTCCGCCGACATCCTCACGTCGAGCTCCCAGAAGGTCGTGCTGCCCGACCTCGCGGCCGGGTGCTCGATGGCCGACATGGCCACCTTCGACCAGGTCGAGGAGTGCTGGGAGGCCCTGGAGGACGCGGGGATCGCCGGGGTCACCGTGCCCGTCACCTACATGAACTCCAGCGCCGACATCAAGGCGTTCTGCGGGCGCAACGGCGGTGCCGTGTGCACCTCCTCCAACGCCAGGCGCGCCCTGGAGTGGGCCTTCTCGCGCGGCGAGAAGGTGCTCTTCCTGCCCGACCAGCACCTGGGCCGCAACACCGCGGTGCTGGAGATGGGCCTGTCGCTGGACGACTGCGTCGTCTACAACCCGCACCGGCCGAACGGCGGCCTCACCGTCGAGCAGCTCGAGAACGCCAAGGTGATCCTCTGGAAGGGCCACTGCTCGGTGCACGGCCGTTTCAGCCCCGAGTGCGTGGACGACGTCCGCGCCCGCATCCCCGGCGTCAACGTGCTGGTCCACCCCGAGTGCAGGCACGAGGTCGTCACCAAGGCCGACCACGTCGGTTCGACCGAGTACATCATCAAGAAGCTGGAGGAGGCTCCTGCCGGGTCCTCGTGGGCGGTGGGCACCGAACTGAACCTGGTCAAGCGGCTCGGCGCCATGTTCCCCGACAAGAACGTGACGTTCCTGGACCGGACGGTCTGCTACTGCTCGACGATGAACCGGATCGACCTGCCGCACCTGGTGTGGGCGCTGGAGTCGCTCGCCGCCGGTCAGCTCGTCAACCAGATCACCGTGGACGACGACACCGCCCACTGGGCCGGGGTCGCCCTGGACCGGATGCTGGCCCTGCCCTGACCTTCCCGGGTCTTCCCAGGCCTTCCGGGCCTTCCCGGCTTTTCCGGCCTTCCCGGCCTTCATGGCCTCGGAGCGGGGTCCCGGCCCGGTCCCGGGGCGGGGCCGCGACCCGGGCGAGGTCCAGCGGTCCCCCGGCCCGCCTCCCGGCCGGGCCCGGCGTCCCACGGCTCCCCTGATGTTCTTTTGTTCTCTCTGGTCTCCCTGGCCTCAGCGTGGACGGGCCCCGGCGGGTGGTGACCCGCCGGGGCCCGTCGCGTGCCGGGGACCTGTCGCGTACCCGGGGTCGGGGGAGCACCGCGTGCGCGGGGCCTATTCGAGCTCGTAGACCACCCTGACGCTGACCGACACGTTCCGGCGGCCGGGGCTGATCGAGGCCCTGTCGACGGCCGCGGCGAAGCCGAGGACCGGCGTCGGCGGGGTGACGTTCTGCTCGTTTATCTCCATGACGCGGCCGAGCCCGCGGCCCGCGAGCCTGGCGTACTGCGTGGCGCGGCTCTGGGCGTCCCTGAAGGCGATGTCGCGCGCCAGCCTGAGCGGCGCGCGGTTGTCGGACACCTCGAAGGAGATGCCGTTCAGCCTGACCGCCTCGCCGACGGCGGCCGCGGCCTCCACCACGTCGTCCGCGTCGTCGATGTCGCGCACGATGGCCTCGACGCCCTGCGTGGCCCGGTAGCCGGAGATCGTGGGGTATTCCTTGTACTCGGGGCCGAGGGTCAACTCGTCGGTCCGCAGATCCCTCGCCGCGATCCCGGCCGCGAGCAGCGCCCGCGTCAGGGCGGCGGCGGCGGTACGGGCGGCGGTGAACGCCGCCCCCGCGGTGGGCCGGCGCACCTCGACGCCGGTGTCCAGCCGCATGATGTCGGGGGTGGTGGACACCGTGCCCTCGCCCACGATCGTGATCTGCGGGCGGCTCCCCTCCGCTGTCACCACGGAGGGCTCGGAGTCCGCGAGCGCGGTGCCGCCGGACAGACCGGCGAAGAACAGTCCCGTGGAGACGAGCACGGCCGAGGCGACCGCCTGAGACATCTTGATCATAAAGTCATGGCACCACGGGACGCCGGTCGCGGCGGCGAGCTCCGCGCGGGCCCTGTCGTGTCTTGGCCGAATCCCGGACGGGTATTTTGCCGCCCGCCGGGTTGGATTCCGGCCGGGTCACGACAGGTCGGCACGAGCCGGCCCGGAGCGGGCGGACACGGCCCTGAGCGAGCGGGGACGGCCCGAAATCCCGGCAACGCTCCGGGATCCTGGCAATTCCTGGCAATTCCTGGCAATGCTCCGGATTCCGGCAGCGGTCCGGATCCCGGCATCCGGACGTGATCCGGATGCGGGTGGGCGGACGTGGTTCAGGTCTGGGCGGGCGGGCGCGTCCTGGCCGGGTGGGCATGGTTCAGATCTGGATGGGCGGACGTGTCCGGGCCGGGCGAGTGTGGTTCAGATCCAGGTGGGCGGACGTGGTTCAGGCCGGGCGGGCGTGTCCGGGCCGGGCGGGCGTGGTTCAGATGCGGGTGAGACCCCGCCACCAGCCCAGCAGCCCGCCGTCGCCCTCGACGGCGTAGTCGTCGGGGCTGCGCCGCCCCCACACGACCTGGAGCAGGTCGGCCGACGTGGCGGCGAGCACGGTGACGGTGCCCGGTTGCAGGGACCGCCGGTGGTGGAAGCGGTCGGGGTCGAGGGTGATCACCCACCCGGCCCCGGTGTCGGCCTGCAGGGAGATCGTCTCGCCCCCGCCCCTGATGTCGGCCACGTCCGGGTTCCACCTCACGTACGGCAGGACGTCGAGGAACTCCTCGACCCCGTCGGCGGCCACGTGCTCGTCGATCACGACGGGGACGCCCAGCGCGAGCTCGGCGTCCACCCGGTGCACCAGGGTCTCGTGGAGCATCCGCCTCGACCAGAACCGCACCCGCTTGTCCCCGGCCCAGGCCCACATCTGCGCCTCCGGATTCTGCGACAGCAGCGCCTCGGGCAGGAAGGTCGCGCCCTCGCCGAGCCAGGCGGCGTAGCCGTCCGGGTCGGCGGGCAGGCCCATGGCCATGCCGTCGCGGTCGTGACGCCGCTCGGCCAGGTCGCGCACCATGGCGGCCACCCATCGGTGCACGCCCCCGGTGTGGGTGACGAGCTTCGCCAGATCCCAGCCGGGACAGGTCCGTACGGAAACGGACATGTCACGTCCCTTTAGGACGTCGGCCATCCGGGCGATCTCCGTGGCGGCGGCCGCGGTGTGCTCGGCGTGGGTCCACTCCCTCATGTCAGCCCTCTCGCGTGAAGCGCATGAACTGCTTCTCGTACTCCTTGGCGTCGGTGCTGGTGGCCAGCAACCGCTGCACCTTCCCCTTGAAGTCGAACACCACCGCCTCGTAGCCGGAGCCCCTGCGCCGCCAGCCCGCGATGTGCTCGTCGTCGTACCAGCCGATGAGCCGCTCCGTCTCGAACGGGATCCGGACCTTCGCCGGGGCGTCGGAGCCGGTGGACCAGACGCAGATCTCCTTCTTGCTCTCCTTGCAGTACGTCAGCAGGGACGAGCCGGACGGGGAGATGTCGTCGCCCTCGACCGTGATCGGGGTGCCCACGTCCAGCAGGGTCTGCAGCACGGTGCCCTGCGTGTCGTAGAAGCGGATGCGCTGGGTCTTGCCGGTGAGCGCCCAGGTGCCGACGGCCCTGCCGTCGCCCCGCCAGAAATAGCTCCACTTGCCCGCGTCCTTCTCCTTCACGCGGACGACCTTCGCCTTCTTCGTGGCGACGTCGATGATCGCGAAACCGTACTCCTTGCTGATGTCGCCGACCGCCTCGTAGAGGGTGACCAGGCCGCGCGTGCCGTCCGGGGACCACTGCGGCAGCGTCGGGTAGATCGGCGCCTTGGTGATCCTGATCCTACTCGCCGCGCCGGATCGATGATCGATGATCGACACAATCGCGTAGCTCTGCGCGTCGTACATCCGGTCGGTGCCCAGCGCCTTGGTGCCGTCGGCGTTGACCGTGTACTGGAAGTACTTGCCGTTCTTGACGAACCGCCCGCCGCCCTGCTCGCGGACGTAGAGGGTCTTGTCCCAGTCGAGACTGTAGGAGCTCAGTTTGATCGGGTCCCGGTCGCTCTCGTGGAGCGTGAGCGAGCTGCCGGGCAGCTTGATCGTGTTGTCGGCCTCCGGCACCGTCGGCGCGGTGGGGGTGGGGGTGCTCGCGGCCCTCGTGGTGTCCGCCCGGGTGGTCTCCGGCGTGTCGGTGCCGGCGCTACTCAGCGCCCACACGACGCCACCGACCACGAGGACGGTGACCAGCACCCCTCCCACGATCGCCGGCCACGCCCGGCGCTCGCTCCGGGCGGGTGGCGCCTGTCCCGGATACGCCGGTGGCGCCGGGTTCCGGTACTGGGCGCCCTCGGAGGAGGGGTAGGTCGCGGGGCCGCCGTAGGGCTGGGTCCCGGGCTGCCCCGGATATCCCGGCTGCGGGTGCCCGGGGCCCTGCTGCCCGGGGCCCTGCTGGGGGTAGCCGCCCGCGTAGCCGTCGGGGCCGGGGTATCCGCCGGAGAGGGGCCGCGTGGGCGATCCCTGCTGCGGGGAGCCGTGGGGCCCGGCCTGCTGGGCGTGACCGCGCGGGTCCTGCCACTGGGCGTGCTCGGGGTTCTGGGCGTGGCCGCGCGGATCCGACTGCTGAAGGTGCGGGGCGTGACCACGGGGGTTCGACTGCTGCGGATGCTGGGCGTAGCCGGAAGGACCGCCCTGCGCCGGGTATCCCCCGCCGGGCCCGCCCTGCTGGGCGAACGGCTGCGGCCCGGAATGCTGCCGCTGGTCCCACTGGCCCTGCCGGCCGTGGTCGTCGCCGCCCGGACGCCGCTGCCCGTACACGGTGTGCCCGGGGTCGTTCCCGCCGGGGCCGGTCTGCTGCGCCGCGGCGGCCGAGCCCTCGGCGAGGATGCCGCGCGGCGCGGTGGGCGACGCGGCACCGGTCGCGCCCCCCGGTCCGCCCGTGCCACCCGGGCCACCGGCGTGGCCGAGCAGCCGCAGCAGCGCCTCGCCCGCCGCGGGCCGCTGGGCGGCGTCCTTGGACAGGCACTGCCCGACCAGGTCGCGCAGCGCCGGATCGGCGATCGCCCCCAGGTCCGGCTCCATGTTCATGATCCGGTTGAAGATCGCCGGAAGGCTGTCCGTGCCGAACGGCGGCTGCCCGGTCGCCGCGAAGACCATCGTGCAGCCCCACGCGAACATGTCGGCGGGCGACCCCGCGTTCTCCCCGGCCAGCTGCTCGGGGGTCATGTACGAGGGGGTGCCGATCGCCATCGCGGTCAGCGTGGAGGTCCGGTCGAGCGCCTTGGCGATGCCGAAGTCGATCACCCGGGGGCCGTCGGAGGCCAGCAGCACGTTGGAAGGCTTGAAGTCGCGGTGCACGATCCCCGCCTGGTGGATCGCGACGAGCGCGGTGACCGTGCCGATCGCCAGGCGGTGCAGGGCCGCCCCCTCGCGCGGGCCCTCGCCGGTCACGACCGCGTCGAGCGTCGGGCCGTCGATGTACTCGCTGACGATGTACGGGCGATGCTGGTCGACCCCGGTGTCGATCACCGCGGCGGTGCAGAAGGGCGCGACGCGCTGGGTCGTGCTGACCTCGCGGACGAAGCGTTCCATCGCCTCCTCGTCCTGCGTGAGGTCCGCGCGGAGCAACTTGACCGCGACGCGTGCCCCCGTCGGGGAAACGCCCAGGTAGACCGTTCCCTGGCCTCCCTCGCCGAGCCTGGCGGTGAGCCGGTACTCCCGCACGTGCTCGGGATCCCCGGGCCGCAGGGACGCGAGGTCCGCCATGGTCACACCCTTCTCCTGTGATGATTTTCCGGTCCCATTGTGGGGGCAAAGGGTCACAGGACGTACATCAAACCTCAAGCCGGACGGCCACGATGGCGCGTTCCAGAGGACCCGCGAATCGCGCGGAAAGGCCGTGTGGGAAGGGCTTCGCGGGAGATCCCTCAGAGGCCGGGCGCGCCCCAGAGGGGGAACCAGCGGCCGAGGTCCGGCTCGATCTCCAGCTCGCCGCCGATCGCGCCGCGCACCTGCAACTCCAGCGCGTTGTCCCTGCGCTGCGCCTGCCCTCCCCCGCGTCCGGCGGGCAGCGGGGCGAACGGGTAGAAGGTGCCCTGTTTGTAGAGGTAGACCAGGGCGAGCCCGCGACCGTCGGGGGCGGCGAAGGAGACCAGCGAGCAGAGCAGGGAGGGGCCGAAACCCGCCGCCTCCAGGGAGGAGTTGACCGCGTGCAGGTCCGTCACGAGGTCACCGAGCAGGTCGGGGGTACGGCGCACCAGCAGCCACGTGTAGCCGAAGGAGTCCTTCGACACCTCCACCGGGGGACCGCCTCCGGCGTCCAGCAGCTGGGTGACGTCGCGTTCCAGCTCGGCGAACGCCCCGCCCTCGGCCGAGCGGAAGCAGACCGCCCCCACCCCCGTCGGCGCCAGGTCGGTGGCGGCCTGCAGGGTCACCGCGGCCGAGGGCAGCGCGAACAGCGCGTCCAGGTCGGCCTTGGCCGGTTCGCCGCGCCCCATCAGCGCGTCCCACCAGCGCATCGGATCACTCCCCCCTCGATCCCCTTCGCCCGCTCCCCGTTCGGCCCCTCAGGCCCCCTCGCGGCCCGGCGCCCCCGTTCGCGGGTCCGTCACCCGCCCTGGCCGAGCTGGGCGGAGATCCTGCCGAGCTGGTCCAGGCGCCGCTCCAGCGGCGGGTGGGTCGCGAAGAGCGCGGACAGGCCCGCCTTGCCGGACAGGGCCGGCGCGAAGAAGAAGGCGTTGAACGGCTCGGCCTCGCGCAGGTCCTTCGTCGGGATGCGGGCCATCTCACCGCTGATCTTGACGAGGGCGCTGGCCAGGGCGGAGGGACGCTGGGTGAGCAGTGCCCCCGCGCGGTCCGCGGCGAGCTCGCGGTAGCGCGACAGGGCCCGGGTGAGCAGGAAGCTGACCGCGTACACCAGGGCCGAGACGAGCAGGATGATCAGGCCGATCGGCAGGCCGCCCCTGTCGTCGCGCCCGCGCCCGCCGAGGCCGCTGTAGAGCGCGACCCTGGTCATCAGCCCGGCGACGATGCCGAGGAAGGACGCGATCGTCATGACCGCGACGTCGCGGTGGGCCACGTGGGACATCTCGTGGGCCAGCACGCCCTCCAGCTCGCCGCCGTCGACGCGGCGCAGCAACCCCGTGGTCACGCAGACCACGGAGTTCTTCTGGTTACGGCCGGTGGCGAACGCGTTCGGGACGTCCGAGTCGGCGATCGCCACCCGCGGCTTGGGCATGTCGGCCAGCGCGCACAATCTGTCGATCATGCCGTGCAGCTCCGGGGCCTCCTGCGGGGAGACGACACGCCCGTGCATCGCGAACAGCGCGATGCGATCGGACATGAAGTACTGCACGAGCAGGATGCCACCGGCGATGAGCAGCACCACGACGGCCCGGACGCCCAGCGTGATCAACACGGCCACGAAGACCACGTAGAGCAGTCCGAGCAGGAACATGGTGAGCACCATGCGCCTGGTCAGGCCCCGGTCCGGGGCGAACCGGGTTTGTGCCATATGCCCAAGCTAGCCGGGAATCAGCCCCTCGTTGCCGAGCATCTCCCGCACTTCGTCCATGGATGCGTCGGCCGGAGGCAAAATCAGCTCCGAGGACTCCAGGCTGTCGTCGGGCAGCGCCTTGCCGACGTGGCGGACCTTGTCGAGCAGGGCGTGCAGCCGCACCCGGAAGGCCTCCTCCTCGCCGGCCTCGATGGCGGCCTCCAGCTCGGCGTCCAGCGTGTTCAGCACGTCGAGGTCTGCGGGGGCGATGTCGATCTGCCCCTCCCCCATGATGCGGACGATCACAGGCCCTCCCCCGGCTGGCGGAGCTGCTGCGTCTGGTTGGACGGCGGCTGCTCGTGGTGCGGCGGCTGGGGCTGGGGCTGCTGGTGGGGCTGGGCGGGGCCGGGCGTGATCGCGCCCTGCGGCGCGGGGCCCTGGCCGAGCTCGGCCTTCATCCGCGCGATCTCCAGCTCCACGTCGTGCCCGCCGCCCATGCGGTCGAGCTCGGCCTGGATGTCGTCGCCGCGCTGCCCGCTGAAGTCGTCGAGCGCGCCGCTGGCCAGCAGCTCGTCGATGGCACCCGCGCGGGCCTGCATGGAGGCCGTCTTGTCCTCGGCACGCTGGATCGCCAGGCCGACGTCGCCCATCTCCTCGGAGATGCCGGAGAAGGCCTCGTTGATCCGCGTCTGCGCCTCGGCCGCGGTGTAGGTCGCCTTGATCGTCTCCTTCCTCGTACGGAAGGAGTCGACCTTGGCCTGCAGCCGGTGGGAGGCCGTGGTGAGCTTCTCCTCCTCGGCCTGCAGGTTGTCGTGCTGCACGCGGAGGTCGGCGATCTGGGTCTGCAGGCTGCCACGGCGGGTCAGCGCCTCGCGAGCGAGATCCTCGCGGCCGACTCCGAGCGCCTTGCGGCCCTGCTCCTCGAGCTTGCGCGACTGCGCCTCGATCTGGTTGATCTGAAGCTCCACGCGCTTGCGCGAGGTGGCGACGTCCGCCACACCCCGGCGCACCTTCTGCAACAACTCCAGCTGGCGCTGATATGAGTAGTCCAGGGTCTCGCGAGGATCTTCCATCTTGTCCAACGCGTTGTTCGCCTTGGACCTGAAGATCAGCGAAAGTCTCTTCATCACGCTCATGCGCGTCGGCCGTCCCCTTCTTCAATGCGCTTCGGGTCACCCCAAGTGAGTCCAGCCCCCGAAAAGCACCGGAGCCACCATAGGGTTCACCCTACGCATAACGCGCGGGGGCGTCACTAAGTTGCAGTCCCGGTAGGCTGGCGTTGTGTTCCGACGTACCCAGACCACCGCGGACGACTCCCCCGCCTCCGCTAACGATCCTAAGCCTGCGGGCAAGGGGCGTCCCACACCCAAGCGACGGGACGCCGAAGGCCGTCGCCGGCAGCCGGTGAACGCCCCCCAGAACCGCAAAGAGGCCTACAAGAACCTCCGCGAACGCCAGGCCAGCGAGCGCGTCAAGGCGCGCGAGGGCATGCTGCGTGGCGACGAGCGTTACTTCCCCGCACGTGACAAGGGGCCCGCCAGGAAGTTCGCGCGCGACTGGGTCGACTCCCGCCGTCTCGCCAGCCAGTACTTCCTGCCGTTCTCCCTCCTCATCCTGCTGCTCACCTGGATCCCCTTCCCGGCGGACGTCCGGGGTTACGTCTACGTCGCGGTGATCACGGTCGGCTGGCCGCTCATGATGGTCGGCGTGCTGCTCACCTCGATCTGGGTGTCCTGGAAGGTGAAGAAGCTGACCGCCGAGAAGTTCCCCAACGAGAACCTCAAGGGAGTGGGCTTCTACGCCGCCATGCGCGCGCTGCAGATCCGCAAGCTGCGCTTCCCGCCGCCGGCCGTGCTGCCCGGCGGCAGGCCGGTCCCGCCGAAGAACTGACCTGCGGCGGCAGAGCCCGCGGCGCCCGCGGCGCCCGCGAGACGTCGCGGCCGAACACTTCCCGGACCCCGTCCCCTCCACGAGGGGGCGGGGTTCTTCGTGCCTCGGACGGGGTTCTCCGTTTTCCACCGGCTTCGCCTCTCACCGGTGAGCCCCTCATCTGTGAGCCCCTCACGGGTGAGGCCCTTACGAACCGGCCTCACTTCCGAACGGCCTGACTTCCGAACGGCCTGAGTTCGCGGCGTCCCGGCCGACGGTCACTCCCCGATGATCTTCCAGTTCAGCTCACCGCCGGTGACCACCGGTTTCCAGTGACCGATGGAGCCGCCGGTCTCCAGGACGTCCGCCGTCGCCCGCAGCAGGCGGTAGTACGAACCGACCGAAACGCCGCCGGGCAGGAAACTCATCATGCCCTCGTGATCGGTGCCGCCGACGTCGCGTACCACGGAGTCGATCACCAGGTGGTCGCCGCTCCCGTCCGAGCCGAACGGGATCATCCGCCCGTCCCACCACTCCGTCCGCGCGTCGTCGTCCGTACCCTCGACCTCTCCGTCCATCCCGCACAGCCGCCGCCAGGTGTCGCGGATCTCGCGGACCCCGTGGTTCCGGTTGCCGAGGAACCCGAACGGCCAGATGTCGTCCACGACGAAGGCCCCGTCGTGGCGTAGCAGGGAGGCGCGCAGGTCGGCGGGGAAGCGCAGGCCCATCTGCGCCTCGGCGACGGCGATCGTACGGGCTCTGGCGGGCTTGCCCAGGGTGCGGAGGGTCGCGGGGGCGTTGGCCTCCAGCCACCTCTCGACGCGGCGCCACTGGTGGTTCACCGCCCGGGTCACCCTCGGGTCGATCGCCCGTACCCGCGGGGTCCGCGCCCGCGGACGGCAGTCGGTGTCGGAAATCGTCACGGGAGCCACGGGAGCCCTGGCGGTCACCTCAGGGACCGGGATCTCCCGCGGCTGGACGGGGCCCACCGGATGGAGATATCGCTCCGTGCCGGAGGAGAACTGCTCGGCGTGCCGGAACTCATCCGTGCCCACACATGTGAAGCCCCAGACCCGCCTTTCCCTGTCGGAGACGTAGTGCGATCCCGGCGTCAACTGGACATCCGGGTCTGTTTCACACTGCTCGTCCGCGTTCCGGGAATCGGTCGCCTCGACGGTCTCCCCTCCGTTCGAGAAGACCGCGCTCTCCAGGACCTGCGTGCCGAAGACGAGCAGGCACAGGCCGATCCCGATGGCGCCCCAGCGGACCAGGCGGCCCCGGGTGGCCTCGTCCAGCGGCTCCGCCGGCGTCCGCGGCTCCCGCTCGAACATCCGCTCCACGGCGGTCCTGGCGGAGGAGGGGGGTCCGGCGGCGTACCGCCTGAGATCCTCGTCCGTGGGGGTGCCGAGGACGGGCGCGGGGGGCCATCGCGGCGCGCGCCCGGCTCCGGAGTCCGGTCCGCCGGCCGGGGAGGCGACCCCGGATCTCTCGACCGTCTCGACCGTCTCGACCGTCTCGATCGTCTCGATCGGGAAGGCGGCCCGGCGCCTCCCCGCCCGGCGCTCATACACACGGTGCGCATCCGCACGGCGTTCATGCGCACGGCGCTCATCCGCACGGCGCCACAGGCGGGCGACCGCCACGACGCCCGCCACCAGCGCCGCCGCGGCGAGCGCGAGCCGTACCCGTCGAGAAGTGATCAACCGCAACACGCCCGGCAGGCTATCCCGAATCGCCATGAAATATGGCGCCTACTAACCTCGGACCATGGAATTCCGCCACCTTGGCCGCAGCGGTCTCATGGTCAGCGAGATCAGCTACGGCAACTGGATCACACACGGTTCCCAGGTAGAGGAGGACGCCGCCAGGCAATGCGTGCAAGCGGCGCTCGACGAGGGGATCACCACCTTCGACACCGCCGACGTGTACGCGGGTACCAAGGCGGAGGAGGTCCTCGGCCGCGCTCTCGCGGGGGTACGCCGCGAGTCCCTGGAGATCTTCACCAAGGTCTACTGGCCGACCGGATCGGGCCCCAACGACCGAGGGCTGTCGCGCAAGCACATCACCGAGGCGCTGCACGGCTCGCTGCGCCGCCTGCAGACCGACTACGTCGACCTGTACCAGGCGCACCGCTTCGACAACGAGACGCCCCTTGAGGAGACCCTCAAGACCTTCGACGATCTCGTACGCCAGGGCAAGGTCCTCTACGTCGGCGTCAGCGAGTGGACCGCCGAGCAGATCGGCCGGGCACTGAAGATCGCCGACGAGATGGGCTTCGACCGCCTGGTCTCCAACCAGCCCCAGTACTCCATGCTGTGGCGGGTCATCGAGGCCGAGGTCGTGCCGCTGAGCGAGAAGGAGGGCGTCGGCCAGGTCGTCTTCTCCCCCATCGCCCAGGGCGTGCTCAGCGGCAAGTACCGGCCGGGGCAGCCGCCTCCCGCCGGTTCCCGGGCCACCGACGAGACCGGGGGGAAGAACGTCATCTCCCGGATGCTCATCGACGACGTTCTCACCCGCGTCCAGCAGCTGGAGCCGGTCGCCGCCGACCTCGGCCTGTCCATGGCCCAGCTCGCGGTGGCCTGGGTGCTGCAGAACCCCAACGTGGCCTCCGCCATCGTCGGGGCCAGCAGGCCCGAGCAGGTCCGCGACAACGTCAAGGCCTCCGGGGTGAAGCTGGAGTCCGAGGTGCTGCGGAAGATCGACGACATCCTCGGCCCGATCGTCGAGCGCGACCCCGCCAAGACCGTGAGCCCCGAGCGACGTCCGTAGGACGGTGGCCGGTCAGGTGCCGGTTGGGTGAACGGTCACCGTGAACGGTCGTGGTAAACGCCGGTGGCGTTGACCTGGCTTCTCGCGTTCGTGCGTTCGAGCGGTTCGTGCGTTCGTACGCCTCACGCGTTCGTGCGCGGAACGGGAAAGAACCCCTCGGTTCCTCGTCTTCGGCGAGGGTCCGAGGGGTTCTCCGTTCGTCCGGGTCCATTGTTCACCCGGGTCCACCGTTCACCCGGGTTCACCGTTCACCCAGTTTCACTCCGGGCGCAGTGACATGCCCTCGTACTCGACACGCTCGCCCTCGAGCAGGGTGACCTTCTCGACTCCGGAATCCAGCAGCTCACGCCAGCTTTCACCGAGCCACGACTCGGCGTCCGCCTGGCTCGGGAACGTGTCGGACGGCGAAACACCCTCGACCACCTCGCCACCATTCGCGTTTTCGTAACGCCAGCGCCACGTCATGCCATAGCCCCTTCTCGCGGATCCTGCCGGTGCCCCTCGGCGGCTCAGCGAACACTACCTCCCCCGGGCACTCCCGGGCATGAAGGCGAGATCATGACCTCGTGCTCCGCCGCCGGGACGTTCCCGGCACCCTCGGCACGCCGCGGGGGTCGTCGGCCTCTGCCCGGAGAGGGAGGCGCCCGGCCTCCCGGCCGGCTTCTCGACCAGGCAGGAGAGCGAGCGTGAAGATCTTGATCTCCGGTACGGCGAGCGCGGGCGGATGGCCGTCCCCGGACTGCGGGTGCGCCTCCTGCGCCCGTGCCACGCCGGGCCGCCGCCCCATCTCCGTGATGTTCGACGTCCAGGTGACACCCGGCGGCTCCCTGACACCTGACGCCTCAGCGCCGCCCGGCGGCCCCGGCGGCCCCGGCGACTCCGGCGACTCAGTGGCACTCGACGGCTCGTCACCCCTCGACGGCTCGACGGCGTTCAGCGAGTCAGTGACGCCCAACGGTCCGACGGCGGCCGGTGGCTCGGGAGCACTCGACGGCTCGAAGGCCCTCGGCGGTCCGGTGGAGCCCGGCGGCCCGGCGCGGCTACCGTTGTCCGGTCCGCTTCCTCCCGGCTACCACGCCTCGTCCGGTCCGGACGGCCTCACCATCACCACCCCCGGCGGCCTGCGCGTGCTGCACGCCACCCCTCCCCCGTACGAAGAGCCTCCACGCGGCGAGTCCCCGCGTGACGAATCCTCTCGTGACAGGTCTTCGCGTGACGAGCGAGGCGTACGGGAGGAGGACACCGACGGTGGGGCGGGAAAGGCGTTCGACCTGGTGCTGCTGGACGTGCTGGATCGGCCGGAACGGCTGGGGGACCTTCGCCGACGAGGTCTGGTCGGCGAACGGACACACGTGGTGGCCGTCGGCGTCGACCACCGGGTGCCCACGGAGGCGGAACTGGTCCGGCGTGCCGCGCTGTGGGGGGTGCGCGTCGTACCGGACGGCACGATCGTCGACCTCGGCGAGCCCCCGCCCGCTCCGGTCCCCCCGCCCAGGAGAACCCTGCTGCTCGGAGGGAGCCGGTCGGGCAAGTCGGCGGAGGCCGAACTGCGACTGGCGGCGGAGCCCGAGGTCCTCTACGTCGCGACAGGCCCGTCCGGCGACGGTGACCCGGAGTGGCTGCGCCGGGTCCGGGCGCACCGCGACCGCAGGCCCGCCCACTGGAAGACCGTCGAGACCACCGGCCTGGCCGCGTTGCTGCGGTCCGCCGACACCCCGCTGCTGATCGACGGGCTCGGCACCTGGGTGGCCGCCGTCTTCGACGAGTGCGACGCCTGGCCGGGCGGTGACGGCTCCACCCGCGAGGACGGCGAAAACAGCAGGGACGGCAGGGACGGCAGGGACGCGGTCGCGACCCGGTGTGACGACCTGGTGGCGGCCTGGCGGCAGACCCGGACCCGGGTCGTGGCGGTCTCCGACGAGGTCGGCCTCGGCGTGGTGCCCGGCACCGCCAGTGGCCGGATGTTCCGGGACACCCTCGGACGGCTGAACCAGCGTCTCGCCCTGGAGTCGGAGGACGTCACCCTCGTCGTCGCCGGCCGCCTCCTCGAACCTTTCTGATGCTGTGACCGGCACGCCCTCACCGGGCTCCCAGCACAGGCCCCTGCCGAGATCGTCCCCAAGATGGCACGCCACCGAATCCGATGGCGTACGCGGTCACAACACCGGGAGACCGACGGCTACGATCATCGGTCATGTCCGAACCCTCCCCCCCGGCCGAGGGCGGCCCGTCCACGTTCGCCGACGGGGTGCGTCTCGCGATCGGCACGCTGAGCGTGTTCCCGGTCCGTCCCGGAGTGGTCGACCGCCGCGCGGGAGGGATCGCGATGGCGGTGGCCCCGCTGGTGGGAGCGGTGATCGGAGCCGTCGGCGGGCTGGTGCTGGCGATCTCGCTGTGGCTGGGGACGACCCCGCTTCCGGCGTCGGTGCTGGCCGTGGCGATCGTGGCGCTGCTCACCCGGGGGCTGCACCTGGACGGGCTGGCCGACCTCGCCGACGGGCTGGGCAGCGGGAAACCCGCCGAGCGGGCGCTGGAGATCATGAAGCGGTCGGACATCGGCCCCTTCGGCGTGGTGACACTGGTCCTCGTCCTGCTGGTCCAGGTGGCGGCCCTGCAGGAGGCCGTCACCCATGCCGGTGCGGGAGCGGGCGCGATCACCCTGGTCGCGGCCTGCGCGGCCGGACGGCTCGCCCTCACCTGGGCCTGCCGCGCTGGCATCCCCCCGGCACGCCCCGACGGGCTCGGCGCGATGGTCGCGGGCACCGTACGGCGGAGCGTCGCGGTGGCCGTGACCGTGCCGGTGCTCGCGGGAACGGCGGCCCTGGCCTATCTCCACGGCATCGGCGTCTTCGACCTGTGGTCCTCCGAGTCCTCCGGCGGGTGGGGCTACATGGCCTACGTGGACACGACCCGTTCCGAAGCCGGAGACTTCCTCGGGGCGGGCACCCCCGGTGTGGGTCTCATGTCGGGCCTGGGGCCTTTCCTCGCCCCCTTCGGTCTCCCCCTGGCCATGCTCGTGGGGTTGCTGGCGGCCTGGGCCGTGCGGCGCAGGGCCGTGCGACGGCTCGGCGGCGTCACCGGCGACGTCCTCGGCGCCCTCGTCGAGATCACCACCGCGACGACCCTGCTGGCCTGCACGATCCTCGTGAACTGACCCCTCCCCCTCAGCCCGATCCCGACCCCGATCCCGGCCTCAAGAGGCTCGGGAGACCCGGAAGATTCAGGAGATTCGGGTTCAGGAGATTCGGGAGACCCGAGGAGCCTTCCCACCCGGGACCTCACTCCGCCCCCACACGGCCTCACCCGGGACATCGCTCGGCCCCCATGCGCCGCCCCTCACCCGCCCCCACTCGGGATCTCACGCGGCCCCGACCAGGACCGGCCGCTCGACCGGCCGGTATTTGAAGAGCAGCGCGGAGACCACGGCCAGCAGCACCGAGCCGACCAGGCCCGTGATCCCCGCGACGAAGAACACCGGCGGGTCGGCCGCGTCACCGACGAGCAGCACCAGGCCCGCCGAGGAGTTCAGTGATCCGTGCCCGACGACCGCGGGCCAGACGCTTCCCGAGTACAGGCGGAGCCAGCCGAGCAGGGCTCCGAAGGCTACGCAGAAGACGACGAACATCGGCGCCGCCCACGCCCCGAGCTCGGGGTAGTTGTATCCACGCAGGGTGAGCGGGAAGTGCCAGAGCCCCCAGATCACCCCGGACGCCAGGAGCGCCCGCCAGGTGCCGAGCGGCATCAGGCGCGGCAGCAGCCAGCCTCGCCACCCCCACTCCTCGCCGAAGGCCGCGACCGAGTTGACCAGCGGGACGACCAGGACCATCGACATGGCCTGCGTCACCACCAGGATTCCGGCCTCCACCGGGGGCGGCCCGCCCGGCGCGGCCGCCAGACTCGCGCGGAACAGGCTGAACTCCCGCAGGTCGACGGAGAGCAGGCCGAAAGCGGCACTGAGCGCGATCGCGGCGACGACGAGCGCGGGGATGCCGAACCAGGCCAGCGCGACCAGCGCGAACACGCGGCCCCGGCTCCCGCCCGACGACAGGCCCGTCCGCGCGGCCCACTCGCGCCCGGTGGCGGGATCCCCGAACCGCCTGTCGTACAGCCGGACGGCGAGGACCCCGAGCGTCGGGGTGAACATCATCGCCACCCCGATCACCGTGAACATGAGCGTGCCGGTCGGCTCGTCCGACAGCCAGAGGGGAAGGGCGAACAACCAGGACAGGCCGAACGCGACGAGCAGGAACAACCACAGGTCAGGGGATCGGCGAAGCATGACACCGCCTTCGGGTGCTTGGACGCGGAAGGAATGGAAGGCAGCGGAGACGGTCAAGGAAGAACCGGAACACCGCTGAGAGCGAGGGAAGGGGACGCCCGAAGGAAGAACGGGGATGGACGGGCAAGCCATAACGGGGCCGGCGGGCGGAAGCCGACGGACAGGGATCAGGGAACGAAAACCGGCAATCGAACCCCGGCGGACGGAGGCCGAGAGAACGCTGAGAGAACAGGGCCGAGAGGACAGGGGCTGCAGACGAATCAGAGGCAGGAGCGTGGACAAGGGCAAGGGCAGGAAGGGGAGGCAGGGGACGGAGGCCGGCGAGGTGGGGTCAGCGGGCGGACGGGCCGGTGGACGCCCGGTCCACGAGGGTGTTCAGCAGGGCGGCGCCCCTCTCCGCGTCGTCGATCGAGACGGCGAGGCGGCCACCGGAGACGTAGCCCACCACGAGGCACTCCCCGCCGCGGATCATGATCGTCATCGCCCCCGGCAGCCCCCTGACGCCCCAGCCCCCGACGCCGGTCGGGGACCGCTCCTCCGTCCACGCCCGCTCCACCCGCTCGATCGGGATGTGCCTGCGGGGCAGGCGGAACGGCCCGAAGAAGAGCACGACGCCCTCCTCGGTGATCTGGACCCGCACCGAGCTGAAGACCGCCCCCAGCAGGCCCACGAGGGACAGGATCACCGCCGGGATCCACAGCGCGCCCTCGCCGCCGATCAGGGCGAGCACGGCGAGCCCCAGGCCCGCGGCCAGGAGTGAGCCGCCGAGCGCGACGAGCGGGCCACTGCTCACCGAGGACACCCACACCGCGCGCTGGCCGGGACGGAGCGGGATCCGCCGGGTGGGGACGGCGGACGGCTCGGGGCGCTCGTCGGGCCCCGGGCGGGCGGCGAGGGCGCCGAGCCAGCCGCCCAGCACCAGCCCCGCGACCGCGAGCAGCGCGCCCCACCCCAGGTCGGCGGCCTGACTCCAGTCGGAGGCGTCGAGGTTGGCCGTCAGCGTGACCGCCTGCAGCCCCAGGAAGAACAGGCCGGCGCCGCCCAGCAGGGCGCCGAGCCCCATACGGCTCGCCCTGCGCCTGAGCGTCGCGGTGCCGGCGAACGCGACCCCCCAGGCCACGCCCGCGAGCAGTGCCCACAGGCCCGCCTGGAACAGCAGCGACGCGACGAACGGCATCGAGTTGTCTGGGGCGCCGGACGCGCCCCAGTGCGTGGCGATCGGATCGGGCAGCCGGTCTCGCAGCGCCAGCGGCGCGGCGATCAGCGCGGCGGTCACCAGCGCGCTCCAACCGGCGGCGATGGACAGGAATCGGGCTCGCAGCCCCACGTCGGTCACCCCTTCCAAGGACCGGGCTCCCGGCCCGGTCACGACAGTTCCCTGATGAGCTCGATGACGTCGTCGTGGCGGTAGCCGTACTGGACCGCCTCGTCGAGCAGGGCTCGCAGTTTCTCCTCGATGACGCTGCGCGGGTTGGGACGGCTGAGCACGCTCACGCCGCGGCCCCTGCGGAACTCCAGCACCCCCTCGTCGCGCAGGTCCCGCAGGGCGCGCAGCACCGTGTTGGCGTTGATGCCGAGCGCGGCGGCCAGGTCGCGGGCCGGCGGGAGCCGGTCTCCCGGAGCGTACGAACCCTCGGCGACGGCGCGTCTGATCGCCTCGGCGACCTGCTCGTGCAGCGGCCGGGGATCGTTCAGATCCAAGGTAAGCAACATAGTGCTAGCGACATTAGCACCAAGTCGCCGGATGGTGCCACCCCGAATAGCACCATCGGGCAGCACGATTCGTAGGACGAACCCTCGTTTATGCGTACTGCGCCAGCCCGACTAGCATCGGCCTACGTGACCACTGTGCGGCTTACCCCAACTGACAACGCTGTCTCGTTCGATACCGACGCGCTGGTCGTCGGCGTCCACACCGGACCGGACGGTCTGCTTCCCGCTCCCGGGGCCGAGGGCCTCGACCAGGCGCTCGGCGGCAGGCTCGCCGCCACGCTCGAGAGCGTGGGCGCCAAGGGTAAGCCGGGCGAGATCTCCAAGATCCCCACCTTCGGCGCGCTGACCGCGCCCCTGCTGGTCGTCGTCGGCCTCGGTGACACTCCCGCCGACGGCTACGACGCCGAGGTCCTGCGCCGCGCCGCGGGCACCGCGGTCCGCGCCCTGGCCGGCACCGGCCGGGTGGCGATCGCCCTGCCTTCCGCGAGCGCCGAGCACGCCGGCGCCGCCGCGCTGGGCGGCCTTCTCGGCGCCTACTCGTTCACCAGGTACCGCACCGTGGGAGAGCAGAGCTCCCCGGTGTCCGAGCTGACCGTGCTGACCGACGCCGAGGGCGCCCAGGCGGCGATCGAGCGCGCCACCACGCTGGCCGAGTCGGTCTCGCTCGTCCGCGACCTGGTCAACACCCCGCCGTCGGACCTGTGGCCGGCCCGCTTCGCCGAGATCGCCGAGCGGGTGGGCACCGAGGCCGGCCTGTCGGTGGAGGTCCTGGACGAGAAGGAGCTCAAGGAGGGCGGCTACGGCGGCATCGTCGCCGTCGGCCAGGGGTCGGCCAACCCGCCCCGGCTGGTCCGCCTCTCCTACAGCCACCCCGAGGCCACCAAGAGGCTCGCGTACGTCGGCAAGGGCATCACCTTCGACTCCGGAGGCCTGTCGCTCAAGCCGACGGCCTCGATGGACTGGATGAAGTCGGACATGGGCGGCGCCGGGGCGGTCTTCGGCGCGCTCCTGGCGATCGCCAGGCTGGGCCTGAAGGTCAACGCGGTCGGCTACCTCTGCCTGGCCGAGAACATGCCGAGCGGCACCGCGCAGCGCCCCTCCGACGTGTTCACCAGCTTCGCGGGCAAGACCGTCGAGGTGCTCGACACCGACGCCGAGGGCCGCCTGGTCCTGATCGACGGCATCGCCCGCGCCGGGCAGGACGACCCCGACGTGATCGTCGACGTCGCCACGCTCACCGGCGCGCAGATCGTCGCGCTGGGCTGGCGGACGGCGGGCGTCATGGGCAACGACGACGACCTCCGCGCGGAGATCGTCGCGACGGCGGGCGAGCAGGGCGAGGCCGCGTGGCCGATGCCCCTGCCCGACGAGCTCCGCAAGGGTCTCGACTCCCCGGTGGCCGACATCGCCAACCTGCACCCCGAGCGTTTCGGCGGGATGCTGACGGCCGCCATCTTCCTGCGGGAATTCGTACCGGACGGGGTCCGTTGGGCACACATTGACATGGCCGGTCCCGCCTTCAACAAGGGTGAGCCCCACGGTTACACGCCGAAGGGCGGCACCGGGGCGATCACCCGGACACTCGTCGGCCTGGCCGAGCGCCACGCGGGCGAGCCCGCGCGGTAACGCCGCGCAAGCGGGTCACAAGCAACCTAGACAAATGAAAAGATGCGGTTGCCGGGGTCAGGCCGAGGGCGGGCACCGGCACGGCGCCGAGCCGGGTCCGGCGGCGGCGTGGATGCGATCGAGGATCCGCGCGGCCGTCCAGGGCACGACGAGGGGCGCGACCGTGAAGACGGTATTCCGATCCGACAAGGAGCTTTCCTGTGGCTGATGGCAGCGGCCCCTACGACATCGTCGTCCTGGGTGGCGGTAGCGGTGGGTATGCCTGCGCTCTGCGGGCGGCCGAGCTGGGCAAGACGGTCGCGCTGATCGAGAAGGACAAGATCGGCGGTACGTGCCTGCACCGGGGATGCATTCCCACCAAGGCGCTTCTGCACTCCGCGGAGGTCGCCGACGAGACGCGGGAGAGCGCGACCTACGGCGTCAAGGCCCGCTTCGAGGGCATCGACGTGCCCGCGGTCCACGCGTTCAAGGACAAGATCGTCACTCGCGCCTGGAAGGGCGTGCAGGGCCTTCTCAAGAGCAAGGGCATCACGATCATCGAGGGTGAGGGCCATCTCGCGGGCCCGAACCGGGTGGCGGTCGGCTCCGAGGTCTACGAGGGCCGCAACATCGTGCTGGCGACCGGCTCCGCGCCCAGGTCCCTCCCGGGCCTGGAGATCGACGGCGAGCGGATCATCACCAGCGAGCACGCGCTCAGGCTCGACCGGGTGCCCACCTCGGTGGTCGTCCTGGGCGGCGGCGTCATCGGCGTGGAGTTCGCCAGCGTCTGGCGCTCCTTCGGCGCCGAGGTGACGATCGTCGAGGGCCTGCCGCACCTGCTGCCCCTGGAGGAGGAGTCCAGCTCCAAGCTCCTGGAGCGCTCTTTCCGCCGCCGCGGCATCAAGCAGGAGCTGGGCGTCTTCTTCGAGGGCGTCAAGACCACCGACACCGGCGTGGTCGTCAGCCTGGCCAACGGCAAGACCCTCGACGCCGAGCTGCTGCTCGTCGCGGTCGGCCGCGGCGCGGTCTCCGCGGGCATGGGCTTCGAGGAGGCGGGCATCGCGATCGAGCGCGGCACCGTCACGGTGAACGAGTTCTGCCAGACCAGCGTGCCGGGCGTGTACGCGGTCGGCGACCTCATCCCGACCCTGCAGCTCGCGCACGCGGGCTTCGCCGAGGGCATCCTGGTGGCCGAGCACATCGCCGGCCTGAACCCGGTGCCGATCGACTACGACGGCGTGCCCAGGATCACCTACTCCGACCCCGAGGTCGCCTCGGTGGGCATCACCTCCGCCCAGGCCAGGGAGCGCGGCCACGAGGTCGTCGAGCTCACCTACGACCTCGCGGGCAACCCCAAGAGCCAGATCCTGCAGACGCAGGGCGCCGTCAAGATCATCGCGGCGAAGGACGGCCCGGTGCTCGGTGTGCACATGGTCGGCCGCCGCATCGGCGAGCTGGTGACCGAGGGTCAGCTGATCTACAACTGGGAGGCCCTGCCCTCCGAGGTCGCGCAGCTCATCCACGCGCACCCCACCCAGTCCGAGGCCGTCGGCGAGGCGATGCTGGCGCTGGCCGGCAAGCCGCTCCACGTCCACAACTAACGCAAGCCCTCACTCGGAACGCGAGAGAAGACAACCCATGCCGAAGTCCGTACAGATGCCCCAGCTCGGTGAGAGCGTCACGGAGGGCACCGTCACCCGTTGGCTGAAGAAGGAGGGCGAGCGCGTCGAGGCCGACGAGCCGCTTCTCGAAGTCTCCACCGACAAGGTCGACACCGAGATCCCCTCCCCCGCGGCGGGCATCCTCACGAAGATCGTGGTGGCCGAGGACGAGACCGTCGAGGTCGGCGCCGAGCTCGCCGTCATCGACGAGAACGGCACCGAGGGCGCCGCCGCCCCGGCGCAGGAGAAGGCCCCCGAGCCGGAGCCGGAGCCCGAGCCCGCCCCGCAGCAGCAGGCGCAGCCGGCCTCCTCGATCCCGCAGCCCGCCCCGCAGCAGGCGCAGGCCCCGCAGCAGCAGGCCCCCGCCCCTCAGCAGCAGGCCCCCGCGCAGGCGCAGCAGGCTCCCGCCCCGCAGCAGCAGGCCCCCCAGGCCCAGCCGCAGGCGCAGGCCCCGCAGACCGTCCAGCCCTCCCAGGCCGCGCCGCCGTCGCCGATCGCGGCGTCCGAGCCCGCCGCGCAGCCGTCGTCGGGCGACAGCCCGTACGTCACCCCGCTGGTGCGCAAGCTCGCCGGTGAGCACGGCGTGGACCTCGACGCGCTGACCGGCACCGGTGTCGGCGGCCGCATCCGCAAGCAGGACGTGCTGGAGGCCGCCCGCGACCAGCGCGAGCGTGCCGGCGCGGCCCAGGCCCAGCCGCAGGCGCAGGCCCCGCAGGCCGCCGCCCAGGCCCCGGCCCAGGCGTCCGCCCCGCAGGCTCCCGAGCCGGTCGTGGTGGACACCACGCTGCGCGGGCGCACCGAGAAGATGTCGCGGCTGCGCCAGACCATCGCCAAGCGCATGGTCGAGTCGCTGCAGGTCTCGGCCCAGCTCACCAGCGTGGTCGAGGTCGACGTCACCAAGATCGCGCGGCTGCGCGACCAGGCGAAGGCCGAGTTCCAGCGGCGCGAGGGCGTCAAGCTCACGTTCACGCCGTTCTTCGCCCTCGCCACGATCGAGGCGCTCAAGCAGCACCCGAAGCTGAACGCCACGATCAACAGCGAGACCAACGAGGTCACGTACTTCGACACCGAGCACCTCGGTTTCGCGACGGACACCGAGCGCGGCCTGCTCGTCCCGGTGATCAAGGACGCGGGCGACCTCAACATCGCCGGGCTGTCCCGTAAGATCGCCGACCTCGCCGAGCGCACCCGCACCAACAAGGTGAGCCCGGACGAGATCACCGGCGGCACGTTCACGCTGACCAACACCGGCAGCCGCGGCGCGCTGTTCGACACGCCGATCCTCAACCAGCCGCAGGTCGGCATGCTGGGCACCGGTGCCGTCGTCAAGCGTCCCGTGGTCCTTGACACCCCCGACGGCGAGGTCATCGCGGTCCGCTCGATGATGTACCTGGCGCTCAGCTACGACCACCGCCTGGTGGACGGCGCCGACGCCGCCCGCTTCCTGACGACGATCAAGCGTCGTCTCGAGGACGGCCGTTTCGAGAACCAGCTGGGCCTGCACGGCTAGTCACCCGTTCTCCCCCACCGGGCCGGTCCGCGACGTCGCGGGCCGGCCCGGCTCGTTCTCACCGGTGCCGCGGCGGCCCTCGTGAACCCGCGGCGGTGACGCGAATCCGGCCGGCGTCCGGTTTCCGAAGATCCGGGGGGAGGTCGATTACATTGGACGACATGACGATCATCGTGACCGGGTCCTCGGGCCTGCTGGGATCGGCTCTGGTCAAGGCTCTGCGGGACGACGGCGCCCGGGTGGTCCGTTTGGTCCGGCGGCTGCCGGAGGGCGGCGACGAGGCCTTCTGGAACCCGGCGAAGGGGGTCGTCGAGCGGGAGGCGCTGGAGGGCGCGCAGGCGGTGGTCCACCTCGCGGGCGCGGGCATCGGCGACCGGCGCTGGAGCGAGGACTACAAGCGCGAGGTGGTCCGCAGCCGGGTCGAGGGGACCAGGACCCTGGCGGGCGCGCTCGCCGGTCTGACGGCGAAGCCCGCGGTGCTGCTGTCCGGCTCGGCGATCGGCTTCTACGGCGACACCGGGAACGTGGCGGTGGACGAGACGGCGCCCGCGGGCGAGGGGTTCCTCGCCCAGGAGGTCGTGGTGCCGTGGGAGGCGGAGACGGCGCCCGCGGAGGAGGCGGGCATCCGGGTGGTGAGGCTCCGTACCGGCCTGGTGCTGAGCGGCGGGGGCGGCATGATGTCGCAGCTCCTGCCGATCTTCAGGGTGGGGCTGGGCGCCCCGCTGGGGTCGGGGCGGCAGTACTGGTCGTGGATCTCCATCGACGACTGGGTGCTCGCCGTCCAGCACATCCTGAAAAATCCTGAGATATCGGGGCCGGTGAACGTGACGGCGCCCGAGCCGGTCACCAACGCCGAGTTCACCAAGGCGCTCGGGGCGGCCCTGCACCGGCCCACGATGCCGCTCGCCGTGCCGGGCTTCCTGCTGCGTACGGCCATCGGGGAGTTCGCCGAGGAGGGGGTGCTGACCGGCCAGCGGGTGCTGCCGCGGCGCCTGCTCGACAGTGGTCACGCGTTCCGGCATACGCGCCTCGGCGAGGCACTGGCCGCCGTACTCTAAGATCCCTGTTTTCAGCGTTCCGGCCGATGAAACCACTGGGAGACAGACATGGGCAGCCCCGGGCAGTCGCACATCCTCGCGATCGGGGGCGGCTCGTTCCGCGCCTCCAGCCGCCAGGGGACCATGGAGGCGAGCCCGCTGCTCAGATACGCCCTCGACCTCACCGGCCAGGACCGGCCCCGCCTGGGCCTGCTCGCCACCGCCACCGGCGACGACGCGGAGTGGCTGCTGAAGATGTACGGCGCCTTCGGCGCGTGGGACGTCGAGGTCGGCCACCTGACCGTGTTCCCGATGACCAACGTCGAGAACCCGCGCGAGTGGGTGCTCAGCCAGGACGTCATCTACGTCAGCGGCGGCAGCGTGGCCAACCTGGCGGCCCTGTGGCGGCTGCACGGCCTCGACGAGATCTTCGAGGAGGCGTGGCGGGCGGGCGTGGTGCTGGCGGGCCAGAGCGCCGGGGCGCTCTGCTGGCACGTGGGCGGCAACACCGACTCCTTCGGGCCGACGCTGCGGGTGTGGTCCGACGGCCTGGGCATGCTCCCCTACTCCTGCGGCGTCCACTACAACTCCGAGCCGCAGCGCCGCCGGCTGCTGCACGAGGCGGTGGCCTCGGGCGAGCTGCCGGAGGGCTACGCCGCCGACGAGGGCGTCGCCCTGCACTACGTGGGCACCGAGTTCATCCAGGCCGTCAGCGTGCATCCGGACGCCTACGCCTACAAGGTCGAGCACGACGGGGCGGGCGGAGCGAAGGAGTTCCGCATCGAGCCTCGGCTTCTCACGTCTTAACCACGAACGGGTCAACTACTCTTGAGGCGTGAGTGACCTGGCAATCGTCCGTCTTGGCGTTGACTTCCCCTACGAGCAGGCATGGGATCTTCAGCGGCGCATCCACGCGCGCCGGGTGGCCGAGGAGATTCCCGACACCTGCCTGATGCTCGAACACGCGCCGGTCTACACGGCGGGCAAACGCACCGCGCCGCACGAGAGGCCCTCCGACGGCACCCCCGTCGTCGAGGTCGACCGGGGCGGGCGGATCACCTGGCACGGCCCCGGCCAGCTGGTCGGCTACCCGATCGTGAGGCTCGGCGGCTCCCTGGACGTGAACGCCTACGTGAGGCTCCTGGAGGAGACCCTGGTGCACGTCTGCGCCGACTTCGGGGTCCAGGCGGGCCGGGTGGAGGGGCGCGGCGGCGTCTGGGTGGCCGGAGACCCCTCGCACGGCCTGCCGGACAGGAAGGTCGGGGCGATCGGCATCCGGGTCTCCGGCGGCGTCACGATGCACGGGTTCGCGCTCAACTGCTCCAACGACCCGAGCTGGTACAACCGGATCGTCCCCTGCGGCATCAGCGACGCCGGGGTCTCCTCGCTGTCGGCCGAGACCGGCCGCCGGATCGTGGTCGACGAGGTGCTGCCGTACGCCGAGAAGCACCTGGCGGAGGCGCTCGGCGCGCAGGCCTTCGAGCTGCCCGAGGAGGACCTGTTCCGGCGCTGACGTCGGCTCCGGCGCGCGTCGTGCCCGGAGCGGGGGCCGGGCCCAGAGCCGTGCTCGGAGCCGGGCCCGGAGCGGTCGCGACGGCGTTCTCCGTGTTCTCCGTGTTCTCCGCGTTTCCTGCGTCCCCTGTATCTCCTGCTTCTCCCGCGTCTCCTCACCCACGGTGACCCCCGCCGTGACCCGGGTCCGCCGCAACCCGCGGCGGGACATAAGCTGGTGAGGTGAGCGAGCGTGACGACATCTACCGCACCTCGACGTGCACCACCTCGGTCTCCCGACCGACGAAGGAGCTCGCATGACCGTCGCCCCCGAGGGGCGGAAGCTCCTCCGCCTCGAGGTCCGCAACGCCGAGACCCCCATCGAGAAGAAGCCCGACTGGATCAAGACCAAGTTCAGGGCGGGTCCGAACCACACAGAGCTCCGGGCGCTGGTCAAACGCGAGGGGCTGCACACGGTCTGCCAGGAGGCCGGGTGCCCCAACATCTCCGAGTGCTGGGAGGACCGCGAGGCCACCTTCCTCATCGGCGGTGACCAGTGCACGCGGCGGTGCGACTTCTGCCAGATCGACACCGGCAAGCCCAAGGAGTACGACACCGACGAGCCGCGCCGCGTGGCCGACTCCGTGCGGCAGATGGGGCTCAACTACGCGACCGTGACCGGTGTCGCCCGCGACGACCTGCCCGACGGCGGCGCCTGGCTGTACGCCGAGACCGCCCGGCAGATCCACGCGCTCCTGCCCGGCTGCGGCGTCGAGCTGCTGGTGCCCGACTTCAACGGCGACCAGGCCCAGCTGGAGGAGGTGTTCTCCTCCAGGCCCGAGGTGTTCGCGCACAACATCGAGACCGTGCCGCGGATCTTCAAGCGCATCCGGCCCGCGTTCCGCTACGACCGGTCCCTGGGAGTGATCACCAAGGCCCGCCAGGCCGGTCTGGTGACCAAGTCCAACCTCATCCTCGGCATGGGCGAGGAGCGCGAGGAGATCGTCCAGGCCATGCGCGACCTGCACGAGGCCGGGTGCGACCTGCTCACCGTGACCCAGTACCTGCGACCCACCCCGCGCCACCACCCCGTCGAGCGCTGGGTGAAGCCGGAGGAGTTCGTGGAGCTGCAGAAGGAGGCGGAGGCCATCGGGTTCGCCGGGGTCCTCTCCGGGCCGCTGGTCCGCTCCTCCTACCGGGCGGGCCGCCTGTACAAGCAGGCCGTCGAGGCCCGCCAGCACGCCTGAGACCCTCCCGGAAAAGCACATCTGAGCCCCTCCCGGAAATCCGTGGCGAACGGAAGGACCCCGCTCCCGGGCGGGGTCCTTCCGGTTCTCCGCCCCCGGCCCCCGTGGCCGGGCCCGCGCGACGGGCCGCCCGGCCCCGGCGAACACGTACGGTCACGATCCCCCTCCCGCCCCCGGTGCCGGGACCGGAGCGCGGCAGGTCACGTTTTCACTTCTTGAGCCCTGGATTTGTATCCTTCAGAACATGGCCAAGAAGCCCGAAGACTCAGAGCGCCCGGGGCGCATCAAGCAGCTCCGCATGATCGCGAAGATCATCAAGGAGGCAAACCCCAAGGGGATGCCGATCGTCTACGCCTCGGCGCTGGGCACGCTCGCGCTGTGCGTGGTGATCGGCCTGGTCACGGGCTGGTTCTGGTATCTCCTCTTCATCGGGATCATGCTGGCCCTCACCGTCGGGCTGGTGGTTTTCGGCCAGCTCGCCCAGCGGGCCCAGTACTCCATGTTGCACGGGCAGGTCGGCGCCGCCGCCGCGATCCTGCAGGGCATGCGCGGCAACTGGGAGGTCACCCCCGCCGTCGCCGTCACCCGCGACCAGGACATCGTGCACCGCGTGGTCGGCTACCCCGGCATCATCCTGGTCTCCGAGGGGCCGGGCAGCCGCGTGCAGAAGATGCTCGTCGCCGAGAAGAAGCGCGTCCAGCGGGTCGCGCTGGACGTCCCCGTCTACGACGTCCAGTCCGGCGACGGCGACGGCCAGATCCCGCTCGCCAAGCTGCAGCGGCATCTGATGAAGCTGCCCCGCAACCTCAAGAAGCCCGCCCTGTACGAGATCAACAACCGGCTGAAGGCGCTCCCCCAGACGCTCCCGATGCCCAAGGGCCCGCTGCCGCGCGGCGCGAAGATGCCCCGCCCGAAGATGCGCTGATGAGCCTCGCCGGGGTGGGCCGCCACCGGGTGGACGCCGCGGCCACCTCCCGGGCCAACCGCGGCTGGTGGGACGGCGCCGCCGACGAGTACCAATCGGAGCACGGGGAGTTCCTGCGCGACGCCGGGTTTGTCTGGGGCCCCGAGGGCCTCGACGAGGCCGACGCCCGCCTGCTGGGCGACGTCGCGGGCAAGGACGTGCTGGAGATCGGCTGCGGCGCCGGGCAGTGCGGGCGCTGGCTGGCCGGGCAGGGCGCCAGGGTGGCCGCCTTCGACCTGTCCTTCCGGCAGCTCCAGCACTCCGGCCGGATCGACCTGGAGGCCGGGTCCGCGCTGCCGGTGGTCCAGGCGGACGCGGAGGTGCTGCCCTTCGGCGACGGGACGTTCGACCTGGCCTGCTCGGCCTACGGCGCGCTGCCGTTCGTGGCCGACGCCGGGGCCGTCCTGGCCGAGATCCACCGGGTGCTGCGCCCCGGGGGGCTGCTGGTCTTCTCGGTGAGCCACCCGGTCCGCTGGGCCTTCCCCGACGACCCGGGCCCCGCCGGGCTCACCTCCGACCGCTCCTACTTCGACCGTTCCGCGTACGTGGAGATCGGCGAGGACGGGCGGCCTTCCTATGTCGAGCACCACCGCACGATGGCCGACTGGGTCGGGCTCATCACGGCGTCGGGGCTGACGCTGCGGGGGCTGACCGAGCCCGAGTGGCCGCCGGGCCACGACCGCGAGTGGGGCGGCTGGAGCCCGCTGCGCGGCCACCACCTGCCCGGCACCGCGATCTTCACCTGCGCGCGGTAGACGACCGGCGCCCGGCGGGCACTCCGCGTACGGTGAACGACCCGCGCGGCGGGCACTCCGCGTACGGTGAACGACCGGCGCGCGGCGAACGACCCGTGCACGCCAAGACGTCCCACGCACAGCAGGCACCCCGCGCACGGGCAGGCGTGCGGTTGGACGAGCGGTCCGCCCCGCCGGGTGGACCGGCGGGGCGGACCGCTCGCGTCGGACGGCACCCGGCCAACGGCACCCGGCTAGCGGTCGCCACCGGCGTTCAGGACGAGCCCGCCGAGGGTCTCGAAGGTGCCGAAATCCCCGCCGGAGACGAGGTTCTTGGTCACGGCGACCGCGATCCCGGTGGCCGTGTCGGCGTACGCGGCCGACCCGCCGCTGCCCGCCATGCCGAACAGGGTGGGGCTGTCGAGGAGCTCGGTGGCGCCGAGGGCGTACCCGAGGGACCTGGTGGCCGGGAAGGCGGTGACCTCGTCCATGCCGGCGAACTCCACCGCGGTGATCTCGCGGAGCCGTTCCGGCGAGACGAGCCGGACGCCGTCCACCTCACCCAGCAGGGCGGCGTACATGCGGGCCACGGCGCGGGCGGACATGGTGCCGCCCGCCGGGATGTCGGAGGTCAGCACGTCGGCGCGGTTGCCGAAGGCCGCGTCGGGCATCGCGGCCATCGGTGCCGCCGTGTAGCCGTCCACGACCTTGAAGAACGGGATGTCCGCGAACATCGTCTCCGCGGACATCCCCTCGGGCATCTCGAAGTCGTTCGGCGCGTCCTCCAGGCGGGCCAGCCTGCCCAGCTCGGACCCGGGGACGGCGAAGTACAGCTCTTCCGCCACCCCCAGCGGCCCGGCGACCTCCTCCCGCAGGACGTGGGAGATCGGCGTGCCGGTGGCCCGGCGGACGATCTCGCCGACGATGTAGCCGAACGACTGGGGGTGGTAGCCGCTCCTGGTACCCGGCTCCCACCAGGGCGTGGCTCCGGCGATCGCCGCGCACATCCCCTCCCAGTCGCACAGGTCCTCCGGGGTGGTGGCCACCGGTACGCCCGGCACGCCCGCCGAGTGGGTCAGGGCGTGCCGCACGGTCGCGCGCTCCTTGCCGTGCGCGCCGAACTCCGGCCACAGCTCGGCGATCGGCGTGTCGTAGCCGAACAGGCCCCGCTCCACGAGCACGTGCGCCACGGTCGAGGTGACGCCCTTGCCGGTCGAGGCGCTCCAGAACGGCATGTCCGGCGTGACGGGACGCCCGGTGGCCGGATCGGCGACGCCCGCGACGACGTCGACCACCAGCTCGCCGTGCCGGTACGCGGCGACCTGCAGGCCCCGCTCGGCACCGGACTCCACGAGCTTGTCGGCCGCCTCCTGGACCCGCTTCTGCATGTCGTTCACGATCTTCCCCTTCGTAATGATCCGCGATGAGATGTGTGCCCGTATGACGGTGAGGCGCCGGGAAAGGAATCGGTCCGGAGAGGGGAAATCAGCCCGGATTCCCGGGACGGGGAATCGGCCCGGGACGGGGAATCGGCCCGGATTCCCGGGACGGGAGATCAGTGCCGCGAGGGTCGCCGGGAGATCGCGAGCAGGACGGCGGGCTCCCGCCCCGGATTGCGCAGGGCCCGCACCGGCAGCCCGTCCAGCCACAGCACGTCGCCGCGCCGGAAGGCCCGGTGATCGCCGTCGGAGCGGACCAGCTCGATCCGCCCGCGCTCCAGCAGGACGATCGCCCCCCGCCACTCGGCCTCGTCGTGGACGCGCGAGCCGCCGGGCTCGACGACGATCCTGCGCACGTCGAACGACGGCCCTGCCCGCCCGGGAGGTGAGGGGACCGGGCCCTCCCCGGCGCCCACCACAGCCTCCGCCAGGTCCTCACCGTCACCTGTAACAGCGCCTGCCGGGTCCTCACCCGCACCCCTCACAAGGTCCGCCGGATCCTCAGCGACGCCCCTCACAGCGTCTCCCGGGTTCTCAGCGGCGCCCCTCACAGCGTCTCCCGGGTCCTCACCGGCGCCCCTCACAGCGTCTCCCGGGTCCTCACCGGCGCCCCTCACAACGTCTGGGGAAGGCCGAAGGCCGGGAAGATCTCGGCGCCGAAGGTCGTGATCTGGGTGACCAGCCCGTCCTCGACCCGCAGGACACCGAGCCACGAGCCCTGGTACTCGGACTCGCCGGCACGCCTGACGTACGCCGCCGCCGCGGGCTGCCGGTTGGCGCGGGTGGGCAGGACGCGCCAGTCCCCCCACGCCTCGGGGCCGACCATGGCCGGGCGCCACGCGTCGACGATCGCCGGCCCTCCCAGGATCCAGATCGGCGCCGGAGGCATCGACTGCCACGCGTCCGCGCGCAGCACCCCGGCCAGGACGGCGGGATCGGCCTGCTCGACGGCGTCGATGTAGCGCTGCAGCACCGCGCGTTCCTCACCGGTCGGATCCTGGGAGGGCGCCCACTCCAGCCGCCGCGCGGGCAGGTTCTCCCGCATCGTCGACCGCGCCCGCTGCAGGGTGCTCTTCACCGAGACGACGCTCACCTCCAGCAGCGCGGCGGCCTCCTGCGCCGACCAGCCGAGCACGTCGCGCAGGATCAGCACCACCCGCTGCCGGGGAGGCAGGTGCTGGATGGCGGCCATGAACGCCAGCTCGATCGTCTCCTTGGCGACCACGGCGGCGTCCGGCTCGGCCCCCGCGGGCGCGGCGGGCTCCAGGAGCCGGTCCGGGTAGGGGCGCAGCCAGAAGACCTCGGTCGGCGACGGCGACGACACCCCTGCGGTGGCCAGCACCGGCGCCTCGCGCGGGCGCGGGCGACGCGGGTGGCGGTCGAGGAAGTCCAGGCACGCGTTGGTCGCGATCCGGTACAGCCAGGCCCGGAACGTCGAGCGCCCCTGAAAACTCCCCCTTTTGCGCCAGGCGCGCAGGAACGTCTCCTGCACCATGTCCTCCGACTCCTCGAACGAGCCGAGCATCCGGTAGCAGTGCACCCGCAGTTCCCGCCGGTACCGCTCCGCGAGCGCGCCGAACGCCGGCTCGTCACCGGCCAGCGCCGCGGCCAGGACCTCGCCGTCCTCCGCCACGTCCCGGCCTGTCTCGTCCCTGGTCACGACCTCATACCTCCCGATACCTCCCGTACGGCGTCCCGCCCGGCGCGGCCGCCCCCGGTATGACGGCCACCGGCCGGAAAAGGAATCGGTGCCATCGCCTCTCCCCACCCGGACCCCGGACTCCGGAAACGGGCAGGGACGAGGGTAGTGCGGGCGCGATCACGAGCGCGGGACGGGCACCGGGCGGACGAGAGCGGACTCGATCGCGAGCGCGGAGCGGGCCCCGGCGGGCGGGTGAGAACGGGAAGCGGGAAGCGGGGCGCGAGGCCGGCTCAGAGGCGTACGACCACGGTGTTCGCCGCGCGGTCGTGCAGGCCGCGCTGGTCGCGGTCCCAGACGAGGGCGGGCACGGCCAGGCAGAGCAGGAAGGTCCGCACCAGCACGGCGACGAACCCGGGGGCGCCACCGCCGAGCGCGGCGACCCGGACGCCGAGCAGGCGCATCCCGAAGGTCATCCCCATGGTGCCCACCAGCAGGAGGTATTCGGCGGCGAGGATCAGGACCGGCACCCAGGGCGCCCTGGCGGGGTCGATCCGCAGGAGCCCCTGGGTGATGGCCCAGGTGCAGATCAGCCAGTCGATCACGATGGCGCCGATCCTGCGGCCGAACCCGGCCACCGAGCCGCTGCCCTCCCGGGGCAGCCCGAGCCGCTCCCCCGGGTAGCCGAGATCGACTCCGGCGGACCTGACGCCGCCGAGCCAGGTCTGGGTCCAACGCGGCTGCTTGCTGCTCATGCCCCAACGGTAGCCGTCCGGGACGCCGCCCTCGCATCCGCCCGCGTCCCGTACCGGTCATCGGCTACCGGCGTCACGTGAAAGCCATGGATCATGTTGTGCCGACCCCCTCGCGATCACCCCCGGAGAATCCGTGTCCGACATCGACGACATCGACGAGCGTTTCAAAGCGCTCACGGCCCAGATCGACGAGCGGGAACGGCGGCGGATCAACAAGGCCGCCGGGCGGGAGTGGGCGCGGCATCCCCGCCTCCGGCGGCGCCGGAGGCTGCGGAACGCGGCGATCGCCGTGGCGGTCCTGGTCGCGGCGGCCGGGATCCTCGTCTCCTACCGGCCGGACGTCGTCGACCAGATCCGTACCGCCGTCTCCAGACGGCCCCCGGGCCCTGCGGCAGGAGAGACCGACGAAACAGCCGGGACAGCCGGGACGAACGAGCCCGCCGAGACGGCGCGAGCGGAATCGGGGAAGGCCTCACCCTTCGACGGCTCGCCCGCTCAGGGGTACGCCGACGGCGCCGAGGGGCTGGTCATGCCACCCGCCAGGGCGGTGGGCGGACTGGGCCGCACGGAGGTGTCCGCCGCTCTGCGGCACGCGAGGAACCTCCTCACGGCCTCGCACCTGGACGAGAAGGTGCTGATGGGCGGCAGGCCGGAGAAGCTGATCCGCCTGCTGGACCCGGAGCAGCGCACGCCGTTCGTCAAGGGGCTCAAGAAGCCGGAGAGGAAGAAGGGGTATCACAGCCGCCAGTGGACGACGAGCCTGGCGCCGGGAAGCGCCGAGCTCGTCACCCGGACCGTCAAGGTGGACGGCGAGACCCGGCTGTCGGCCTTCGAGGAGAACGGCCTCAGGGGCGTCCGGGTCAAGGTCAACTACCTGTTCGTGTACGCGATCCGGCGGCCGGACCGTCCGGACACCGTGACGAGGCTCGTCGCCCACAACGTCGGCGTCGTGCAGGCGTGGCGGGACGGTGACCGGCTGCGCTTCTGGGTGAACGAGTGGAACGGCGGGGGTGTGGCCCCCTCGCGGTGCGACATAGACGACGGCTTCGTCCACCCCTTCTATCCGGACTCGTCGAACGACGTGAAGACGACCGGTCCCGCCGTGGATCCCTACTCCCGAGCCGAGGACGACACGCCTCCGGGAGCCTGCCGGAAGCTGACGTCGGGGACGTGAAACTCGGGTAAAGGAAAGACCCGCCATACCCGTCCTTAGCGGACTTGAGGACTACCGTGGAGGCGACGTTCGCTTAACACGGGTGAAACAAACGAGACACGGGGCGGTAACGGCACAGGCATACTTTCGGGCTGTTAGCCCGTCCCATGGGAGGTTCGCGTGTTCAACTCCGCCGACGACGTCCTGAAGTTCATCAAGGACGAAGGGGTGCAGTTCGTTGACGTCAGGTTCACCGACCTGCCGGGGACGACGCACCATTTCACGTTCCCCTCGGAGAACTTCGGGGCCGGCGTCTTCACCGACGGCCTCATGTTCGACGGCTCGTCGATCCGCGGGTTCCAGGCCATCCACGAGTCGGACATGCTGCTGCTGCCCGACCCGTCCACGGCCGTCCTCGACCCGTTCCGGCAGCACAAGACGCTCAACATCAACTTCTTCGTGCACGACCCGCTGACGGGCGAGGCCTACAGCCGTGACCCGCGCAACGTCGCGCGCAAGGCGGAGGAGTATCTCAAGGGCACCGGCATCGCCGACACGGTCTACTTCGGCCCCGAGGCCGAGTTCTACATCTTCGACGACGTGCGGTTCGAGACCAACGCCCACTCGAGCTACTACCACATCGACTCGATCGAGGGCGCCTGGAACAGCGGCAAGGCCCAGGACGGCGGCAACCTCGGGTACAAGCCGCGCTTCAAGGGCGGCTACTTCCCGGTCCCGCCGATGGACCACTTCACCGACCTGCGCTCGGAGATGGTCCGCAAGCTGATCGACGCCGGGATCGACGTCGAGATGCAGCACCACGAGGTGGGCACGGCCGGGCAGGCGGAGATCGACTTCCGCTTCAACACGCTGCTCAAGGCCGCCGACACCCTGATGCTGTACAAGTACATCGTCAAGAGCACGGCGCTGGAGCACGGCCACACGGTCACCTTCATGCCCAAGCCGATCTTCGGTGACAACGGCTCCGGCATGCACTGCCACCAGTCGCTCTGGAAGGACGGCGAGCCGCTCTTCTACGACGAGGTCGGCTACGCGGGCCTGTCCGACACCGCCCGCTACTACATCGGCGGCCTGCTCAAGCACGCCCCGTCGCTGCTGGCGTTCACCAACCCGACGGTCAACTCCTACCACCGCCTGGTGCCCGGCTACGAGGCCCCGGTGAACCTGGTCTACTCCCAGCGCAACCGCTCGGCGTGCATCCGCATCCCGATCACGGGCTCCAACCCGAAGGCCAAGCGCATCGAGTTCCGGGTCCCCGACCCCTCCTGCAACCCGTACTTCGCCTTCGCCGCCCAGCTCATGGCGGGCATCGACGGCATCCGCAACAAGATCGAGCCGGTCGAGCCGGTCGACAAGGACCTCTATGAGCTTCCCCCGGAGGAGGCCCGCAACATCCCGCAGGTCCCGGGCTCGCTCGACGCCGTGCTCGCGGCCCTGGAGGCCGACCACGAGTACCTGCTGGAGGGCGGCGTGTTCACGCCGGACCTGATCGAGACCTGGATCGCCTACAAGCGCGAGAACGAGATCGACCCGATCCGCCTGCGCCCGCACCCCCACGAGTTCGAGCTCTACTACGACGTCTGACAGCCCGGTTTTCCGGCCTCTGCGATCTTCCCGGAAATGGGCGCTGAGCTGGGAAAAGCTTGTCGTTAGTTGTCGTTGTTGAGCAACGTCGGCCGGAACAGAACGGCCCGGCACCGTAAATCGGTGCCGGGCCGTTCTGCTCTGTTGGGGAGTGTTGATCTCGCTCGGCGGGGCGACAATGCCCTGCTGCAACGTGGGCCACGTCGCAGACCGACGCCTGCCGCTCATCTCGCCCTGAACTGCGTCCCCTTCTCCGGACCACCGCGGATGCTTCCACCGGTCCAGGGCTGTGCCTATGCTGCTGAAGGTGACGTCCACAGAGCATGAGATCACCTTCCGGACTCTCGACGGCCAACAGCTCGCTGGAACGCTCGTCACACCAGATGGACCGCCAGAACACGCCGTCGTCCTGGTTCACGGCGGCGGGGTGACGCGTCACGAAAGCGGCTTCTTCACCCGGATGGCCCGCGGACTGAGCGACCACGGCTTGGCATCGCTCCGCTTCGACCTGCGCGGCCACGGCGAGAGTGAAGGCAGACAAGAAGAACTGACCCTCTCGACCATCCTCAACGACATCCGCGCCGCGCTACGACAGCTCCGCGAGACGACCGAGGCCCCCAGACTCAGCCTGCTCGGCACGAGCTTCGGCGGCGGCATCTGCGGATATTACGCCGCCCACCGGCCCGACGAAGTGTCCCGGCTGGTACTGCTCAACCCCCAGCTCGACTACAAGAAGCGCACCATCGACAGCCGCCCCTACTGGCACGACGACTATCTAGATGAAGACGTCGCCCGCCAGCTCACCGAGCAGGGATCCATCACCTTCACCCCCACTCTGCGCCACGGCCGACCACTCCTCAACGAGGTCTTCTGGCTGCAGCCGCACACCATCCTCGGTTCCATCAGGGCCCCGACCCTGATCGTGCATGGCACCAAGGACACTCTCGTGCCGATCGAGTCCTCTCGAGCGGCCGTGCCCCGGTTCACCGCCCCGTGCGACCTGGTCGAGGTCGAAGGCTCACAGCACACCTTCGCCGTCCACGATGACCCGCAGTATCACAACCCCCGAAGCCAGGCATGGCAGACCGCGGTGATCCGAACGGTCGCCGAGTGGCTGCGGGACGGACGCCTACGCGACAGGACGATCAGCTAAGAAGTCTCGCAGGGCGCGCACCTGCGGCCGACGCCGCCAGCGGTCCATCGACTCCACCACATCGCCCAAGACCGTGATCGTCCGCCACGAACGAGTAGCCCGCGCAACGCGCGCCGCTGCGAGCCCCAGGGTGGCCGCCTGATCGGGTTCGCCGATCAGGGCCAGACCGGCCGCGTGACGGGCCTGGAAGTAGCCGACGTCGCGATATGACAGGCTGCCGCCGGCGATGATCGACTCAAGGATCTCGGCCGCCCTGGCGGGCTTGCCCGCCTCGGTGAAGCACGCGCTGCTGCGCAGCAACAGCACGTGCTCCGTGAAGGAACTGCCGAGTGTCCCCGGCTCCTCCGATACGCCGGGCAGCAATCCGCGCGCTTCGTCGAGCTTCATCTCGACCTCGCGCACCGGGTCCCCCATCATGGCCAGTCCCAACGCCTGCTGCTGCAGCACTTCTGCTCGCACCCCGATCGGGAGCCGCGTGCTGCTGTGCTGCGCCGCTTCCGCCAGCGTCAGCACCTTCAAGGCGTCCTGCCGGTCATAGGCGAGTTGAGATTTGCGTAGCAACACATAGCCTTGCATGGGGCTGTCGTCGGCTTCCTGCGCCCACTCGACCGCCCGGTCGTACCAGTACGTTGCCGTGGGCAAATCCCGTAGATCGCGGTACAACCAGCCGATGAATTCGGCGGCCTCCGCTCCCACCGTCAGCAGTTGCCCCCGAATCTGAGGGCGAACTTCGCGGACGCAGTGCTGCACGACCGTGATCACGGCCCGCACTCCAGGCAGAGCCGCTGATGATCCGAGAGTGCCATCCTCCGCCTTGCTTGCGTCGAGCCGGAGGCGTAGCTCCTTCACCACGGACCCACCCACGTAGCGACGAGGATCCGTCATGACCTCCTCGGCAGGTGGTAGTGCCTCCATGCTTGCCGCCGGCCAGACAACGGCGCACTGTCTGCGGTCAGCCAGGGTTACGAGTTGACCGTTCGCCCTGAGAGCCTTGTCAAGTGCCGTGGCGACCGTCATGGTCGGTGACCGTCGTCCGCTTTCGAGATCGGCGATGTAGCTCTTGCTGCAGTGGGCTATACGAGCCAGCTCGCGGAGTGACATTCCGGCACGTAGACGTCGAAGCACCTCACCGAACGTTTCAAAGCCCACGTGGTGCTCCTTGCCGTGTCCGCACAGTGGTGTCCGCAGACTCGCGGACACCCTGCGGACAGTCCACGCCTAGACCCTGTAGTGGTGCCGACAACGCTATCCCCAAGGGCTGCTTCTACCAGCGCCCTCACGACAAAAAACGGCCCCGGCCCCCGGCGCGACGAACACCGAGGGGAGTTCCGGGGCCTTGATCAGGAATCGAGGTCCTGACCCGTGAAGAAGCGTAGAGCCATGATGCCCGAGTCCACGAGCCACACGATTCCGGGCTGGCGACTGATCCGTAGTGACCGGGGCCGCTTCTGGGCCTTCCGCGAAAGGGCGTTCCCCCAGGAGGGGTTGCTCGCTGGAGCCAAACCCGACCTGGACGCCGACACCTTCGACGACCTGAGGGCCGCGGCCGCCCGGCAGGAGGAGATCGCCGAGCAGGTGGTCTCGTGGCCAGGCAGCCCCGCGCACCCGGACGGCGTCGCGCCGGCCTGCCCCCACCCCCGTCTGTCTATCGCCGTCCGTGGCGAAAGACAGCGCCTCCATCGAGCTTCCTCAGTGATCGGCTCCGTACCTCCAGAGAGGGATTACCTTGACAAATGCGACTGCTGACCGCGCCGCCGAGCTGCGCGACAAGCTCGCCGACGAGCTCGTCTCCGCCGGGCACATCACATCAGCCCGGGTTGAGGCCGCGTTCCGCGCGGTGCCCCGGCACGCGTTCGTCCCGGACGGCACCCCGATGGAGGTTGCCTACAACGCCGATGAGTCAGTGGCGATCAAGACCGACGGGCGTGGAGTGCTGGTCTCCTCGACCAGCGCAGCGTTCCTCCAGGCGCGGATGATCGAACAGGCTGGGATCCAGCCGGGCATGAACGTGCTCGAATACGGGAGCGGCGGCTACAACGCCGCGCTCCTGGCCGAGATCGTCGGCCCCGATGGGCGTGTGGTCAGCGTGGACATCGACCAGGACGTGACCGACCGGGCTTCTGCTGCCCTGGCGGCCACCGGGTACGGCAACCGGGTCAGGGTCATCCTGGCCGACGCCGAGCGCGGTGTGCCCGACCTGGGAGTGTTCGACGCGATCATCGTGACGGTCGGCGCTTGGGACATCCCGCCGGCCTGGCTGGAGCAGCTGGCCGAGGACGGCGTGCTCGTCGTGCCGCTGCGGATGAACGGCGTCACGCGCTCGATCGCGTTCCACCGCGAGGCCGGCCACCTGGTGAGCGACTCCGCCGAAGTGTGCGGATTCGTTGCGATGCAGGGCGAGGGGGAACACATCGACCAGATATTCCGGCTCCCCGACACCCATGGCCACCACATCGACCTCCAGTTCGACGACGGGGCGCCAGAGAGTCCGGGTCTGCTCGACGGTGTTCTGGCGAGCGGGCGCACCGAGGCGTGGTCCGGCATCACGATCGCGAACGGAGTGTCGTTCGCCGACTTGCACCTGTGGTTCGTGTCCTTTCTGCCCGGATTCTGCAGGGTCGCCGCCGAGCAGGGAACGGACCTGGCCGGGGAGCGCGGTACCTGGTTCCCCTTCGGAGTCGTACGGGGTGACTCATTCGCCTACCTGGCGATACGCCCGGCCGCCGAGGGTGCCGGGTTCGAGTTCGGGGCGCGCGCCTACGGATCGCACGGCCAGGAGGCCGCGACCGCGATGGTCGAGCAGATCCAGGCGTGGGACCACAGCGCCCGGAGCGGCCCGGCTCCCACGATCGCCTTCTGGCCGACCGGCACCGCCCCTCGGATACCCGATCGTGCGGCGGTTCTCGCCAAGGCCCACGGTCTGGTCACGATCTCCTGGCCCGCGATGAGTTGAGCGACTCGCGGATCAGGATGCACCACACCCAGCCCTCTAGTTAAGGAACGTGTCCGATGTCCTTGCTGATCCCCGAGGCCCCGACCCTCGACGAGACCCTGCCCCTGTCCGATGACGAGTTCGTGCTGGACATGCGCGTGGTGGAAGCCACCACGCCGCTCGCGGTCATGGCGTGCAGCACCGGCGACGGGTGCGGCAGCACTTGCAGCGGCTCGGCGTGCGCCACCAGCTCCAACGACCCGTCCTGACCCCTTCTGCCACCGGCGCCCGCGGTTCGGGCGCCGGTGGCGCGGTTCATGACCGGCCGAAGGAGGCGGGATGACCGTACCCACGCGTTACCGACACACCGGCCTGGTGCTGGTGCGCGCCACGACAGACCCCGGCGACCTGGTGGTGCCGGCGCATCTGGACGCCAGCGACCCGGCCGCGGTCCAAGCCGAAGGCCGCACGTGGCTGGCGATGATCTGGTCCCGAGACGACGTACGCGAGGCACTGCGGGTGGCCAGCCCAACCCTGGCCACGCGCATCGACCAGTTCCTCACCCCCGGCACCAGACCGGCCCCCATCAAGGATCTGCGCCGCGCCATCATGAGCACAGCCTCCTACCTGCTGCGCTGGCAGCGGCGGCCCACACCGTTCGGGATGTTCGCCGGCGTCACCGCCGCCGCCATCGGGCCCGCGGCGGCGAAGATCGGCGCCGGGCACCGCGCGCTGGCCCGTGTCGACGCCGAATGGCTGCAGATGCTGGTCGACCAGCTCGAATCGCATCCAGGGTTGCGCCCGCACCTGACGGTGGTGGCCGACAGCGGCGGAATCGTGCGCGATGGCAGCTTCATCGTGGCCGAGCGGGCGCGGGTGGGCGCCCGAACCCCTGGGCCGATGCGAGAGATCGTCGTACCCCTCACCCGGCCCCTGCAGGCCGCGCTGAGCGCGGCCGCCTCGCCGATACGGTTCGACGCCCTGGCCGAGGCCCTGGCCGGTTCTTTCTCGACGGCTTCACCGGAGCAGATTCGCGGCCTGCTGCACAGCCTGGTCGACCAGCACATTCTGATCACGAGTCTGTGCCCGCCGACGACGGCCGACCCCCTGGCTCACGTGATCGGTGCGCTGCGCGCCGCCGGGGCCGAGGACCTGCCCGACACCGCGGCGGTGCTGGACCAGCTGGAGGCGCTCAGTGAACATCTGGCCCACCCCACCACCGCCAGCCCGCAGAGCGCGGGGATCCCGGCATCGGCCGCCGCGCAGATGACCAGGCTCACCCCTGGTATCAGGCCTGTGCTGGCCGTTGACGTAGCGCTGGACGGGCAGATCACCGTGCCCGAACGGGTGCTGGAGGAGGCCACGCGCGCCGCGAGTGTCCTGCTGCGCCTGACCACCGCCCCCTTCGGCACGGCGGCCTGGCTCGACTACCACGCCCGTTTCCGTACCCGCTACGGTCCCGGAACCCTGGTGCCGGTGCGAGAGCTGGTCGCCGACTCCGGGCTCGGCTACCCCGGCGGCTACCCCGGCGCGCCACGCGCCCGGCCCTCCTGGCGGATGCTGACCGAGCGCGACGCCGTCCTGCTGGCGTTGATCCAGCAGGCCACCCGGGACGGCACCGACATCGCACTGACCGGAGCCGACATCGAGGCGCTGACCGTGGGCGAGTACACCGACATCGTGCCGCCGCAGCGCATCGAGCTCGGCGTCACGGTGCACGCCGCCTCCACCGCGGCGATCGACGCCGGAACGTTCGAGCTGCAGATCACCGCCGCACCCCGCGCCTACACGAGCATGGCCGGACGATTCGCTCCTCTGCTCGGCGACACCGACCGGGCGCTCCTGGCCGCCTCCTATGCGGCCGGTGACCAGGACGCGGTAGCGATGCAGCTGTCCTTTCCGCCTCGTCGCGCACACACCGCGAACGTGGTGCGCGTCCCACGCCTCCTGCCCGACGTCGTGTCGTTGTCCGAACACCCTGACGGGGCGGTGATCGGCGTCGACGACCTGGCGGTGACCGTCGACGCCGACCAGATGTATCTGGTGCAGCGCTCCACCGGGCGACGCGTGATCCCCCGGATCCCGCACGCGCTGGACGCCGGCGTCCATACTCCGCCGCTGGCGCGGTTCATCGCCGAGGTCGCCGACGCGCGCACCGCGATCTTCGGGCCGTTCGATCTCGGGGCTGCCGCCCGCACCCTGCCCTACGTTCCCCGTATCCGCTACCGGCGCACCGTGTTGTCGGCTGCCCGCTGGATCGTCACCTCCACCGGCGTCTCGGCCATCCCGGCCGGGACAGCGTGGGATGCGGCCGTGAGCGCCTGGCGGCAGCGGCGGCACATACCGGCGCGGGTGGTGCTGCGCGACGGTCAGATGCGCCTGCCGCTCGACCTCGAACAACGGCTGGACCGCGCCCTGCTCCGGGCGCGGCTGGAGCGATCCGGGCGGGTCGAAGTACAAGAGGACCGCCCGGACGGCCGGGGCTGGATCGCAGGACGGCCGGCAGAACTCCTGATCCCGATGACCGCGCTCAATCCGCCGCCGCGTCGGCTCCCCGTGACCGCGGCGCCGGGCGCTGTCCTTCGGCCCGGGGACTCCGCGGTGGTGCACGCCCAGATCGTGGGCAACCCCGCGCGGTTCGACGAGATCTTGGCCAGGCACCTGCCCGCCTTCGCCGGTGAGCTCGGTGACCTGGTGGAGGAGTGGTGGGTGCGCCGCTACCGCGACATGATCCGGCTCGACACCGACCAGCACCTGGCCGTGATCGTGCGACTCACCTCCCCCCAGGGGTACGGGCCGGTCGCGGCTCGTCTGGCCGCCTTCGCCGCCGGCCTGCAGGCGCGCGGTCTGCCCGCGCACCTCAGCCTGGTTTCCCACGTGCAGCATCCCGCCCGCTACGGGCACGGCCCGGCCCTCACCGCGGCCGAGCGGGTGTTCGCCGCGGACACGGCGGCGGCCATCGCCCAGATCAGGATGGTCGACGCCGCGGGGATTCCCGCCCAAGCCTTGGCCGCCGCGTCCATGGCGCACCTGAGCGCCGCGTTCTCCCGCGACCCGAGTTCCGGGTACCGGGCGCTGGTCGGCTGTCTGAAACAGCAGACCGGACCGGTGGAGTCGTCGGTGCGTGACCATGCCCTGCGCCTGGCCGACCCCACCGAAGACTTCCAGGCCGTGCGGGTTCTGCCCGATGGCGACGCGGTGGCCGCCGCGTGGCAGGTGCGGGGTGAGGCGCTGGCCGCCTACCACCATGCTTTGTCCTCCCAGCGTGATGCGGGCACTGTGCTGCGCACCCTGCTGCATGAACATCACATGCGCGCCCTCGGCGTAGACCCGGAATTCGAGAAGGCCACCGGTCGTCTGGCCCGCGCCGCCGCACTGCGCCGCCTGGCCCTGGCCGGTGCCCTGTGAGCTCCGGCCCGGTGACCCTCACCGCCGAGGAAGCGGCCCCCCAGGGACTTGCCGACGGGGCGGCCGGGGTCGCGCTCCTGCACATCGAGCGCGCCCTGACCGGCTCCGGCCAGTGGAGCGAGGCCCACACCCGCGTCCGGCAGGTCGCGGCCGGCCCGGTCGACGCGGGAGCGCACACCGGCCTGTACTACGGGGCGCCGGCCGTCGCCTTCGTGCTGCACGCCGCCGCCACGGGCGGCCACCCCGCCTACCGGGCGGCGGCCGACACCCTCGACGAGCACGTGCTGCGCGTGACCCGCCGGCGCCTGGCCGAGGCCGCCGACCGCATGGAGCACGGGCGGGCAGCGGCGTTCGACGAATACGACCTGTTTCGAGGGCTGGCCGGGATCGGCGCGCTACTGCTGCGCCGGGCTCCGGGCAGCGACACCCTCGGCGACGTGCTGCGCTACGTCGTCCGACTGGTGCAACCGCGCCACGAGGACGGGCGTGAGCTGCCGGGCTGGTGGGCGGGCCACGACCCGGACCCGATCCGGCCGACCTCTGGCGGGCACGGCAACCTGGGAATGGCGCACGGCGCGGCCGGGCTGCTTGCCCTGCTCGCGCTCGCCACCTCCCACGGGTGCGCCGTCGAGGGGCAGAAAGAAGCGATCGAGCGCCTGCTCTCCTGGTTTGACGGATGGCAGCAGGACTCAGCGGACGGGCCGTGGTGGCCCGAATGGGTCACCCGGGAAGATCTACGGACCGGACGCCCCACCCAGGAGGTTCCCGGGCGGCCGTCCTGGTGCTACGGCGCGTTAGGGATCGGCCGCGCCCAGCAGCTCGCGGCCATCGCCACCGGCGACTCCACCCGGCGCGCGGCCGCGGAGAAGACCATCGTCGCGGCGTTGTCGGCCCGGCAACTGCACCGCATCACCGACGCGGGACTGTGCCACGGCATGGCCGGGGTGTATCAGACCGCTTATCGGGCCGCCGCCGACGCGGCGGACCCCGCGATCGGCCAACGTCTGCCTGCGGCGGCCACCGCACTCACCCGGCACGCCGCCGCCGCTACAGGCGGGCAGGCCGGGCTGCTGACCGGAGACGCCGGGGTCGACCTGGCGTTGGAAACCACGCGGTGCACCACGCCGCCCCGCTCGGGATGGGACGCATGCCTGCTGATCACCTGACCACGACCCCGCCGTACCACCTCGCGGCCGCCGTGCTCGCGATCCTCGCGGGCGCAGACCTTGACGCCACCGGGGCGACCAGCGGCGTGGACCCCGACGACCTCGACGACGCTCTGCAGGTCTACCGGGCCGCGGGGCTCGCCGCACTGGAGCGGCGAGCCGAGCGGGGGTGGTATCAGCTGCGCGTCCAGTTCCCCGACTGGAGCGCCGCCGAGACCATCGGCGCCACGCATCTCGGGCCGCGCCTGGACGAGCTCCAGGCCGGCGGAGCCATCACCGGGTGGTGGTTCTTGCGCAAATACCCCTGCTGGAGGCTGCGGCTACGCGACGCCGACAGCGCGGCAGTGGACCAGATGCTCGACGAGCTGCTCATGGCCGGGCTGCTCACCCGCTGGTGGCCGACCGTGTACGAGCCGGAGATCGCGGCCTTCGGCGGGCCGACCGGGATGGACGTGGTCCACGACCTGTTCGGCGCCGACAGCCGCGGCGTGCTGGACTACGCCCGCCAGAGCGCACCGAGCCTCGGCCGCCGAGAACTGTCCGTCCTGTTGATCAATGCCCTGTGCCGCGAGGCAGGGCTGGACTGGTTCGAGCTCGGCGACGTTTTCGACCGGGTGGCCCGGCTACGCCCCGCACCCGATGCCGACGACGTACGCGTCGAGCAGCTGGCCGACAGCCTGCGCACCCTGCTGGCCCTACCCGCACCAGCCGCCAATGCCCTGTTCGAGGTCGGCGGGCCGGTCGCGTTCGCCACACCCTGGCTCGCCGCGCACCAGATCGCCGGCCGTCGACTCGGTGAAGCGGCGAGCCGAGGCCGCCTTCATCGTGGTGTGCGCGCCGTCCTCACTCACGTGGTGATCTTCCACTGGAACCGGCTCGACCTGGCGATCACCACTCAGGGCATCCTCGCCCACGCGGCACGCACCGCCGCCCTGCCCTGGAGTTGATCATGGATATCGCGACGCTGAACGCCGCCGCGCGCCGCTTCCCGCTCCTGGGCCGCCCCCGGCCCGCCTGCCCATCACTTCCCGAACGGGTCAAGGAGATCACCGAGATCGCGGCCGCGGCCGGACAACCCGGCGCGGACGGCATGGCCGAAGGGGCGCACGCCCTGAACAAGGCCGCGCTGCTGGCCAGCGATTGTGGCCGGGCAGACCTGGCCCGCGACCTGTGCTGGCAGCACATCAACCTCTACCGTGCGGCAGGCCAGGTACATGCTCGAACCCGTCACGAACCTCGCCCGGCTCCAGATCCGCGCCGACAGTGGCACTCAAGCCCTGCACCTGCTGGAGGCGATGTACCAGGCCGTCACCGCGAACATTGATCTGGTCGAAGGACACACGCTGCCGTCGGCCGACCCGATCGGCACACGGCAGGAGCACCACAAGCTCCGCGAGTGGGTCTGGCTGCAATACCTGGGGGACGGAATCCGTGCCCTGGCTCTCGCCGGCCGCTGGGACGAGGCGGTCACTCTCGCCGAAGCACACCAGGGAATCGGAGTGCACCTCATGGAGGGCAGGCAGGCTGCGATCGTCACCCGCCTCCTGCACGGCGATCCGCGGGCGGCGCGCGCGCTGTTGGAGGAGAGCACACCGGTGCACCCGTGGGAGCAGCAGGTCGCATCCTGCCTGCGGGTGATGTGCGCGGCCCCGAACTCGGCCGGCCGGGACATCACCGCGATGGTCGGGCACTTCCTCGGGTCCGAGCCGACGCCGGGGTATGCGGACTTCCGTGCCCGGCTTGGACTGACCGTGGTCACCCTGGCCACCACGGCCGACCCGGATGCGGCCGGTCGCATCCTCGCCCATGTGGCCACGGAAGTGATCGAAGCCGGTGACGGGTACGCCGCGAGAGAAGTGCTCAAGCACACCAGGAGCGAGAATGGGATGCGACTATCTGACGCCCAGGATCAAGCGCTGTCCGCGGTCGTGCAGTCCTCGGGGCTCGGGCGCGGCGCGATACCCACACACCTGATGGCCGATCTCCTGGCAGCGGTGACCACCAGCCAGGCCGCTTTCCAAGCTCTGGCAGATCCCGTCCCACGATGAATCGGCGCTTCCACCGTGAGCCGATCGCGGGGATCCTCCAGGTGGGCTACGCCCGCCTACACACACCTGATGCTGGGCAGTGACGGCCCGGCTCGAAAAGCGATCGGCACGGCACTCCACCGGGAGGAGCTAGAACAGCACTATAAATGATCAAGGAATCGCCAGGTTGGACAGCCACCTATGTCACACCTACGACGTCTGAGCCACTGACCTCCTGAACCGGGTGAACCCCGGTCAGGACACTCAGGGATCTCACGAAAGGCCACCGAGCGTCCCTCTCCGGAGGGCACGCTCGGCGGCCTTTCGCATGTGCCGCTCCCCGGCGGCGTGAAGGCCGCGCGGGCCCGCGATCCGAACCGGGGACGAGTCACCGGCCTCGGGACCGGTTTCCCGGCGTACGAGCCGAAGTGGTTCCGCTTCCACTCGTACGCCGGAGCCGTCGTCACGCTGCCCGGATCGCTTCGTCGTTCCGGTAACAGACGGTGCCGTTCAGGTCCTCTCCGGCGACCCGCTCACCCTCTCCGAGACGTCGGACGGCTCGGGCCGCCGAGCCTCGGGCACCTCGGGCCGAGCGTCAAGCTTGGGCCGAGTGTCGGACGCCTTGGGCCACGGGCGGTAACGCCTCACCAATATCGCGGCGATGACCCCGCTCGCCAAGCCGCTCACCACTATGGACACGGTGCTGGTCGTCTCCCGGTCGACGCCGAACGTGTTGGACACCAGCGCGCCGAGTGCCCCTGCCACCACCGCGATCAGCGCCGCGCCCAACACCGCGACCAGCACCGCCACCGCGATACGGCGCCTGTTGTCCCTACCGCCATTCATGAATCACCTCACCGGCCAGAGAACTCCCCGTCGTTACAGCGCACACCGAATACCCAAGAATCAGCTTTTTATTAGAAATCGCGAAAAATCATGTCTTTCATCCAAAAAGCAGCTCTTAACTGGAGCGATCCGGCTCGTTCAAGGGTGATCACGAGGTCGGCTCGCGGCGGGGGCGGCCAACACGACATCTCCAACCGGTGTTAGATCGCCGCCGGACCGGACAGAGGGGTGGGGCCGGACGCCGACGCGTCCGGCCGGAGAACCACCAGTTGGAGGTTGTGCATGCTTGCTCAGACCACGCGGAAGGTGGCGCTCGCCGCCGCGGCGATGGCGACCCTCGTCGGCCTCGTCGGCGGTTGCGGGGGCGGTGGCGACGACGACGGTGACGACGGTCCCGACGTCGTCAACACGACGACCGGACCCGGCGTGGACGACGACGGCGGCACGGACGACGACGGGGACGACAACTGACGACCGGTCATACAGAACACGGGACACGAGCCGCAGGCCATAGGCCGCAGCACCTCCGCAACGCCTTCATGGCGCGCCCCGGCACCGTAACCGGCACCACCGCGACCCGCGTGCCCCGGCACGCGGGTCGCGGCGTGTCACGACGCGCATCACTCGTATGTCACGACGCTCACCACCCGTTCGGCCCGGCCCTGAACGGCTCGACCCCCGCCTCGGAACCCGGATGCCGCGACACCGTTCCGACGTCAGGATCGTCCCCGCCATCGAGCCTGCACAGCATGGGATAAATCCGCACACAACGCGCATCACCGGCTTGTTAGGCAGACTGGTCATGACCCACAGGGACCGACCAGGCGAGGTGACGTGGCAGCGGCGATCCGGGACGATGAGGCGAATTTCACGTCCTCCCGGGCCGGAGGGCAGCGATCCACCCCCGTCGGCCCCCTCGGGCGCACCCGATTCCCAGGCCTTCCCGGGCTCCCTGGGCCCGCCGGCGATCACGATCTCCCCCGGCGTCCTGCCCCCCGGCGGCACCGGAAGCGGGCCCTGGCGATCGTGCTCCTGGGAACGTTCCTGCTCCTGAGCGCCTCCGCCTGGATACCGACCCGGCCCGTCACCCCCAACCGGATCACCGCCATCGCGTACGCGATCGAGGCCGGGCAGCACCAGCCCGGCTGGCGGGGCGGGGAGATCCCCTACTCCTGGGGCGGCGGCCACGACAAGGACCCGGGCCCCTCCCTCGGCACCTGCCAGGGCTACCGGGGATCGATCAAGCCCTGCCCGGCCACCAAGACCCTCGGGCTCGACTGCTCCGGTCTCGCCCGCTGGGTCTACCACCTCGCCTACGGGCGCGACGTGCTGGGGCCGGGCAACACCGACGACCACGTCAGGCGGCTCAAGAAGATCCCCGCCGCCGTGGCGAGACCGGGGGATCTCGTGTTCTACGGCAAGGTCGGCAAGCGTAAAGTCAGGACCCACCACGTCGGCATCTACGTCGGCCAGGGCAAGATGATCAATGCGCGGAGGACCGGGACCGAGGTGCGGATCGATCGCGTCGCGGCCGTCGACGACCTCGCCGGATACTTCCGCTACGCGAGACCCCTCTGAGGTCCCGCGAAGAAGGCGCCGCGAAAGAGGCGCCGTAGAAAAGCCGTAGAAGAGCCGTAGAAGAGCCGTAGAAAAGCGGCGCCGTAGAAGAGGTGCCGCGAAAACGGCACAGCGGGAGATCCCGCCGTTCACGAGGAGAGATATGCGCCTGGGCGTCATGTTCGACCGCGACCTTCCCCCCGAGTCGCTCATCCCCTTCTGCCGCCACCTGGACGCGGCCGAGGTGGACGACGTCTGGGTGGTGGAGGATCTCGGCTGGACCGGGGCCATCTCCTCGGCGGCCACCGCGCTCGCCGTCACCGAGCGCCTCCGGGTGGGCATCGGGATCACCCCGGCGCCGCTGCGCAACCCGGCCCTGCTCGCCATGGAGCTGGGCAACCTGGCCAGGTTGCACCCGGGCAGGCTCGCGGCCGGAATCGGGCACGGCGTCCAGGACTGGATGCGCCAGGTGGGCGCCCTCGCCCCCTCGCCGCTCGCGCTGCTGGAGGAGACGATCACGGCGGTACGGGAGCTGCTGCGCGGCGAGACGGTCACCCTCCAGGGCAGGGCCGTACACCTCGACGGGGTGAGCCTGGTGCATCCCCCCGCCGTCGTGCCGCCGCTGCTGGCCGGGGTGGTGCGGCCCCGCTCGCTGGAGCTGTCGGGACGGGTGGCGCAGGGCACGATCCTGCCCGAGGGGGTCGGCCCCCGGCAGATCGAGAACGCCCTGAAGCTGACCGGCGAGGGCGACCACGAGATGGTGGTCTTCGTGAACCTCTACCTCGGCGACGACCCCGCGGTGGTCACCGCCCTGGCCGAGGGCAGCGCCGGGTTCCTGAAGATCGCCCCGGAGGAGGTCGTGATGGCGGTGGGCTCTCCCGGGGAGGCCGCCGACCAGGTCAGGTCCCTGTGGGAGGCGGGTGCCCGCACGGTCGTGGTCCGCCCGTACGGACCGGACCCGCTCCCCCAGGTCGACCTGCTCCTGGGAGAGCTCCGCTAGGAGGTCGTCGCCCCGGACCCCGGGAACGGCCGCCCCGGACGCCGGGAACGGTCACTCCAGGGCCGGGAACGGCCGCCCCGGAGCTAGGAGCGGTCGCCCCGGACGCCGGTGAGGCGGCGCAGGATGTCCCACCAGAACGAGGCGCCGAACAGCAGCGCGACCATGGTGAGCAGGTAGCCGGGCCAGTGCCCGGGGGTGATGAGCCGGTCCCACCAGGCTCCGCCGTTCCAGTGGAAGGACGGGTCGGCGGAGCCGTCTGGCGGGATCGTGACGCTCACGATCGAGTGATCGAAGATCTTGACCAGCGCCGGGGAGCTGAGGGACTCGGTCACGCACTGGTACGGCTCGGCGAGGCCGATCTCGCCGCCCGCGCACTTGTCCCTCAGCGCGGCGTACCCGTCCCCGCCGCCGCCCGCGATGGCGCTCACCCCGGCGCGGTAGGCGTTGTCGCGCAGCAGGGTCTTGCCGTACTCCAGCGCGTCCATGCTGAACGCCAGCGTCAGCACCACGCCCAGCGCGAAGACCACCCACTTGACGTAGCGGGCGTAGAGCGTGGACAGGCGCTGCATCTCCCCGTTGAACCAGTCCTCGACGCCCTTGCGGAACCTCGACAGGTCCCGCTGGGCGCCCTCCCAGACGCCCTTGAGGTGACCCGCGAGAGGGCTGTTGATCGCCTCCAGCTTGGCGAGCAGGCCGTCGATCCCGCCCTCCTCGGCGGCGACCAGCTCCATCACGGCGCCGGAGAACCGCTCGGGCGGGATGTTGGCGATGCTCGTACGGGCGCCCTTGGGGTGGTCGATCTCCTGGAGCCGCTCGTACAGCCGCGCGGTCATGTCGACCTGCGGCGCTGGCACCCCCGCGGGCTCCCCGGGAGCGGGAGTGCCGTCCGGCGGGGAACCGGGAGAGCCGCCGGTGTCCGCCTCCGGGGCGATCCCCTCGGCGATCTCCTCCGCGGCCCGCTCCCTCGCCTCCTCGGAGGCCAGGACGGCGGCGGGGTCGACCCGCATCGGCTCGACCACCGCGGGCGCGGGGTCGGGGCTGTGCGCCGGGCGCGGGTCGTCCTTGGAGAAGGGCAGCTTCGCGAAGACGTCGGCTATCTTCGACGGGATCCACGACCTGCCGTCCTCGGAGCCGTCCAGGGTGTCCCTGAGGTAGGCCCACAGGAACTTGCTGCGGATTCCGAGCAGCCGGACGAAGGCCTCGTTGATCCCGCTCACCAGGAGCGACAGGAGCAGGAAGGCCAGGATCAGGCCGATGGCCAGATCGATGTAAACGGATATCAAATGGATCACCCGGGACCGTTGATACACGTACGCCCCCGGCGGCGCAACGCGATCACCGAAACAGGTCGGTTTTCGTGACCCGAGGCGACCCGAAGCCACCCGAGGCGACCCGAGGCGACCCGAGACGACCTGAAGTGCCCCGAGGCGACCAGAGGCGACTCAAGGTGACCCGAAGGATTCTCGCGACCAAAGGGACACGCGCCCGAACGGATACCCCCTCCGACGCGGACCGGCCCTCACGATCCGCGCCGCCCGCGCCGCACACCCCGCCCGCTCCCGGAAGGCCGTACGCCCCCTCTCCCCGAAGCCGGAAGAAGGAAGACGGAAGAACGGACACCCCGAGACCGGGCGGGCGCTCAGTCCTCGTAGAAGACGCGCTCCACGACCCGGCGGGCGCGACGGGTCGCGCGGCGGTAGTCGTCCACGAAGTCCTCCGTACCGTCGGGCGGGTAACCGAGGGCGCGGGCGATGAGCGTGCGCTCGCGGGCGTCCACCGGGATCGCGTCGGAGGCGCGGCCCCTGACCGCGACGATGGCGTCGCGGATGCGCGAGGCGAACCGCCACGCCTCGGCGAGCACGGCCTCGTCGGCCTCCGACAGCAGGCCCTCCGCGACCGCCGCGCCCAGCGCCTCCAGGGTGCGGGTGGTCCGCAGCGCCGGCCGCTCCCCCGCGTGGCGGAGCTGGAGGAGCTGGGCCACCCACTCCACGTCGGACAGCCCGCCGGGACCGAGCTTGGTGTGCAGCGCGGGATCGGCGCCGCGCGGGAGGCGCTCGGCCTCCATCCGGGCCTTGAGCCTGCGGATCTCCAGCACGGCCGCGTCGGAGATGCCCCCCTCGGGGTAGCGCAGCGGGTCGGCCAGGTGCAGCAGCCCGACGCCGAGCTCGGCGTCCCCGGCGGAGAAACGGGCGCGCAGCAGCGCCTGCGACTCCCACGGCGACGACCACCGCTCGTAGTAGGCGGCGTAGGAGGCCAGCGTACGGACCAGCGGCCCCGCCTTGCCCTCGGGGCGCAGGCCGGGGTCGATGAGCAGCGGCGGGTCGGGGGCGGGCAGGGCGAGCAGCCGTCGCAGCTCGTTGGCCACCTCGAACGCCGTCTCGGTGGCCTGGCGCTCCGGCACGCCCTCCAGCGGCGAGTGCACGAACATCACGTCGGCGTCGCTGCCGTACGAGGACTCGATCCCGCCCAGGCGGCCCATCGCGATCACCGCGAACCGCGTGCCCAGCGGGGTGCGGCGCTCCATCTCGACCTTGTCGATGGCGGCGTCGAGCGCGGCCTGGATCGTCACGTCGTTGAGGTTGGACAGCGTCTGGCCGACCTCCTCGATGCCGATGATCCCGGAGAGGTCGGCGACGGCCGTGCGGAGCAGCTCCCTGCGGCGCAGCGCCCGGACCGCGGCCACCGCGCCCTCGGCGTCCCCCGGGTGGCGGGCGACCACGGTCCGCGCCTCGGACAGCAGCGTCTCGACGGGCCTGGGGGCGAGCTCGGTGTCCGAGCCGAGCATCGCGACCGACTCGGGGGCGTTCATCAGCAGGCCCGTCACGTAGCGGCTGGTACCGAGCATCCTGGCCAGGCGCGACGCCACCGCGGTCTCGTCGCGGAGCAGCCGCAGGTACCAGGGGGTGGAGCCGAGCTTGTCGGAGACCTGGCGGAAGCCGAGCAGTCCGGCGTCGGGGTCGGGGGCGTCGGCGAACCAGCCGAGCATCACCGGGAGCAGGGTCCGCTGGATCGCGGCACGGCGGGAGACCCCGCTGGTCAGCGCGCTGATGTGGCGCAGCGCCCCGGTGGGGTCGGCGTAGCCGAGCGCCTCCAGGCGGGCCTTGGCGGCGGCCGTGGAGAGCCGGTCCTCCGACTCGGGCAGCCGGGCCACGGCCTGCAGCAGCGGCCGGTAGAACAGCTTCTCGTGCAGGCGCCTCGCCTCCATGGCGTGCCGCCGCCACCTGGTGGTGAACTCCCCCACCGGGTCGGCGGTCATGCCCAGGCTCCGGCCGAGGCGGCGCAGGTCGGCGTTGCCCTCGGGCACCACGTGCGTGCGGCGCAGCCGGTGCAGCTGGATCAGGTGCTCGACCTGGCGCAGGAAGGTGTACGCCTCGGCGAGGGCCTTGGCGTCGTCCCTGCCCACGTAGCCGCCCCGGGAGAGGGCGCCGAGCGCGGGGAGCGTGGCCCGGCGGCGCAGCAGCGGGTCGAGGCGGCCGTGGACGAGCTGGAGCAGCTGCACCGCGAACTCGATGTCGCGCAGCCCGCCGGGCCCGAGCTTCAGCTGGCGGTCGGCCTCGCCGCTGCGGACGTGGGCCTCCACCCGGCGGCGCATGGCCTGCACGTCCTCGACGAACTTGTCGCGGGTGGCGGCCTGCCAGACCAGCTCGTTCATCGCGGCGACGTACTGCTGGCCCAGCTCGGCGTCGCCCGCGACCGGCCTCGCCTTCAGCAGGGCCTGGAACTCCCAGGTCTTGGCCCAGCGCCGGTAGTAGGCGAGGTGGCTGGCGAGGGTGCGGACCAGCGGCCCGGCCTTGCCCTCGGGACGCAGCGCCGCGTCGACCTCCCACAGCGCGCCCTCGGGGGTGCTGGTCGAGCAGGCGCGCATCATGCCCTGGGCGAGCCGGGTGGCGAGCTTGATGGCCGCGTGCTCGTCGAGGGAGCCGTCGGCCCCCTCGCGCGGCTCGGCCACGAAGATGACGTCGACGTCGCTGATGTAGTTGAGCTCGCGCGCCCCGCACTTGCCCATGCCGATGACGGCGAGCCGTACCGACCCCGCCTCCGGGTGCTCGGACCTGGCGACGGCGAGTCCCGCCTCCAGCGCGGCCCCGGCCAGGTCGGACAGTTCGGCGGTCACCCCGGACAGCGAGACGACCCCGGTGACGTCGCGCGCGGCGAGGTGGAGCAGGCGGCCCCGGTAGGCGGCGCGCAGCGCCGACAGGGTCGCGGTGGAGGCGTCGGCGGCCCTCGGCTCGGAGTCGTCCGGCTCGGCGCCGACCGCGAGCAGCAGCTCCGCGCGGAGCTCCCCCTCGGTCGGGCGGTCCACGGCCGCCGCGCCGCCGAGCAGGCGCCAGTGGTCCGGGTGCCTGACGACGTGGTCGCCGAGCGCGGCGCTGACGCCGAAGACGCCGACCAGCCGCTCGCGCAGGCCGGGGTCGGCCCGGAGCGCTCCAAGAACGCTGGGGTCCTGCTCGGCCAGCCGGTTCAGCGAGGTGAGCGCCAGGTCGGGGTCGGCAGCGGCGACCAGCGAGGTCAGCAGGTCGATGTCACCGACGGCCTCGGGACCCAGTTCGTCGAGCAGCCGCTCGGCCCTGGCGCCGTCGGCGAAGCCGAGCCTCGCCAGGCGCCCGGCGGTCGTCTGCATCCGAGGCACGGTTTCCACCGACCCTCCATGGTCCTCGATCACAAGCACGGGTGCCCTTCCTCAATCCCTACCCCGAGCGATCAAAGGTGCACGCTCCCCGCGGTCGCATGGGCCTCGGTTCCCCCCGGCGGGTGGGCGGGATCGGCGACTCGCCTCCGGATCCCCCCTGGCCCACGTCTCAGGCTTTCGGAGCGTCGCCGCACAGGCTAATCCTGAAACTGTGCGGCGTCGTTAGCGGATTCGGAACGTAATCGCGCGGTCACGCGGTTTGGACGGCGATGACGGTGGCGGCGAACCGCTCGGCGAGCGGTTTCCACGCGGCGACCAGGCCGTCCTCGGCCGCCTTCACCTGCGCGTCGAGCTCCTCCACCGAGTGGCCCAGGCCGGTCAGGGCCCCGGCCGAGCCGGCCGTCCATCCCACGAAGATATCGGGGGTGGCCTCGGGGTGGAACTGCACCGCCCACGCGTTCTCCCCCAGCCGGTAGGCCTGGTTGAGGTACGGGTCCCCGGTGGCCAGCGGCACCGCGCCCGGGGGGAGCTCCGTGATCGCGTCACGGTGGTACTGCACGGCGGGGGAAGGGCCGAGACCGGCGAACAGCGGATCCGCCCCGGCGGCGGGCAGCGGGACGACCTCGGTCACCCCGACCTCCAGCCCGTGCTCACCGCGCCCGACGGCACCGCCGCAGGCGAGCGCCATGAGCTGTGCCCCCAGGCAGATCCCCAGGGTCGGTACGCCCTCCTCGACACAGGCGCGGATCAGGTCGCGGGTGGCCGGGAGCCAGGAACACCGCTCGTCCTCCCAGGCCGCCGCCTCGCCGCCGAGGACGACGAGCCCTCCGGCGGCCCGCTCGGGCACGGCCTCGCCCAGGTAGGGCCGGACGACCTCGCAGACGGCCCCGGCCCCGGACAGCCATCCGGCGAGGAATCCGAGTCCGGCGTCGGCCTCGTGCTCGATGACGGTAATCCTCATACGGCAATTATGGTCTTATACAGGCACAAGACGGTCACAGCCCGAACGACACCCGGAACCGCCGCGCGTCATGTCGGCCGTCCACATTGACCTCGGGCACGAACACCCGCCACCTTTACCCCAGCCTCAAAGCACCTCGGCCCGGAAAGCACCCCAGCCTGAACGCACTCCAGCCCGAAAGCACTTCAGTCCGGAAAGCACCTCAGCCTGAACGCATCCCAGCCCTGAAAGCACCTCAGCCCGAAAACCCGTCCCGGCCGCCCTGAAAGCACCCCGCCCTGAAAGCACCCCGCCCTGAAAGCAGCCCGGCCCGGAAACCGTCCCGGCCGCCCCGAAAAAGCGGCTCAGCCACCCTGAAAGCCCCGCCCGACCGCCCCGGCTCCGTCCGGGCCGGAGGCGGAACTCCCCGTTCGAGGAGAACCGATGAACCCCGTCCTGAGTGATGTCGAGGTCCCCGGCGGCACGCTGCGCGTCGCCAGGTTCGGCACCGGCCCCCGCGTGATCGTGGCGGTGCACGGCATCACCGCCTCGCTCATGGCCTGGGCCGGCGTCGCCCGCAGGCTCCCCGCCGAGTGGTCACTGGTCGCGATGGACCTGCGGGGCCGCGGCCGCAGCGCCGGGCTCCCCGGCCCGTACGGCCTGGCCAGGCACGCCGAGGACGTGAACCTCGTGGCCCGGTCCGCGGGCGCCGGGTCCGGTGTCGTGCTCACCGGCCACTCGATGGGCGCCTACGTCGCGGCCCTCGCCGCCGCGGGGCACGACTACGCCAGGGTGGTGCTGGTCGACGGCGGACTCCCGCTGCCGATGCCCCCCGGCGCCGACCCCGACGCGGTCCTGGAGGCCACGCTCGGCCCGGCCCTCGCCCGCCTGGACCAGACCTTCCCCAGCGTCGGCGCGTACCTGGACTTCTTCAGGGCCCACCCCGCCTTCGCCGAGGCGTGGACCGACGACGTCGAGGAGTACGTCCGTTACGACGCGTGGGGACCGGAGGGGGCGGTGCGCTCGCGGGCGCGGCGCGAGCCGGTCCGCGAGGACGGCCGGTGGATGCTCACCGAGGGCGAGGCGGTCGGCGCCGCGCTGCGCGCGATCACCTCACCCCTGTCGCTGCTGCGCGCCCCGCGAGGGCTGCTGAACCAGCCGGTCGGCATGCTGCCCGACGAGCTGGCCGCCGCGTGGGTGAGGCGGCTGCCCGCGCTGGAGGACGAGGTGCTCGACGACTGCAACCACTACACGATCCTCTTCGACGACCGCGCCGCCTCGCTGGTCGCCGCGCACCTCTCCCGGTGAGCCTGGCGAGCCCCCTCAGACGGCGGCCCGGCGCCCGGGAGGTCGTACGAGCCCCACAAGGCCCGCGAGAAGCGGGCGTCCGGCGCCGGTCGCGGAGGCGATGAGAAGCGGCGGGGCCGGACGCGGGACGCGGGTCAGGCGGGCTGGGCGGGGGTGATCCAGGTGGCCTTGGCGGCGGCGACCAGGGTGCCGTCGGTCTCGTAGACGGCGCTCTCGCCGAAGAGCTTGCGGCCCTCGCGGCCGGTGGCGCGGGCGACGACGGAGTATGTGCCACCGGGGTAGATCCGGCGGTGGATCCGCACGGTCAGGCGGCCGAGCAGGGCGAACTCGCCGGGCCCGAAGTGCGCCCAGCCGGTGGGGCAGTCGAGGGCGGCCCAGAGGATCGCGTCGGGGACGCTGCCGTCGGCGTCGGTGATGGTCATCGGGACCCGCCAGCCCGCGGCGATCAGGTCGGTGCCGGGCACCGGGCCGGGGAAGATCCGCAGGCCGTCGCCGGGACCGCGCAGGCCGCACGCGAAGCAGCCGGGGAAGGCGTGCCCGACGAGACCGACGAAGCCGCCCTCGGCCTTCGCGGCGTCGTTGAAGGGCACGAAGCCCGGGACGTCGAGCTCCTCGGCGACCGTGATGGCCTCGACGAGAAGCTTGTCACCGTGGGTGAGGGTCGCGGTGTTGGCGAGGTGACGCAGGGACAGCTCGGTGTCCAGCGGCGTGGGTGCGTGCAGCGTGACCTCGACGGCCGAGTCGTGCCGGGCGCCGTGCAACGCCTCCGAGACCGTGCCCGCGATCCAGCCGCCGTTCGCGGAGCCCTCGGGCCCACGGAAACGCGCCGGAACGGTCAGCACGGTCTGCAGCTCGGACGTCGTCGTCATGCCGCACCTCCTGTCGCCTTTATGGCGATCAATCCTCAGAAATCACGTTATTGGGACTGACCGATTTTATCGGACTGCTTGTACATACAGCCAACTCGGGATCGATGACGTCCTCATTAGCTGCGGGTAACGCCGGTATGACGTTCGAGGAGCGATCCCGGAGTACCTCACCGGGCGACCATCTCGCCGCCTCCCGCCACTCCTCGCCACTTCCCGCCATCTCCCGCGACGAGGTCTCGGATCACCGGCCCCGGTATCCGGATCGCGGGAACATCGCTAGAACCCGGCACGGCCGCCCGCCGTCCACGCGACGGCACACGCCCGCGCCACCCGTACGGCCATACCCGGCCCATGCCCGCGCCCGGCCCGCGCTCTCACGGGCACGGCGGGCGCCCCGGATGCCCGCCGTGTCCATGTCCGTCAGCGCCCGTCAGCGCCCGTCCGGGCCTGCCCGCTCCCGTCGTCCGGCCGCTCCCACCCGGGGCGATGACGACGCTAGAGGACCGGCAGGTAGCGGCCCAGCTCGAACTCGGTGACCTGCCTGCGGTATTCGTTCCACTCGGCGCGCTTGTTGCGCAGGAAGTAGTCGAAGACGTGCTCGCCGAGGGTCTCGGCGACGAGCTCGCTGCGCTCCATGACCGCGATGGCCTCGTCCAGCGACTGGGGCAGCGGCTGGATGCCCAGCGCCCTGCGCTCGGCCGAGGTCAGCGCCCACACGTCGTCCTCGGCGCCGGGGGGCATCTCGTACCCCTCCTCGATGCCCTTCAGGCCGGCCGCGAGGATCACGGCGAAGGCGAGGTAGGGGTTGCAGGAGGAGTCGAGCGAGCGGAACTCGATGCGGGTCGAGCCGCCCTTGTGCGGCTTGTACATCGGCACCCGGACCAGCGCGGAGCGGTTGTTGTGGCCCCAGGAGATGTAGCTCGGGGCCTCGCCGCCCGCTCCGGCGATCGCCTCGGCGCCGCCCCACAGCCGCTTGTAGGAGTTGACCCACTGGTTGCAGACCGCGGTGATCTCGGCGGCGTGCGTGAGCAGGCCGCCGATGAAGGAACGGCCGATCTTGGAGAGCTGGTAGTCGGCGCCGGGCTCGTAGAAGGCGTTGCGGTCGCCCTCGAAGAGAGACATGTGGGTGTGCATGCCGGAGCCGGGGTGCTCTGTGAAGGGCTTGGGCATGAAGCTCGCCCAGATGCCCTGCTCCAGCGCGACCTCCTTCATGACCAGCCGGAAGGTCATGATGTTGTCGGCGGTGGTGAGCGCGTCGGCGTAGCGCAGGTCGATCTCCTGCTGGCCGGGGCCGCCCTCGTGGTGGCTGTACTCGACGGAGATGCCCATCGACTCCAGCATCATGATCGCGTTACGCCGGAAGTCGTGCCCCGAGCTGTGCGGGGTGTGGTCGAAGTAGCCGCCGCCGTCGATCGGCTCGGGCCGCTCGCTGCCCTCCGGCCGGTTCTTCAGCAGGAAGAACTCGATCTCCGGGTGGGTGTAGAAGCTGAAGCCCATGTCGGAGGCCTTCGCCAGGGTGCGCTTGAGCACCCAGCGGGGGTCGGCGTGCGAGGGCGAACCGTCCGGCATGAGGATGTCGCAGAACATCCGGGCCGCGCCCGGCGTCTCGCTGCGCCAGGGAAGGATCTGGAAGGTCGAAGGGTCGGGCTTGGCGAGCATGTCCGACTCGTAGACGCGGGCGAAGCCCTCGATGGCCGAGCCGTCGAAGCCGATGCCCTCGGCGAAGGCCCCTTCGAGTTCGGCCGGGGCGATGGCCACCGACTTCAGGAACCCGAGCACATCGGTGAACCACAGCCGGATGAACCGGATGTCGCGCTCCTCAAGGGTGCGGAGAACGAACTCCTGCTGGCGGTCCAAGGCTTCTCCTTCATTGCCGACGTGCCGCAACACGCCTAGTGGTCTCCCAGTTTGCCCTCTCAGTGTTTCGCACACGTTACGAGGAAGAACGGTGAGATGTGGCATCCGGACCGTCGCGCCTCCGCGTCCCGGCCCCCCTCTCCTCCTACAGTGTGCGACCGGAGCCGCTGGAAGTTCGATCCGGGGGGAAGCGATGACGCGTACCGAAGTTCACGGACCACCGCACGCGGTCTCGCCACCGGCCAGGCTCACCGAACGTCTCGCGGCTCTGGCGATGCCCTGCCCCGTCCACCCCTCGATACACCTGGTCGAGGCCGCGGTGACGGGCTGGGCGGGCGCGGCCGGGCTGGACCCCGATCCGGCCGCCTCCCGGCTGGCCGGGCGGGCGTTCGCCCGTTGCGAAACCGGCGCGGTCACGACGCTGGCCCGCTGGCTGACCTGGATGTCGTGCCTGCGCCGGGCCCCCGAGGCCCTCACCCCGGTCCTCGCCGTGGCCGGGGGCGGCGAGCCGGGCCCGGCGCCGCTGGAACGGGCCTTCTCCGGCCTCTGGAGGGCGTGCGCGCCGGGGATGAGCGACGCGTGGCGCGAGCGCTTCACGGCCGGGCTGGCCGCCCAGCGCGAAGCCACCCTCTCCCGTGAGGCGACCCTCTCCCGCGAGGAGCCCGCGTCCCTCCCCCCGGGGACACCCGCGGACCACTCCCCCCGGACGTCCGCGCCCGCCTCCCCCGCGACACTCGCGCCTCTCCCGCATCTCGCATCTCCCGCGCCCGCGACACCCGTGACCGGTGATCACGGCGATCACGGTGATCGCGTGGAGCCGTACGGGGACACCTTCGGCCGCTACCTGTTCGACCTGGTGGAGCCGTGCCTGGGGGTGGAGGTGCCGGACCCGGTGTGGCGGAGCCCGCAGTGGCGGGCGCTCGCCGAGGCGAGCGGCGACGTGGCCGCCTGGTGCGAGGAGGCGGTGGCCGGACGCGGCCATGCGGGCACCATTTCTTTGGAACGCTCCAATCCGGAGGCGGAAGAGGGAAAGATCGACCGGGTCGCCACCCGCGTGGAGGAGCTGTGGACGGCCGCCCGCGCGATCCCCGCGCTCACGGAGCGGCACGACCTGGGCTTCGCCGCCTCCCGCGAGGTGACGCGGGTGGCATGCGCTTTCTTGACCATCCCCCGGGCTTACCTGGAGCGGCTCCTGGAAACACCCCGCTATCGTCACTTAGGGTAACGGTTTGATGTCAACACGTAATGCTGGAGTAACGATGAGCAGCATGCTCCTCAACCACAAGCTCGACCGCGCCTTCGGGCACATGGACGTCGACGGCAGCGGATCGATCGAGCGCGAGGACCTTCTCGGCCTCGGCGCCCGGATCCTCGTCGGCTTCGGCGAGTCGCCGACCTCCCCGGCCGGTCACAGGCTCGCCCAGGGCTTCGAGGGGATCTGGCGGACCCTGGCCGCGGAGATCGACACCGACGGAGACGGCGCCATCTCGCCCGAGGAGTTCCGCGCGGGCATGACGTCCGCGTTCATCGAGGGCGACCACTTCGACGCGGTGTTCGCGCCCGCCGCCGAGGCGGTGGCCGGTCTGTGCGACACCGACGGCGACGGGGCCGTGGGGCCGGACGAGTTCTGGACCATGATGGCCGCGTTCGGCACCCCGCGCGAGGACGTGCGGGCCACCTTCGAGCGGCTCGACGGCGACGGCGACGGCGTCGTGTCCGTGGGCGAGCTGGTCGAGGCGACCCGGCAGTTCTACACGAGCGCCGATCCGGAAGTGGCCGGCAACTGGCTGTTCGGTCCGCTCTAGTGGCCCGCATCCCGACGTTCGGCGACCCTCTCACCCGTTCCCGACCCCACCCCCAGCCCTTGTCTCACTCGATGTCACTTTCCCTGTCTCCCTCGTCTCCCTCGTCTCCCTCGCCCGCTTCGCCCGCCTCGCCCGCCGGAACACCGGGCTGCCCGGAGCCGCCGCGGTCCTCGGGAGTGGCCGCGGCGCTGCTGCTGCCCCTCACCGAGCTCGTGCCGGTGATGTCGGCGCCGTGCCCGATGCACCCCTCGGTCGACCTGATCGGCGCCGAGCTGGCCGTCTGGGCCCGCGAGGCCGGGCTCGAACCCCCCGGCGGCGCCGGGTTCGAGCGGATGGCGGGCCGCGCCTTCTGCGGGTTCGGCGTGGAGCCGGCTCTGCTGTTCGCCAAATGGCTGACCTGGCTGTTCCACTTCGACGACGAGTGGGACGAGAGGCCCGCCGGGCGCGCGGCCGAGATCGTCGAGGCCACCTTCGCGCGGCTCGACCTCGTCGCCCGCGCGCCCGCCCTCGCCGCCTCGCCCGTCGAGCTGGCCTTCGGCGACCTCTGGCAGGCCACCGCCGGGCGGATGAGCACCCGGTGGCGGCACCGGTTCCTGGCCGGGCTGGCGGCGCAGGGCGAGGCCTGCCGTACCGAGGCCGAGAACCGCTGCGCGGGCCGCGTGCCCTCCCCCGCGGAGTACCCGCGGCTGCGGCGGGGCACCGCGGGCCCCTACCTGTTCGACCTGGTGGAGCCCTGCCTGGGGGTGGAGGTGCCCGCGGGACTGCGCGAGAGCACGACCTGGCGGACGCTGGTGGACGCCTGCAACGACGTCACCGCCTGGTGCAACGACGTCGCCTCGCACCACAAGGAACGGGCCAACGGCGACGTGCACAACTACGTGACGGTCGCCGCGACCGCGTTCGGGCTCTCCGACACCGGGGCCGTCGCGTGGGTGAACGACCGGATCGCCGCCCGCGCCGAGGACCTGCGGACCTCCGCGCGGCGGCTGCCCGCGCTGTTCGACCGGTTCGGGTTCTCGACGGGCCAGGCCAGAGACGTCAGCAAGGTCGCGTGCGCCTTCCTCACGGCGCCGAGGGCCCAGCTGGAATGGCTCCTGGAGTCGAGCCGGTACGACGTGCCGTGCCCCAGCGCCCCGGGGACCCCGTGACCCCGTACCCCGGTGACCCCGTGCCCCGGTGATCGGCGGCCCCCGCCCGCGCGGACCCGCCCGGGTGGGGGCCGGTCCGGCTCCGAGGCGCGTCGGACGTGCCTCGGAGCCGGGCGTGCCCGCGGACGTGCTTGCGGACGTGTCTGCGACCGAACAGGCAACCGTACAGGCGGCCGGATCAGCGACCGGACCAGCGGCCGGACGAGCGGCCGGACGAGCGGTCCGACCAGCGGCCGGACCGGTTTCGAGACGCGGCGGGCGTGCCCCCGGGCGCTCGGGCGGCCGGGCGGCTCCGGGCCCGTACGGGATCCGGCCGACGCCGGTCCCCCGCCGGTCGACCGGCGTTGATCCCTCGTTGATTGAATTGCGGTCTGCGCAGGTTAAGGTCCCTTTAAGCACAAAATGAAGGGCCTAAATCATCATGCGCGGGCCGTACCGGGGGATCCCGAGGGTGACGCCCGTCCAGCTGCGGGTCACGGCGGTGCTCGTCGCCGCCGCGTCCGTGGCGATGGAGTGCGTCAACATCTGGGTCACGGCGCAGCTACCTCAGCCCTCCTACACGCCGCTGCCGTTCGCGCCCGAGGACGTGGCCGGTGCCGCGTTCCCCGTCCTCGGGGCGCTGCTGGTGTTCCAGCGGCCCCGGCTGGTCATCGGCTGGCTGCTCTGCCTGGGCGGGCTGTGCTCCGCGCTGAACAGCCTCACGGTGAACCTCGCGCTCCTGGACACCGCGCGCGGGTGGACGGTCCTGCCCGAGGCGGTCCGGACGGTCGCCGGGGTGAGCTGGAAGCTCACCATCCTCTTCCTGGTCGTGCTGCTGCCGCTGCTCTATCCGGACGGGAGACTGCCCTCCCCGCGCTGGCGGGCGCTGGTCTGGGGCTCCGTCGCCGTCCTGGCGGCCGACGTGCTCGTCACGGACCTGATGCCCCTCCTCGGGCAGCGGTACGCGAGCGCCACCCCCCACCCCGTGCGGTTCTCGCTGGACATGCTCACCAACGCGATGATGATCTTGGCCTTCGCCTCGCTGGCCGCGCGGTTCCGGCGGGCCGGTCGCGAGGAGCGCGGGCAGATCGTCTGGACGCTGGCCGCGATCGCCACCGTCATCGTCCCCTGGGTGGTGGGCAACCCGGTGTGGTGGCTGGCGTCGTTCACGATCCCGCTGGTCCCGATCGCGATCACCTTCTCGGTGCTGCGGCACCGCCTCTACGGGATCGACACGCTCATCACCAGGACGCTGGTCGGCGCGGGCCTGGTCGGCGTGATCGGCGGGGTGTACGTGGCGGTGGGCGCCGCCTCCAGCCTGTTCCTGTCGGACGTGGACCGGATCGGCGGCCTGGTCGCCGCGCTCTGCGCGGGGGCGTTCTTCCACCCGATGCGGCGGCTGCTCCAGCGCGGCGCCGACCGCCTCCTGTACGGCGGCAGAGGCGACCCGGTGGCGCTCGCCGCCGAGCTCGGGCGCAGGCTCCAGCGCACCGATCCCGCGGGAGGGCTGGCCGCGGCCCTGGAGGTGCTGCGCGACGGCCTGGCGGTCACCGGCACGGGCGTGCGCTTCCAGGGCGGCTGGCCCGGGGAGTCGGCGGTGGGGACGCTGGAGGAGGTGGCGCGCGAGGTCCGGCTGGTCTGGCACGGCGAGCCCGTCGGCCGCCTGCTCATCGGCCCGCCGGGGGCCCGGCGCCTGCCGGCCGCGCACAACGAGCGGGTCATCACCGCGCTCACGCCCTACGTGGCCGACGCCGCCCACGCGGTCCGGCTGGTCGGCGCGCTGCGGCGCTCCCGGGAGCGGATCGTCACCACCCGCGAGGAGGAGCGCCGCCGCCTGCGCCGCGACCTGCACGACGGTCTCGGCCAGTCGCTCAGCGGGATGGCGATGTCCATCAACGCGGCCAGGCTCTCCCTGCGCGCCTCCCCCGAGACGGCCGAGCGCATGCTCGGCGAGCTGCGCTCCGGCATGGACAGCGTCACCAGCGACATCAGGCACCTGGTGTACGGCCTGCGGCCGCCCGCCCTGGACGATCTCGGGCTGGCCGGGGCCGTGGCGGAGATGGCGGGCCCCGGCGTCGCCGTGGAGGTCAGGGGCGAGCTTCCGGGCCTGCCCGCGGCGACCGAGGTCGCCGCGTACCGGATCGCGCAGGAGGCGCTGACCAACGCGCGCAAGCACGCCGGGGCCGCCGCGACGGTGCGGGTGTCGCTGGAGCGGGGTGAGGACGACCTGAGCGTCCGGGTGAGCGACGACGGGATCGGCGTCCCTCCCGGGCGCCGCTCGGGGGTCGGGCTGGCGTCGATGCGCGAGCGCGCCGCCGAACTGGGCGGGACATGCGTGATCACCACGCACCCCGAGGGGGGCACCGTGGTCGAGGCGGTACTCCCGGTGAACTTGAATGTGGAGATCTGACCACCGATGATTTCTTACGGCTCGCGAACGATGGTGAGTATTGCCCTATGACGTTGGTCCAGGTAGCCCTACCCTTGCGCCTGCAATGCTGACATTTCGTGCCCTAGGCCCTTTCCAGGCCCGTCATGGTGAGACACCCCTCGACCTCGGCGGCCAGCGCCAGATGGCGGTGCTGGCCCGGCTCCTCGTCGCCGGTGGCCGCGCCGTCCCGGTGACCATACTCATCGACGAGCTGTGGCCGGGCGAGCCCCCCGCCCAGGCGCTGTCGACCATCCAGGGATACGTGTCGCGGCTGCGGCGCGCCCTGGAACCCGGCCGCGCGCCGCGGGAGGAGGCCGAGGTCCTGGTCTCCGCCCCGCCCGGGTACGCGCTGCGCGCCTCGCCCGGCCAGGTGGACACCTGGAGTTTCGAGAGCGCGGTCAAGACGGGCGGCGAGCCCGCCGAGGTGTGGGACCGCCTGGAGGCCGCCCTCGCCCTCTGGCGCGGCCCGGCCCTGGCCGAGTTCTCCGACCTGCCGTGGGCGGTGAGCGAGGCGGGCAGGCTGGAGGAGCTGCGGCTGATCGCGGTCGAGCGCCGGGCCGACGCGGGGCTCCTGCTGGGGCACTCCGGCGCCCTCGTCGCCGACCTGGAGGCGCACGCCTCGGCCCACCCGCTGCGGGAGGAGGCCTGGCGGCTGCTCGCGCTGGCCCTGTACCGCAACGGCAGGCAGGGGGACGCGCTGGGGGCGCTCCGGCGCGCCAGGGTGCTGCTCCGCGACGAGCTCGGCCTCGACCTGGGCGCCACCCTGCAGCGCCTGGAGTCCGACATGCTGGCCCAGGCCGTACACCTCCACCCGCCCGCGGAGCCGGTACGGGCCGCGGAACCCGCCGCGGCGGCGCGGACGGCCTCCACCGAGGAGCGGGCGCTGCCGGGGCTGCGGGTCGTGGTGGTGGACGACCAGGCGCTGGTCCGCACCGGCCTGCGCGTGGTGCTGGACAGCGAACCCGGCTTCGAGCTCGTCGGGGAGGCCGAGAACGGCGAGCAGGCGATCACGGTCGTCAGGGAGACCTCCCCCGACCTGGTGCTGATGGACATCCAGATGCCCAGGCTGGACGGGCTGACCGCCGCGCGCAGGATCCTGGCCGACGCGGCGCCGCCGAAGGTCGTCATGATGACCACGTTCGGCACGGACGACAACCTCTACGCGGCGCTGCGGGCCGGGGTGAGCGGGTTCGTCCTCAAGACGTCGGCGCCCGAGCAGCTCATCACCGCGATGCGGGCCGCGCAGGCCGGTGACGCGCTGATCGACCCCGCCGTCACCACCCGCCTGATCGCGGCCTTCGCCGGGCGCACCGACCCGTCGGCGCCGCCCGGCCTCGCCGGTCTCGGCGACACGGAACTCGACCTGATGAAGCTGGTCGCCCGGGGGCTGACCAACCGGCAGATCGCGGCGACCCTGGCGGTCCCCGAGCGGTCGGTCTCGCAGGCGGTGGTCAAGCTGCTCGACCACCTCGGGCTGTTCGACCGGGCCCAGCTCGTCGTCACCGCGTACGAGTCCGGGCTGGTCAACCCCGGCGACGTGGGCAGATAGCCATGTCCCAGCGGCCACGCGTACGCGGCCGGGTGCTCGACGGCGCCGGCGGCGTGCCCAGGCGGGTCGTCGACGCGGTCACCGTGACCGAGGACGCCCCCTCCCTGCCCGTCGTCCCGCTCGTCCGCGGGCTGCTGCGCTCCCCGCTGCGGCTCGCCGCCGTCTCGATGGCGGTCCTCTCGGTGGGGCTCACCGTGGTCGGCCTCGTGCTGCGCGTCGACCTGCCGCCCGAGTGGCACCCGGAGCAGCCGGCCACGCCCGACCTCGCGGCGGGGCTGACGTTCCCGGTGGTGGGCGCCTTCCTGCTGGCCCACCGCGCGCGTCCGGCCACGGCGTGGCTGATGTGCGTGGGCGGCCTGATGTGCGCGGTCAACGCGTTCTCCGAGGCGGCGATGTTCACCCTCGCGGCGGCGGGCGACATGGAGTCCGCCGGGTACCTCCGCCTGAGCATGGTCACGGGGAAGGCGGTCGGCGGCTTCCTGCTGGCGATCCTGTTGCCGCTGTACTCCCCCGACGGGCGGCTGCCCTCGCGGCGGTGGCGGCCGCTGGTCGCGGTCGGCGTGGCCGTGTTCCTGGCGAACCTGCTGCTGACCCTCACCCGCCCGGACCCCGACCCCGCGCTCTACCCCTGGCCTCGGGTCGTCCCCAACCCGATCGCGCTTGACCTCCTCGCCCCCTACAACGCGGTGGGGCGCGAGGTGACCGTCCTGATGATCTCGGCCCTCGCGGTCCTGGCGCTGGTCTCCATAGTGCTGCGCTTCCGCCGGGCCGGTCCCGAGCTGCGCCGCCAGATCGCCTGGCCGGTCTTCGCGTTCGCCGTCTACGTCGCCTTCCTGCTCGCCGGGCCGGCCTGGTGGCTGGGCGCGACGATCTGGACCGGGCTGATCCCGGGGGCCCTCGTCTTCTCGGTGCTGCGCTACCAGCTCTACGGCATCGACACGGTGGTCAGCCGCGCCTTCGTCGCCGCCGGGCTGATCGCCGCGGTCAGCGTCATCTACGCGGTCGGCGCGGTCGCCGGGCTCGCCCTGTCGGGGTACGACCGGATCGGCGGCCTGGCGGCGGCCCTGCTCGCCGGGGTGATCTTCCGCCCGCTCCGGCACCGGCTCAGGAGCGTGGTCGACCGGCTCATGTACGGCACGCGCGGCGACCCGCAGGCGCTCGCCGCGCGCCTGGCCAGGGAGGTCCGCGAGACCGAGCCGGCCAACGCGCTCGCCGCCGTCGCCGCCGTGGTCAAGGACTGGCTGAGCGTCACCGGCGTCGCCGTCGAGGTCTACGGGCCCGGCGCCAGGCAGGTGCAGGTCGGCCCGCTGGGCCCGGCGGCGCGTGGCGTTCCGCTGGTCTGGCACGGCGAGCCGGTCGGGCGGCTGCTCCTCGGCGCCCCCGGCCCCCGCAGGTTCGCCGCCGCGCACAACGGCCGCCTGGTCGCGGCGGCCGTCCCGTACGTCGCCGACGTGGCGCACGCCGTGCGGATGACCGCCGACCTGCAGCGTTCCCGGGAGCGCATCCTCACCGCCCGCGAGGAGGAACGCCGCCGCCTGCGCAGGGACCTGCACGACGGGCTCGGCCACGCGCTGACCGACATGGCCATGTCGATCAACATGGCCAGGATCAGCCTGCGCACCGCCCCCGCCTCCGCGGACAGGCTCCTGCTCGAACTGCGCGGCGGGATGGACGCGGTCAGCGCGGAGATCAGGGAGCTGGTGTACGGCCTGCGCCCGCCCACCCTCGACGAACTCGGGCTGGAGGGTGCCGTACGGGCCCTGGCCCAGGAGGGCACGCCGCGGGTCGCGGTGGAGACCGAGGGCGACCTGTCCGACCTGCCCGCGGCGGCCGAGGTGGCCGCGTACCGGATCGCGCAGGAGGGGCTCACCAACGTCCGCAAGCACGCGAAGGCCAGCTCCGCGGTGATCTCGCTGCGGCGCGGGGAGTCGCTGGTGGTACGCGTCCAGGACGACGGGGGCGGGCTGCCCTCTGGGCCGCGTTCGGGGGTCGGGCTGCTCTCCATGCGCGAGCGGGCCGCCGAGCTGGGCGGTACGTGCGTGATCGGGGCGGCCCCGGGGGGCGGGACGGTCGTGGAGGCCGTGCTGCCGATCCCGGCCGCGCCGCTCGCGGCGGGGCACCGGTAAACCTTTTCGTCCTCTCGGGGCTCTAACCAGCCGTCGAGGAATTCACCCGAGGAGACCCCCTTGAAGCACTGGGCCCTGGCCACCGGCGTCGCACTCGCCCTGACGGTCACCGCCGCCCCTCCCGCGCTCGCCGGATCCACCGGAAGCACCGGAAGCACCGGAAGCACCGGGGGCGCCGGAGGCACCGCGAGGGCCGCGCACGGGACGGCCCCCGTCTCCGGCCCCTTCTCCGGCCCCGTTTCCGGCCCCGTCTCCGGCTCCTTCTCCGCCCCCGTCTCCGGCGCCGTCTACTTCCGCCACGGGAGGAGCGGAATTGAGGTGCTGACCCACCGGGGAGGCTGGAGCGGCGGCCTGACGGTCGGCGGCCGGGCCTTCGCGGGCCAGTTCGCAGTCGCGCCCGGCGGCCGGAAGGTCGCCTGGATCGACGACAGGAACAGGCTTCGCGTCACGTCGGCCCCCGGCCCCGGCACGAACAGGGTGACGGACAAGGTGATCGCCGGGAACGCCGCCTACGGCGGCCCCTGCCTGACCCCCGCCTGGACGGCCGACGGCAAACGGATCGCCTACCCGGTGAAGGGCACGGCCGAGGCGATGACGGTGGCCGTGGTCGGCGCCGACGGCAGGGGCCGGATCGACGCCGGGAAGACCCTCGGCCCCTGTCACCTCACCTGGTCGGCCGACGGCAGGACCCTCGCCGGGTACGCGGGCGACATCGACGGCGTCCACCTCCTGGACACCAGGAGGCGGGTCTCCCACCGCGCCCCGGGCATCAGGCTCGCCAACCACGTGGAGAGCCTGTCGCCCGACGGCCGCCGGGTCGTGGTCAACGCCATCGGCGCGAACGCCCCGGGCGGCGACGGCTCCTGGCCCCTGTCGTTCACCCCGTCGATCCACGACACCAGGACCGGCGCGAAGGTCGCCGTCCCGGTCAGGGGGCGGCTGCTGGGCGCGCGCTATCTGAACGACGGCCGCCTCGCGGTCCGCGTCAAGGGCACGGCCGCCAACACGATCGTCGTCCTCTCCCGCGCGGGCAGGGAGATCCAGCGGGTGGCCGAGCCGGCCAGGGCGAGGAACCTCGGGCTGCTCTGGGTCATCGGCTGACGGGATCCGGGGTGTGACCGGCGACGAGGACCCCAGGACCGGGGTGACCAACGCCGAGGACCCCAGGAGCGAGGTGACCGACGTCGAGGATCCCAGGACCGGGGGTGACCGACGCCGAGGACCCGAGAACCGAGGTGACCGACGTCGAGGACCCCAGGACCGGGGGTGACCGGCGCCGAGGACCCTCCCGCCGCGTCACCGATCACACCCGGACCGCACCACGCCTTTACGGTTCGCACGCCGACGAATCCCTATGTCCAGCAAGAAACCATCCTTTCTCGAAAATTGCCGACATAAACAAAAGATCGACAAAATCAGATCCTTCTTAACTTACTCCGAAAATAGGCGAATGAGCAGTTCGGTCCTTTAGTCCGAACGATTTGCCTTATATCTTTCCCCCTAGTCACGGCCGTCGGGCGAGCTCCGCCCACGGCCCGATCAAAGGAGGAAAGCATGTACGGAAAACGACAGCTGACGGTGCTCGGCCCGGCGCTTCTCGCCGCCCTCGCCCTCGGACAGGTCTCGCTCTCGTCCGCCTCGGCGACGCCGGATCCCGAGCGGGCCGCGTCGGCGAGCGCCCCGCAGAAAGGGGCGGTGACGGACCCGAGCACATCGGCGGAGGACCCGAGGGACTACTGGCGGGGATACCGGGACGGCTACCGGGCCGCCGGGCAGGACTGCCGCAGGAGCAGGGCACGGAGCTACATCGGGCCTCCCAGCGACTACGACAGGGGCTTCCTGGACGGCTACGACGCCGGATACGCCCGTTTCTGCTGGACGGCGAACTGAGGACGCCGGGGACGGCGGAGACACCGGAGCGCGCTCGTCCGCCCGCGGCCGGGAAGGGATCACCTGGACGGCGGGCTCCGGACACGCCCCAATAGGATGGCCGTGTGGCTCAACTCCGCATCGCCCTGGCCCAGAGCAATCCCGCCGTCGGTGACCTGGCCGCCAACACGGACAGGCTCGTCGAGTGGACCCGCCGCGCCGCCGACCGCGGCGCGCACCTGGTCGTCTTCACCGAGATGTTCCTGACCGGGTACCCCGTCGAGGACCTCGTGCTGCGCACCTCGTTCGTGGAGGCGTCGATCGCCGCGATCGAGGAGGCCGCGCGGCGACTGGACGAGGCCGGGCTCGGCGAGACCCCCGTGGTGGTCGGCTACGTGGACCGCGCGCGGCTCGCCCCGCGCGCCGGACAGCCCAAGGGCGCCCCGCTCGACGCGGCCGCGCTGCTGCACCGGGGACAGGTGGTCGTCAAGACCGCCAAGCACCACCTGCCCAACTACGGCGTCTTCGACGAGTACCGCTACTTCATCCGCGGCGACCGGATGCCGATCTTCCGGCTGCACGGCGTCGACGTGGCGATCGCGGTCTGCGAGGACCTCTGGCAGGAGGGCGGCCCCGTCGCGGTGGTGGCCGAGGCCGGAGCCGGGCTGCTCGTGGTGCCCAACGCCTCCCCGTACGAGAAGGAGAAGGACGACGTGCGCCTGGCCCTGGTGGCCAGGCGTGCCCGCGAGGCCGGATGCGCCCTCGCCTACGTCAACCAGGTCGGCGGCCAGGACGAGCTGGTCTTCGACGGGGACTCGGTGATCGTCTCCGCCTCCGGCGAGCTGGTCGCGCGCGCGGCGCGCTTCTCGGAGGAGCTGCTGATCACGGACCTGGAGCTGCCCGAGGCCAGGTACGGCGGGCTCGGCACCTTCCAGGTGGACGCCGGAGACGGCACCGTGATCACGGTGGAGCGGCTGGAGCTGTCGGCTCGCCCCGTCGAGCCGTACGAGCCGCAGGCCCCCACGATCGCCGAGCACCTCGACGACACCGCCGAGGTCTACTCCGCGCTGGTCCTCGCGGTCCGCGACTACGTCGCCAAGAACGGCTTCCAATCGGTCATCCTCGGCCTGTCCGGCGGCATCGACTCGGCGCTGACCGCCACGATCGCCTCCGACGCCATCGGCCCCGACCGGGTGCACGTGGTGCTGATGCCCTCCCGGCACTCCTCGGACCACTCGGTGAGCGACGCCCAGGAGCTGGTCGACCGGCAGGGGATCAACGCCAGGACCGTGCCGATCGCCGACATCGTCAGCGGCTTCGAGAAGGAGATCGAGCTCTCCGGCCTCGCCGCGGAGAACCTCCAGGCCCGGGTGCGCGGCATGATCCTGATGGGCCTGTCCAACGAGCACGGCCACCTCGTCCTCACCACCGGCAACAAGAGCGAGCTGGCCACCGGCTACTCCACCCTCTACGGCGACTCGGCGGGCGGCTTCGCGCCCATCAAGGACGTGCTCAAGACCCTGGTCTGGGAGCTGTCGCGCTGGCGCAACGCCCAGGCGGGCCGGTCGGGCGAGTTCCTGTACGGGTTCGAGGTGCCGCCGATCCCGGAGAGCTCGATCGAGAAGGAACCCAGCGCGGAGCTCCGCCCCGACCAGCGCGACACCGACTCCCTGCCCGAGTACGACATCCTGGACCGGCTGCTGTACGACTACGTCGAGAACGACATGGGCTCCGCCGAACTCGTCGCCGCCGGGCACGACCCGGCCCTGGTCACCCGGGTGATCCGCCTGGTCGACCTGGCCGAATATAAGCGCCGCCAGTATCCCCCGGGCCCGAAGATCACCCCCAAGAACTTCGGCCGCGACCGCCGCCTCCCCATCACCAACCGCTGGCGCGAGACCACCACCTGACCCCCGGACCGCTCGGGACGTCTTCGTCGCGGGCGTGAAGCTCGGCGAGTTTCGGGGGTGGAGCTCGGCGAGTTCGACCGCCTCGGCGATCAACGCCCCGCTTTCGGTCGCGAAGCGCCCGGGACGCCGAAACCCCGGCGTTCGCCGCCGGGGTTTCGTCGCGAGGTCCATGACGCCGTCCGTGCGAGAAGTCCCCCGGACCGCCGTACGGGGGAAACCTCAGGGGGCGAGGCCCGCCAGGAGGTGGTCGACGATGCGTTCGGCCAGGTCGGAGGAGGCGGTGCACTCGTCGACGCCCTCGGTGCGGATGTACCACATGACGGTGCCGACCAGGTTCGCCATCGCGATGGGGACGTCGAGGCCGGCCCGCAGCTCGCCGGTGGTGACCCCGCGCCGCAGCAGGGCGGTGATCGCCGCCCTGCGCGGCTCGATGGTCGCCTGGCGGATGCGCTCCACCAGGCGGGGGTGCCGTTCGGCCTCGTTCATCGCGATGTTCATCACGCAGCGGTTGCGCGCGTCGCACGCGTCGCGCAGGAACACCCGCGCGTAGACGACGAGATCCTCGCGGACCGAGACGCCCGCGACCGGGGGCAGCGGCGTCTTGAGGGTGGCGAGCGCGTCGACGAGCAGGTCTTCCTTGTTCGACCAGCGCCGGTAGATCGTGGTCTTACCGACCCCCGCGCGAGCCGCGATCGCCTCGATCGACAGCTCGGAGATGCCCACGCTCTCCCCGACCAGGTCGAGGGTCGCGTCGATGATGGCCTTCTCCGCCCTGGCACTGCGGGGACGGCCCGCCGGGCGGGGTGTCCGAGCCCCCGCCGCCTGAATCTCGTCGGTGGTCGTCATAGCGTTCCTACACTACCGCCGGTTCCTTGTCTGGACTGATCTTCTCGGGGGCGGGGGCCGCTGAGGACTTGCCGGGCAGCCACCTGAACACCATCAGGGCTCCGATCAGCGCGATGACCGCGGAGACGAGGGCGGTGATGTGCATGCCCTCGACGAAGGCGAGCTTGGCCGGTTCGATCAACCCCGCGCCTTGGGCGCCGAGGCCCTGGGCCACGCCCAGAGTTCCGGTCAGCGACTCGCCCGCCAGGTGCCTGAGCTGGTCGGGCAGGCCGGTCAGGGCCGGGGCGATCTGGTCACGGTAGGTGGCCGAGAGCAGCGAGCCGAGAAGCGCGACGCCGAGCGCGCCGGCCACCTGGCGGACGGTGTTGCTCATGGCCGAGCCGACACCGGCCTTCTCCCTGGGAAGCGCCTCCATGATCGCGGTGGTCGCCGGGGGCATGATGTTGGCCATCGCCGCGCCCTGGACGAAGAACACGATCTCCAGCAGGAGGATCGGGGTGTTGTGGTCCATCAGCGAGTACGAGGCCAGCGCGGCGGCCACGACGACCATGCTGACGGTGGCGCTCAGCTTGCCGCCGAAGCGCGCGGCCATCTGCTGGCTCAGCGGCGCGAAGATCAGCTGAGCGGCGGCGAAGGGGATCATCAGGGCGCCCGCCTGCAGCGCGCTGAAGCCCAGCACGATCTGCAGGTAGAAGACCAGGAAGAACATCGCGCCCATCATCGCGAAGAACACGATGCCGATCATGCCGACCGCCGTGGCGAAGCGCGGGTCGCGGAAGTAGCGGACGTCGAAGGCCGGGTGGTCGATGCGGTGCTCGTACCAGACGAAGGCGGCGAGCACGACGATGCCGAAGACGGTCGGGACGAGCACCTCGGCGCTGGTGATCGTGGCCAGCTCCCCGCCCCGGATGATGCCGTAGGTGATGGCGACGAGGCCGACGATGGAGAGGACCACGCCGACCGGGTCGAGCTTGGAGGGCTTGGGGTCGCGCGACTCGGGCACGACCAGGCGGATGAGCACCATGCTGATCAGCACGATCGGCAGGTTGACCAGGAAGACCGAGCCCCACCAGAAGTGCTCGATGAGCAGGCCGCCGGTGATCGGGCCGATCGCCACGGCCAGGCCCACCCCGCTGGCCCAGACACCGATCGCCTTGCCGCGCTCCTGCGGGGGGAAGACGTTGGAGATGATCGCCAGCGTGGCCGGCATGATCGCGGCGCCGCCGATGCCCATGAACGCGCGGGCGACGATCAGCTGCATGGGGTCCTGGGCGTAGGCGCTGGCCAGCGAGGCCAGGCCGAAGAGGACCATGCCGACCATGAGCATGCGCTTGCGCCCGGTGCGGTCGCCGATCACCCCGAAGGTGAACAGCAGGCCCGCGAAGACGAGCGTGTAGGAGTTGATCGCCCATTCCAGCTGACTCTGGGTGGCCCCCAGGCCCACCTCGGGGTCGGCGATCGTCTTGAGTGCGACGTTGAGGATGGTGTTGTCGAGCACGACCGCCAGAAGGCTGAAGACCAGCACTCCCAGGATCTGCCACCGCCGCGGGTGACCGAGCTGTTGTTCCACGAAGGCCCCGTATTCGATACGCTTAAGTTTCGAAACACCACCGTAGCGCTGATCATTACGATACGCAACCGTATCGTTTCGTATTTATCGTGAAATGTCCTGAACTCAGCATGCGCCCCCCGACGTGACGCGCCGAGACCGGGTGGCGGCGGAAGCGGGTGGCGGCGGGAGTGGGTGGCTGCCGGGAGCGGGTGCGGCCGGGAGCGGGGGCTGCCGGGAGCGGGTGCGGCCGGGAGCCGCGATACCAGGACCGGCGACACCCGGGACCGGGACACCCAGGACTGAGCACCTCTCGGATCGGACGCGCCCCAGATCACCGGCACCCGCCGACCGAGCACCTCCCGGACCCGGATACGGCCGAGGTCAGGCGGCCACCGGGACCGGCTCCTCGACCGCCGCCGCGGTGCGCCGCCAGAACGGCAGGGCGACCAGCACCATCACCACGCCGACCAGCCCGGCGGCGGCGAAGGCCCAGCCGGGGCCGGGACCGTCGATGATCACGCCCGCGATGGGAGCCGCGGAGCCCGCGCCGATCAGCAGCGCCGTGCCGTGCAGGCCCATCGCCTCGCCCCGGGCCCCGGCGGGCACCCAGCGGGTCACGGTCTCGATCGTGGAGGACAGCGCGGGGGCGCACAGCACCCCGGCCGGCAGCAGGGCCAGGACCAGCCAGTGCCAGTCACCGCCGACCAGCCCGACGGGAATCGTGAGCACGCCCATGGCGCCGATCAGGATCAGCGGCGACACCCCCCGGGGCAGCATGCCGTACACGAAACCGCCCATCAGCGAGTAGGCGCACCACAGGCCGATCGCGAGCCCGACCCACGCGGTGTCGCCGTCCTGCTGCATCGTCGCCACCAGGGACAGCTCGGTGGCGGCCAGGATGAAGGTCGCCGCGACGACCGTGCCGAGCAGCCCGAGCATGCCCGGGGTGAGCCACCGGCGCCGCGGGATCCTCACCGCGGGCTCCTGGAGCTCCTCGTCCGAGCGGACGGGCGGGTTCAGCACGATCAGCGCCACCCCCGAGGCGACCAGACCGGCCGCGACGAGGCCCATGGTGGGCACGCTGCCGAGGAGGGTCACCCCCGCGACCGCCAGGGCGGGACCGGCCATGTAGGAGAGTTCCACGATCATGGAGTCGAGGGAGAAGCCCATCCTGCGCTGGTCGACCGGGACCAGCGCCGTGAGGCACTGCCTGATCACGCTGAACACCGGAAGGCTGAGCAGGCCCGCGGGCACCGAGGCCGCGAGCAGCAGGGGGAACGGCATCGCCCACGCCGTGGACCAGAAGGCGAGCTGGGCGAGCGTGGTCACCACCAGCACCGGACGCAGGCCGTGGCTGTCGACGAACCTTCCGGCCAGCGGCGAGCCGACCGCCATCCCCACCGTGCTCGCCATGGTCACCAGACCCGCCGCGGCGAAGCCGAGCCCGAGCCCGCTGGGGTCGACGACGTGCATCGTCAGTGTGATCGCGATCGCGGTCGAGGGAATGCGGGCGACCAGCCCCACCAGCAGCAACGACCGCACGCCCGGGATCGCCAGCAGGCGGCGGTAAGGTTCGACAGCCATTGTGATTACTTACCTCCGCGAGCATTGTGCCGTACGCCCCTGACTCACCCGCCACTGGATTACCGTGCCGGGACACCACCTCCCGCCCGCCGAAGCCCCCTTGGCGCATCCCGCTCCACCCGCACCCGGCCGCCCGCCCCCTCGAACGTCCGCGAACGCCCGCGCACCGCCGCCCATCACCCTTCGAACGCCCGCGTACCACCGCTCACCAGCCCTCGAACGCCCGCACGCCGCCATCCGTCAGCCCTCGAACGCCCCGGATGTGTCGCACATCACCCGCGTCCCGGCCGCCGGACTCCCCCGCGAACCCGGCCCCTCCGCCGCCGGAGCACCGCCCGGGCGCACCCGTCACTCACGCTCCGTCACCACTCGAAGGCGCGAACATATGGGACCAAAAGCATGAAAGCATCGCATAACCCCCGTACCCGCCCGGTGGATTACCACGCCGATCGGGTCTGTTGAACCTGTCGTACGCGTGCAATCATCGAAACCGTCCGGGGACGCCACAGGGGCGCCTCGAGACTTCACTGGAGGTCCCATGTCCTCTTCCGTCACCAACCGGCCGACCTCTCTCTACGGCGGCCAGGCTGGACGAAGGATCACCGTGCGCGACGTCGCCGCCGCCAAGGAGCGCGGCGAGCGGTGGCCGATGGTCACCGCGTACGACGCGATGACCGCCAGGGTCTTCGACGAGGCCGGCATCCCCGTGCTGCTCGTCGGCGACTCGGCCGCCATGGTCGTGTACGGGTACGACTCGACGCTTCCCGTGTCGGTGGACGATCTCATGCCCCTGACGGCGGCCGTGGTCCGCGGCTCCTCCCGCGCGATGGTCGTGGCCGACCTGCCGTTCGGTTCCTACCAGTCCTCTCCCCAGCAGGCCCTGGAGACGGCCGCCCGCTTCATGAAGGAGGCCGGCGCCCACGCGGTCAAGCTGGAGGGCGGGCGGCGGGTGCTCCCCCAGGTCGAGGCGCTGGTCTCGGCCGGCATCCCGGTGATGGCCCACCTGGGCCTGACCCCCCAGTCGGTCAACGCGCTCGGCGGCTACCGCGTGCAGGGCCGCGGCCAGTCGGGCGACGAGCTGATGGCCGACGCCAAGGACCTGGAGTACGCCGGCGCGTTCTCGGTGGTCCTGGAGTGCGTTCCCACCGACCTGGCCGAGCGGGTCACCGCGTCCCTGTCGATCCCCACGATCGGCATCGGCGCCGGGCCGGGCACCGACGCGCAGGTCCTCGTCTGGCAGGACCTGATGGGCCTGACCGCCAGCCCCGCCAAGTTCGTCAAGAAGTACTTCGACCTGGCCCACGAGATGGACAGGGCCGTGCGCAGCTTCGCCGACGAGGTGTCGACCGGCGCCTTCCCCACCGCCGAGCACAGCTACCGCTGACCGTTCGGTTCGGAGCCGCCCCGGAGCCCCAGGAGAACCTGGCGGCGCCGGGGCGGCCTCCGTCCGTACAGAGCAGTCACGCAGTCATACGAACGGTCGTACGGAACGCACGAAGGGTCACACGAGCGTGGCCGGGTCGGTGTTGGCGCCGCACACGACGACGGCCACCCGCTCGCCGGGGGCCGGGACGTAGGCGCCGGACAGCAGGGCCGCGTACGCCGCGGCGCCCGCGTGCTCGGCGGCGATCCTGTGCCTCCGCCACAGCTCGCGCCGCGCCTCGACGATGGCCTCGTCGGAGACCAGGAGGCTCCGCACCCCCGCCGCGCTCGTGATCTCGTACGCGATCCCGCCCGCCCGGCTGGCGCCCAGGGCGTCGGCTCCCACCCCCGAGACCTCGACGCCGACCGGCTCACCGGCCTCCAGGGCCCGGCGCAGGGTCGGGATGAGCTCGGGCTCGACGGCGACCACGCGGGCCCGGCCGCCGAGGGCGACGGTGATCCCGGCGACGAGCCCGCCGCCGCCGACCGCGACGACGACCGTGTCGACGCCCCCGGTCTGCTCCAGGAGCTCCAGGCCGACCGTGCCCTGCCCCGCGACCACCTCGGCCTGGTCGTAGGCGTGGATGTCCAGGGCGCCGGTCTCGGCCGCCCGCTTGACCGAGGCCTCGTACGCGTCGGCGTAGACGGCGCCGATCTGGGTCACCCGCGCGCCCAGCGCGCGCAGCCCGGCGACTTTCACCGGGCTGGCCACCGTCGGCACGAAGATCTCCGCCTGGATACCGAGGTCGCGCGCCACGTACGCCACCGCCAGACCGTGGTTGCCGCCGCTCGCCGCGATCAGCCCCGCCTCGGGGATCCCCTCCGAGGCCAGCGCGCGGTTGAAGCCCCCGCGCGCCTTGAACGACCCCGAGTGCTGCAGCCCCTCCAGCTTCAGGAACAGCCCCGGCGACACCTCGGCCACCGGCGTACGCAGGACGTGTCCCGCGATGCGCCCGGCGGCCAGCTCCACGTCCTCGAACGACACGCTCACGCGTGCTCCCTCCCCAGAAAACGATCCTGAGGGAACCGCCCGGCCTCCCGGGCGGCCCCGCGCCGCGACGCCGGAGACATCGCGGATCCCGCTGCCCTCGGCGTCAGGCGAGTGCCTGCTCGAAGTCGGCCCACAGGTCCTCGACGTGCTCGATGCCGACCGCCACCCGCACCGTACCCTCGCCGATCCCGTGCCGGGCGAGCTCCTCGGCCGTCAGGGAACGGTGGGAGGTGGTCGCGGGGTGCAGGATGAGCGTCTCGACGCCACCGAGGGAGGGGGCCAGCAGGGCGAGCTTCACCGAGCTCATGAACCGCTCCCCCGCCTCCCGCCCGCCCGTCAGGTCGAAGGAGAAGACTCCCCCGAAGTCGGGCAGGAGCTTGGCCGCCAGCTCGTACGAGGGGTGCGAGGGCAGTCCCGGCCAGTGCACGACGGAGACGGCGGGGTGGGCGTTCAGGCGGGTGGCCAGCTCGCGGGTGTTGGAGCAGTGGCGCTCCATCCGCAGCGGCAGCGTCTGGATGCCGCGCAGGGTGAGCCAGGCGGCGAACGGGTCCGCGGTGGCGCCCAGCTTGGTGGTGAACGACCACACCTTGCGGTACAGCTCGTCGGAGGCGAAGACGGCGATCCCGCCGAGCACGTCGGTGTGCCCGCTCAGGTACTTGGTGGTGGAGTGCACCACGATGTCGGCGCCGTGCTCTATCGGCCTGCACAGGATCGGGGAGGCGAAGGTGTTGTCGACCACCGAGATCAGCCCGGCCTCGCGGGCCGCGGCGCACATGCCCGGCAGGTCGGCGACCTGGGTCACCGGGTTGGCGATGGTCTCCAGGTAGACCAGTTTGGTCTCCGGCCGCACGGCCTCGCGCAGCGCCGCCGGGTCGTCCTCGGGGACGTAGGAGACCTCGATCCGGAACCGCCCCACCAGGTCGTTGATCATCGCGGCGGTGCCGCCGTAGAGGGGCTTCTGCGCGATCAGATGGTCGCCGGGTTGCAGCAGCCCGAGGAGTACGGAGTTGATGGCCCCCATCCCGGAGCCGGTGGCCACGGCGCCGACGCCGCCCTCCAGCCCGGCGACGGCCTCCTCCAGGGAGCGGACCGTCGGGTTCGACAGCCGCCCGTAGACGAAGGCGCCGTCCGGGCGGCCCATCCCGTCGGCGAAAACGGCCGGGTCGTCGAAGACGAACCCGGAGGTCTGGTAGAGCGGCATCGTGATGGAACGGCTGCCGTTCAGGGGAGGCTGGGGCAGATGGACGGTACGGGTCTCCGGACGAAAATCAGTCATACGCCAAGGATGTCCGCTTAAGGTGCTATTTGTCAGATCCAATCAGGCAAGATTGGCCCGGTTCGAGCACCGAATCCACTCAACCGGCCACCGGGTCGACCGGACGCGCTTCGACCGGGCGCCGTTTCAACCGACCACCGGTTTGACCAGACGCCGTTTCGACCAACCACCGGTTCGACGGGCCACCGATTCCATCAGCCACCCGGTTCGACGGGCCGCCGGTGAAACGGCGGCCCAGCGCCCGGCCATCGGGGTGACGGCCGTCGACGAAGACCCGGCCGTCGCGGGCGAGGGCCGAGGGCCCGTCTCGCTAAAGGCCAGCTAGAGACCCGCTGGAGACCTGTTGGAGGCCCGCTGGAAGCCCTCAGAGGTCGGTGACGCGCAGGCCCGCGTGGGCCTTGTAGCGGCGGTTGATCGAGATGAGGTTGGCGGTCAGCGCCTCGACCTGGTGGGCGTTGCGCAGGCGGCCCGCGTACACGCCGCGCATGCCGGGGATCCGGCCCGCCAGCGCCTGGACGGTGTCGGTGGCCTCGCGGTCGTCACCCGCCACCAGCACGTCCAGGGTGATCTCCTCGACCTCGGGATCCATCAGCAGGACGGCCGAGACGTGGTGGAAGGCGGCGACCACGCGGCTGTCGGGCAGGACGGCCGCCGCCTGCTGGGCGGCGCTGCCCTCCTCGACCGCGAGCGCGTAGGCACCCTGCTTGTCGAAGCCGAGCGGGTTGACGCAGTCGACGACGATCTTCCCGGCCAGCTCGGAGCGGAGGGACTCCAGCGTGGAGCGGTGCCCGTCCCAGGGGATGGCCACGATCACCACGTCGGCCTCGGCCGCCACGGCCGAGTTGTCCGCGCCGCGCACCGATCCGCCGATGCTCTCCGCCGCCGTCTGAGCCCGTTCCTCGCTCCGTGAACCGATCAGCACGGTGTGACCGGCGAGGGCGAACCGCCGGGCCAGGCCCTTGCCCTGGTCGCCGGTCCCGCCCAGGATCCCGATCGAGATCTTGCTCACGTCCGGAATGTCAGTGCTCACTCGCCACTCCTCATCGTCCCCGGTCGCTCAGGGCCGGACTCCATCGACCATATCGCCTGTCCCGATCATTTCAGGGGCGCGTTTCCAGGATCGGTGCGGGGTGTCTGGGGCACGATGGTGCGATGGACGCTGGGTCGGTGACGCTGCTGCGTGAAATCCTGGCCTCGACCGGCTGGGTCGAGCGGACCCGCGAGCTGGGCCTCGCCCTCCGCGCGACGCGTTCCCCCGGCGGGCTGCTGCTGGTGGGCACGCCCCGGGAGGAACCCTGGCACCTGACCGCGCACCTGAGTGACGAGGCCAGGTTCTCCGGGATGCCCCAGCTCTCTCCGACGCTGGTCCGCTGGGCGCCCGCCCCCGAGGCTCCCGCGCACCTGCGGGTCGGGCTGGAGCGGATCGAGCGGGCCAGGCGGGGCGAGACGCTGTTCGTGGTGGCCGAGGAGCGCGCCCCCGAGGCGCTGCTGGAACGGGTGAGCGACGCCCGCAGGACCGGTACGACGATCCTGGCCCTGGACGGCGGCGACCCGGACCTGGCGGGTCTGGCCCACGACGCGCTGACGGTCCCCGAACGGGCGCCGTTCTCCTTCGACGGAGCCCAGCACCTGGTGAGCATGGCCGCGGGCGAGGTCGGCCGCCGCCCCGGCCTGCGCGACCGCCTGGCCCGGCTGCTCGACCGGATCAGCGGCCCGCGGATCACCGACTAGCCTCACGCACGGACCGTTGACAGGCCTTTCGGGCCAACAGCGGACCCCTCGTACCATCGCCGTCACTCCCAGGCCGGACCTCGCCGACTCGACCGACCCGGCCGACCTGACCGCACGGTACGGCCGGGCACGACCGGAAAACGGCTCGGGCCGCCAGCACGGCTAGGACGCGTTCCAGCGCGCTCCGAGCCGTCCCGACAGTTCCTCGGCCGCCTCCCTGAGCGCCGCGATGACCACGGCCTGCACCGGGTCCGGCTCCCCCGAGCGGGTACGGCTAAGACGGGTCACCGCGTCCAGCTTCCTGGCGCCCACGTTGGTGATGCCGGTGACGACGACCTCGCCGTCCGGGACGTCGAGCAGGGCGAGCGACGGCACGATCGCCACCCCGTGCCCCGCCGCGACCAGGGCGAGCGTGGGCGGGAACTCCTGGATCATGTGCACCCGGCGCGGGGTGAATCCGTGCAGGGCGGCGAGCCGTTCCAGGGCGTGACCGCAGGCCTGGTCGGGCGGCCCGGCGATCCAGGGCACCCCGGCCAGGTCGGCGACCTCTCGCGGGACCTCCGCCCAGCCCGGCGGGGCCACGATCCGGTACTCGTCCACGTAGAGCGGGTGGGAGACGATGGACTGCTGCGCCGCGACGGCCTTGTCGGTCTTGTCGGCGTCCGTCTCGGTGAGGGCGAGGTCGACCCCGCCGAGGCGGAGCTCCCGCAGCGCGGGCGCCCCGTACAGCTCCTGGATCCGCGGGGTGATCTGGGGGTGGCGCTCGGCCAGCCCGCCCAGCGCGGGCACCAGCAGGTGCCGGATGACCGTGGGGAACGCGGCGATCGCCACCGGCCCGGCCAGCCGCTCGGTGAAGCGGATCAGCTCCCGCCTCGCCTCGCCCAGCTCCTCCTCGACGCGCTCGGCGTATCCGGCGAGGACCCTCCCTGCGGGGGTGAGGGCGACCCGGCGCTGCGACCTGTCGATGAGGGAGAGCCCGACCTCCCGCTCCAGGAGCGCGAGCTGCTGCGAGACCGCCGAGGCCGTCAGGTGGAGCGCCTCCGCCGCGCGCATGACGCCGCCGCGACGGGCGACCTCGTGGAGCACCCGCAGCCGCCGGGGATCGATATCCATGCAGCTCAGCTTACGTGGACATTAAGGAAACTTTATTTGCCCTTCAGTGAGCGAGGCCGAAATCATGGGGGCATGAACCTCTCCCCGTCGGGCGCGTGACCCGGTGCCCCTCTTCGTCAACCTGCTCGGCTGGGCGGGCGCCGCCGTCATGCTGTACGGGTACGCCATGGTGTCGACGTCCAGGATGGCCGGCGACGGCCTGCCCTACCAGGTGATCAACCTCTCCGGGGCGGTCGCGCTGATGGTGAACACGGCCTACCTCGCGGCCTGGCCCTCGGCGATCCTCAACGTCGTCTGGGGCGTGATCGGCCTCGTCGCGATCGGCAGGACGGCCGGGGCCCGCGCGAGGCGCGAGGGGGTGAGCGTCCCGTGACCCGGCTTGTCGAGCTGAGCCACCGCATCACCGAGGGGATGATCACCTACCCCGGCGTCCCCGGCCCCCGCCTGGGCGTGCACCTGAGCAGGGAGGCCTCGCGGGAGGTCTACGCGCCGGGCACGGAGTTCCACATCGGCAGCGTCGAGCTGGTCGCCAACACCGGCACCTACCTCGACACCCCCTACCACCGCTACCCGCAGGGGCCCGACCTGTCGGGGATGCCGCTGGAGTCGCTCGCCGACCTGCCGGGCCTGGTCGTACGGGCCGAGGGGGCACCCTCCGTGGGGCTCGACCGGTTCGCCGGGCTGGACGTGCGCGGCAGGGCCGTACTCCTGCACACCGGCTGGGACCGGCACTTCGGCACCGAGGCGTACTTCCACGGCCACCCCTACCTCGAACCGGAGGCGGCCCGGTGGCTCGCGGAGCGGGGGCCCGCGCTCGTCGGCATCGACAGCCTCAACATCGACGACACCCCGCCCCGCGGCGAGCGTCCCGCGCACACGCTGCTGCTCGCGGCGGGCATCCCGATCGTGGAGCACATGACGGGGCTGGCCGCGCTGCCCGGCAGCGGGTTTCGCCTCCACGCCGCACCACCGCTGCTGGCCGGCCTGGGCACCTTCCCCGTCCGCGCGTACGCCGTCGTGGACGACTCGGCCTCTCCCGTCGTGGACGACTAACGGTCTTTCCTGCCCGCGTACGCCGCCGTGAACGCCCGGCGCCCAGTCGGCATCCGGCTGCGATCAGCCCGCGACCGGTTCGCGTCCGGCCGCGACCCGACCGGCAGCCCACCGGCGACCGGCGACCGGCCGTGGTCTCAGTCGTCCCCGTCCCAGGCGCGGTCGTTCTTCCTCCACTCCTCGTTCCTGTCGGCCGCGGTCTTCAGCGCGGCCGACGCCGCCTCGCGGGTCGGGTACGGTCCCATCCGGTCCTTGTTCGGGCATCCGTCGTCGGGTTCGACGGCCATGTGCGTCAGGCAGAACCACCATTGATCACTCATGCGGCAATACTGCCCAGTGAGAAGCACAACTAGACTGGGGGACCATGACGACACTGCTCCAGCCCGGGCGGATCTCCCCCATCCGCAAGGTTCCCTCTCACATCCAGCGGCCGGAGTACGTCGGGAAGAAGGCCCCGAAGACCGGGGAGGCCGACGTCAAGTCCCCCGAGATCATCGAGCGGATGCGGGTCGCGGGCAAGCTGGCGGCACAGGCGCTCGAAGAGGTCGGCAGGCACGTGGCCCCCGGCGTCACCACCGACGAGCTCGACCGGATCGGCCACGAGTTCCTCTGCGACCGCGGCGCGTATCCCAGCACGCTCGGCTACCGCGGATATCCCAAGTCGCTGTGCACCTCGATCAACGAGGTGATCTGCCACGGCATCCCGGACGACACCGTGCTGCGCGACGGCGACATCGTCAACATCGACATCACCGCCTTCATCGGCGGCGTGCACGGCGACACCGACGCCACCTTCCTCGTCGGCGACGTGGACGAGGAGTCGCGCCTGCTGGTCGAGCGCACCCGCGAGGCCACCAACCGGGCCATCAAGGCCGTCGCCCCCGGCCGCCAGCTCAACGTGGCCGGCCGCGTGATCGAGGCCTACGCCAAGCGCTTCGGCTACGGCGTGGTCCGCGACTTCACCGGCCACGGCATCGGCACCACGTTCCACTCGGGTCTCATCGTGCCCCACTACGACGACCCGTCACTCGCGGTGACGCTGGAGCCGGGCATGACGTTCACGATCGAGCCGATGCTGACGCTCGGCACCATCGACTACGACATCTGGCCCGACGGCTGGACCGCCGTCACCAAGGACCGCATGCGGACCGCCCAGTTCGAGCACACCATCCTGGTGACCGAGACGGGCCACGAGATCCTGACGCTCCCCTGAGTCCGGGCCCGTCCCGCGATCATCTCCCCGGCCTGGGAAGACCGTGACATCCGGGCGCCGCTCCCGCCGGCGGGCGCCCGGCCTCGGCTAGTCCTGGCAGGGCACCACTCCGGTGACGGTGGTTCCCTCGCCGGGGACGCCGTTGACGCCGCACGAGCCGCCGAGCCGCTCGAAGTGGGCGCGCATCGCGGCGACGCCCCGGCCCTTCGCCTCCCCGAAGAAGCCGACCCCGTCGTCACTCACCGTCATGCGCAGGCCACTACGGCCGAGGGTGACGGCGACGGAGACGGCACGGGCGCCGCTGTGCCGCTCGACGTTGGCCAGTGCCTCCCCCAGCACGGCCAGCACGGCTCTGGCGACCACGGACGGGACGTCCCGGCCGGGCAGCGCCCAGATCTCGACGGTGATCCCGGTGCGCTCGGCCCATTCGGTGAGATGCTCTTCGAGCGCCTGGGCCAGGCTCCGGCTCCGGCCCTCGCGTACGCGCACTTCCTCGGACACAGCTCAACCTTCCTGATGCACATTGCAGCCACCGGCCCCCCGACCGGATATGTGACTGGGCGTGGCGCGCGATGAAGAAGCGCTGCACCCGCTGCGGTGAGCACGAGCCCCCTGCGATACAGGCTACCGGGAGGTGTCCTGGAGGGGGCTCGAAGATAGAAGGGCGTAGCTGTCCGGCTACTCCGCGCCGTCTCGCCTGTTGAGTTTGGCCAGGTAGTCATTGTAGGCGTCGAGCTGGGCGTCGCCACTGCCGCCGTCGCGGGCCGCGGCGGCGTCGGCGCGACGGTCGGCGCGGCGGGCCCCGCGGTCGTCGTGGCGCCACCACTGGAAGGCCAGCGCGAGAAGCACGACGAGGGTCGGGATCTCGCCGAATCCCCAGGCGATGGCGCCGCCGGTCTGCTGGTCCTCGATCGCGGACGCGCCCCAGGTGCGGCCGAGCTGGTCGTACCAGCCGGAGGCGAGCACGGTGGTCATGCTCATCAGCGCGATGCCGAAGAACGCGTGGAACGGCATGGTCACGAACAGCAGGATGAGCCGGGCCACGTGCGGCAGCCGGTACGGGGCGGGGTCGACACCGATGATCACCCAGAAGAACAGGCACCCGCTGAGCAGGAAGTGCACCGTCATCACGATGTGGCCGAGGTGCTCCTCCATCGCGGCGGCGAACAGCGGCGTGAAGTACAGCGCGTAGGTGGAGACGATGAAGATCGCGGTGGCGATCGCCGGGTGGGCGATGACGCGGACGAACCTGCTGTGCAGGATCGTCGTCAGCCACTCCCTGGGGCCCCGGTCGCCCCTGCGGGCGGCGGGTTTGAGGGCGCGCAGGGCCAGGGTGACGGGCGCGCCGAGCACGAGGAAGATCGGCACCATCATCGAGAGCGTCATGTGCTCGGCCATGTGCGCGCTGAACAGCACCTTGGCGTAGCGGGCGACCCCGCTCTGGGTGGCGATCAGCAGGATCAGCACGCCGGTGAACCAGGCGGCCGTGCGGCCCTTGGACCAGGAGTCGCCGCGCCGGGCGAGCCGTACGACACCGGCGAGGTAGAGGCCCGCCAGCAGGGCGATGAGCGTGCCGGAGAACAGGTCGAACCACCACAGCGAGGCCAGGTTGGCGAGCGAGATCTCCGGCGGCATGGTGTAGCCGAGCAGGTCGAAGGCCGTGTCGACGGGCAGGACCGCAGGGGGCGGCGCGGTGCGGGACAGCGCGACGGCGAGCCCGACGGCCGCGAACATGACGAGGATCTCGCCGGAGGCGAAGCGCAGGAACGTGCCGGACCCGCCCGCCGCGAGCAACGGCAGCGTCCGCCTGCGATGCCACCAGCCGACGGCGCCGAGCAGCGCGAACGCGACGGTCTTGGCCAGCAGCAGCAGGCCGTACGCGGAGGTGAACAGCTCGGAGAGCGCGCTGAGCCTGGCCAGGACGCTGAAGAGGCCGGACAGCCCCACCCCGACGAAGCACCACAGCGCCAGGGACGAGAAGCGGGCGGTGGCGATCTCCAGGTGCGGCTGGCGGCGCAGCGCGTGCGCGCAGAGCACGCCGAGGCCGCCCACCCAGAGGGCGAGGACGACCAGGTGGACGGCGACGCCGGTGGTCGCCAGGTCGTGGTTGGGCGAGGAGGAGGAGTGGCCGGTCAGCGCGGGCGGGAGCATCGTGGCGAGGGCGAGGATCAGCAGGCCGCCGGCCGCGCCGGCGGTGATCGCGCCACGGGCGAAGAGCGCGATCGCGACCGAGAACAGCACGACCAGGGTCAGCGAGATGCCCTGGGAGACCTGGCTGGCGAAGCTGGTGAGCTCGTCGCCGCCGAGCACGTCGGCCACCGGCAGCCCGAGTGCCTCCGAGAGGCTGAACACCATCGTGGCGGCGGCGGCCCCGGCCCAGACGAGGGCGATCCAGGAGGCGGCCTTGACGTAGCCGAGGGCGGACTTGCCCAGCAGGCCCTTGTCGTTGGGGAGCAGGATCGCGGCGGCCAGGAGCGTGCCGACGGCGAGCACGCCCGCGGCGTCCATCGCCAGCTTCGCCAGCGGCAGTCCCCAGCGGGTGAACGCGCCCTGGTCGGGCAGGCCGGGGATGATGCGCGGGCTCGCGGCGCCTCCGGCGATCATGGCGATCACCAGGGCGGCGACGGCCGCTCCCGCGCCCGCCAGGGCGAGCTTCACGACCCGGCCGTTCGCCGGCGCCTCGACCGGTGCCGCCTGCGCGGCCCGCGCGGTCTTGCTCATGTGCGCTTCCTGCCGCGCATGCTGAAGAACAGGCCGATGCCGATGCCGGTCAGGCCGCCGACGACGATCCACATCCAGCCGGGCACGCCTCCCGAGGAGCCGGGCTCCTCGGACTCCCCGGCCGCGGCGGCCGGGCCGAGCGTGCCGACCGGCGTGCTCGCGGCGGGGGCGCTCGCGGTGGCCGTGCTCCCGGCGCTCCCGCCGCTCCCGGTGCTCCCGGTGCTTCCGGCGCTCTCGGTGGCCTCCGGGGACGGCGAGGTCTCCGAAGGCGACGGGGAAAGTTCGGTGGACCCGAGGAGGGTGAAGGGGATCTCCCCCTCGATCGGGTGGCCGTCGGAGGAGAGCACCCGGTAGGCGATGACGTACTCGCCGGGAGGGAGGTCTCCCTTGACCTTCTGGGTCACCACGGGGCCGTCGGCGTCGGCTTTGCCGTCCTGGTGGGTCTCGTCCCCGGAGCGGACGACGACGTTCGGGAAGCGCACGGTGGCGCTGAACGTCAGCTTCACCTCCTCCAGGTTCTCGACCTTCGCGCCCTTGGCCGGGTTACTGCTCTTGAGCCGGTCATGGGCGAGGGCGGGCGAGGCGAAGGCCGTGCCGAGAACGAGGGCGGCGAGGAGCGCGAGGGCGACCGCGACAGGGGAAGTCTTCATGGCAACCACAAGGCTACCGACGAGACCGCGCGGTCTCGACCCCCCTGTCCGATCCACCCCCTCCGGCGAGGCCGCCCTCGCCGTCCCGATCTACAGTCCGACGCAGGCCAGCGCCCGTTTGTAGGCGTCGACACTCCGATCGGGCTCTTCGATCCGCTCCAGGACCCGGGCCGCGGTCAGCCAGGCCTGGGCGGTGAAGTGGGTCTCCGACGCCTGCTCCAGGCACTCGGCCCCGGCGGAGAGCTCCCGCGAGGCGTCCGCCCGCAGGCCCAGCGCCGCGAGGGTCTCGCCGTGCAGCAGGCGGGCCTCCGCCTGCAGGGCCTTGGGCATGCCGTCGAGCAGGCCGCAGACGAAGCGCATGTGCTCCTCGGCCCGCTCGGGGCGGGCGAGCAGCAGCTCCACCCGGACGAGGTTCATCGCGCAGCGCATCTTGTCGATCGAGCTGGCGGAGCTCTCCGCGAGCTCCTTCTCCACCTTCAGCAGCACGTCGCGCCAGGTCTTGGCCTCCATGGGCCGGGCGATCAGCATGACCTGGGCGTAGTCGTTGCGCAGCCGGGCCAGCCGCCACAGGGTGCCGTGCTCGGACTGGATGGCCAGGGCGCGCTCGGCGTGCGTGACCGCCTCGTCGGGGTGACCGGTCTCGATGGCGATGATCGCGGCTTCCCAGTGTGCCAGGGTGAGCGCCAGCGGGGTGCCGAGGAGCTCGGCGGCGGCGGTCAGCTCGGCGGAGAACTGGCGGGCCCTGAGCAGGTCGCCGCGGTCGATGTAGGCGGCGAGGAGCTGGATGCCCAGCCTCATGAGGCCGTCGGTCCAGACGGGCCGGACCGCGCCGTTGAGGATCCGCTCGGGGATCTCCCTGGCCCGGGTCAGGTCTCCCGCCTCGCGGTAGCAGCGCGAGAGCGCGACGGCGACCGCGATGTGACGCTCGGGGCTCGTGGACGTCGAGTCGCTCTCGTGCAGCCCGTTGAGCAGGGCGATCGCCTGGTCCAGGTCTCCGCAGGCCTCGGTCGCGAGGGCGAGGCCGTACTCGACGTTCTGCCGCAGCTGGGGCAGGCCGGCCAGGCCGCTGTCCTCGAGGAGCTCGGCGTAGCGGGTGCGGGCCTCGACGACCTCGCCGTTGTCGAAGGCCATCTGCGCGTAGCTCAGCGCGAGCTCGATCTCCTGCATCTGCTCGGCGGTGACGCCGTTGATCAGATACGTCAGGGAGCAGTCGAGTTTTTCGGCGAGGAGCTCCAGCACCGCGGGGGTCGGAGTACGCTTGCCACTCTCGATCAGAGAGACGTAACTGTCCGACAGTTCTGGATGAGCGAGCTGTGCCTGGGAAAGACCACGTTGCCGACGGACGGTTTTGATGCGCTGACCCACCAAGTCTTGACCAGTCACGTTACCCCTTGAAAGATATCATTTGAGCAGCAGAACCTACGACAGGAGTCTCCCCGTGCGCCGACGTCTTGCCTTGTCTGCCCTCGCCCTGCTATTTACGGCTGCTTTTGCCGTCACTGGCAATGCTACGACCGCGAGTGCTGATCCGTCTGCCCCCCCGAAGGACACCAGCGAGTATTCTTTGCAGACGATCAGCGCCCACGCCGAGCTGGGCTGGGGACACGGACTCTGAGCGAAGGCTCAGCCCGTCACCCAGGACAAGGAACTCGAAGAACCCCACCCGCCTCCCGTGGAGAGCTTTCAGCCAGTGAGCCACTCCACCCGGCGGGACCGGTGCGCTCGCACCGGCGTGAGCGTGCAGGCGTCCGCCGTGCACGCTCCAGCGAGACGGAACCATCGAACACCGGGGCGTCCGCGCCCCGAACGGTTGGCGTCACCGATCGCGGCCGAGCCGGGGTCCGAACCCTTCCGCGAAGATCGTTGTTCTTCACGGAGGATCCCGGCCGGAGGAACACGCGCGTATGATTCCCGTCACATACGTGGACCTCATCGCAGGTCACGCTCGGGGGCCACACGGCCCGGGCCGAGGGTGACGGCCAGTCAGCCTCTCGCCGGCGCCGTACCGTTCCGTTCACCCTTCGTCGCCGACCGGTCCGCAGGCCGGTCGGCTCACGAACCTCGCGAATCCCGCGCCTATAGGCGTCATCCTTTCGCACCTTCATGTTCAGAACCAGTCGTCACTCTCGAAAATATATTGAACTGATTCACCATCAAGCCGATGTCCTAAAGCGGCCAGCTCGATCCGGAGAAGGCGAACGGTCGTTTTGCGGCCGACACAAAAAAGCATTCGGCTATTTCGGTTCACGGAAAACCGGGAATACGCACAACCCGCGGAAAACAGGAAACATGATCCGCCCGCGGTAAGGGCGCGAGAGCGATCGGCCCGCATTCCCTCCCCTGTCCGGCCTCCCTTCGCTCCGGCCTCTCATCCATCACACGCGGCTCACACGGCTCACGCTGTCCGCGCCCGCGAGCGTCTCTAGATGATCTCTAGGATCGCCTGCGACAGTGGGGCAGCGAGAATTCCGGAAGGATCCGGCGAAGACCGGTGACGGGGGTTCGCCTCTCCGGGCCCGGCCCGAGAAGGCCTTTCACAAGCGCCTCCCCTGTCACCACCGACACGGACGACAGGATGGAGGGACCATCGATGCGCGATTCCCCCTCACGCGCGTACGACGGCGACGACCGATCCCACGCGCACGCCGTTCTCCAACCCTTCCCCGGCACGGAACGCCTTTTTCCCGGCGTAAGGCGCCCCGGAAACCCGTCACGGCCCGGCCCGGCGGTGACGCCCCCCGGAAGGAACACGGACACGTCCGGTCCGGCACGGTTCGTGAGGAGCGTATGACCCACTCCTTGCCGACCCCTCCCCTGACGGGAGAGCGGTCCCACGCCCGCCACGACGCCGAAACCCTCTGCTCCTCCGCGAAGCGGACAATAGATATGTTTCTTCCTGAGCCAGGGAAGAACGCTACGTTTCTCCAGATTTTCGATTCCGCCGCCATCCCGCCGGGAGTGCGGACGAGGATCGTGGTCGACTCACCGTACGAAACGGCCGGTTTTCCCTCGTCCGTGGAGCTGAGGGTCGACCCGATGATCTCCGAGAGATTCATGGTGATCGACGATCACATCGCCCTGACGGGTCACGCGTCCCGGATGGGCATGGTGCGCGCTCCCGTGCTGGTCTCGTTGCTGGGGGACCTGTTCGAGCACGTCTGGTCACGCGCCGAACCGCGGCCCCGGGGGTGGAAGCCGCCGTTCTCGCTGACGGAGCAGGAGAAGACCGTGCTGCGAATGGCCGCGGAGGGCATGACGGACGAGGTGATCGGCCGCCGGCTCGGGCTGACCTCGCGCACCGTGCGCCGCCACATGGCCAACGCGATGGAGCGGATCGGGGCGCACAGCAGGCTCCAGGCGGGGGTCCGCATCGCCAAGGCGGGGATCATCTAGCCTCGGAGCCGGGAATCCCGTTCGTGCGCGGGCGCCTGCCGTGCGGCTCCCTCTCCGGAGCCGATGACGACCTCTTCCGGGAGCCCTCGTTCGCCGTGCGTGTCGGCCAAGCTCGCGGGACGCCCTCTCCCCGGCCGGCGGGGGCGCGCCTTCGGCGTTTCGATCTCGACCGTTCGACCGTTCGGCCGTTCCGCGTTTCGCGCCCGGTCCACAGCGGTCAGGCCGATTCCTCACGGGGGCCGTCACGGACATTTCGCGAAACCGAGAACACCACGAACGCCATCCGGTTCTCGAACTCCCGGAATGGCTGCCGATCACTCCCGCGGACGCCCCCGGAGATACGCGTCCGGCCTAAACCCTTAGCCGACTCCACAGCCCTTCCGGCCCGGACACAAAATGTGATCGGGCGTGTTCGAGAAGTGATCGGAATCATTGTCGTCCACGTTCTCCCGGCATCCGGACAGGGGAGCCACAACCTCCACTTCGCCGCGAAAAGCATCGGTTAGACTTGGCTTTCGCGAATTCGCCGCGCCACGCTTGACCACACGTGGAGACCCGGATGGGCAGGACCGACGAAAGCCCGAGGATGAGCGACGACCCTCGGCCGGGGGATCTCCACATCGACATGCTGGGTTCGGTGATCGTCCGGAGACTCTCCGACGACCTTGACATGGGAGAGCCCAGGCAGCAGGCGATTCTCTGCGCCTTGGCCGCCAATACCGGGCGGGTGGTCACCAAAAACCAATTGATCGACGGCGTATGGGGAACGGATCCGCCGAAGACCGCGGAACAGAGCGTTTACACGTACGTCTCCAAGCTGCGGCGAACATTGGAGCCGGACCGCGACTCACGAAAACCTTCCACGCTGCTGGTCTCCGCCTCGGGCGGATACGCGCTGCGCCTCGAACCCGGCCAGGTGGACGCCGCGGTGTTCGAAGAACACCTCGGCCAGGCGCAGAGGTCACACGCCGAGGGCTCCCACGAGACGGCCCTGCGGTTTCTGAAGGACGCGCTGAAACTGTGGCGGGGGCCGTGCCTGAGCGGGATCCCCGGCCCGTTCGCCGAGTTCGAGCGGCACAGACTGGGAGAGCTGCACCTGGTCGCGCTGGAGCTGCACGCGGAGCTGCTGCTCCTGCTCGGACACCCGCAGGACGCCGCCGCCCGGCTCGCCACCCTGGTCACGGAGCACCCGTTGCGCGAGCGGCTCCGGGAGCTGCACATGGTCGCGCTCTACCACTGCGGGCGGCAGGCGGAGTCGTTGAGGGTCTACCGGGAGACCCGGCGCCTGCTCGCGGAGGAGTTCGGCATCGAGCCGCACGAGAGTCTCCGCAGGTGCCACGAGCTGATCCTGCGCGCCGTCCCCCTGTCCGATCTGCCCCTGCCCGCGACCTCCCCCACCCTGAGGCCGGCGCACACGCGACGCTCCCGCAACCGTGCGGCGGCGGAGAGGAAGACGGCCCGTCAGCTGCCGCGTGACCCCGTCGGCTTCGTCGGGCGCGCGCAGGAGCTGGCGCGGTTGGAAGAGCTGCTCTCCCCCCGCGACGACTCCCCGCCCCATCACGTCGTCGCGATCACCGGAGCGCCCGGATCCGGCAAGTCGACCCTGGCCATCCGGGCCGCGCACCTGGTCCGCGACCGCTTCCCCGACGGGCAGCTGTACGTGAACCTGCGCGGCGCCACCCCGGGCATGAAACGCCTCGAACCGATCGAGGTGCTCACCAGGTTCCTGCGCGACCTCGGCGTCTCCCCGCACATCATCCCCGCCGACGTCGAGGAGGCCGCGGCCCTGTGGCGCGGCGAGCTCGACGAGCGCCGGACGCTCGTCGTGCTCGACGACGCCGCCGACCAGGCGCAGATCCGCCCGCTGCTGTCGGTCCCGCGGGGCAACGCGATCCTGACCACCAGCCGTGAGAGCTTCACCCTGCTCGACGACTGCGCCCGCGTGCCCATCTCCGGAATGCGGCGCACCGAGTCCTCGGCGATGCTCGCCACGCTCATCGGCGCCGAACGCGTCGCCCACGACGCCCAGGCCACCGGACGCCTGATCGATCTGTGCGGAGGCCTGCCACTGGCCGTCGGCATCGCCGGAGCCCGGCTCGCCAACCGGCCCCGCTGGAACGTCACCGACCTGGTGGAACGGCTGGACGACGAACACGGACGACTCCGGGAACTGGCCGCGGGCGATCTCGCGGTGCGGTCCAGCCTGGCCGTCAGCTACGACATGCTCGCCGGCAGCGACCACCAGCCCGACCGGACGGCCGCCCGCGCCTTCCGCGCCCTCGGCGTCCTGCACACCGGCGACGTCACCGCGCACATCGTCGCCACCCTGCTCGACATCCCGTCCGACACGGCCGAACACGCCATGGAACGACTCGTCGACGCGCATCTCTCCGAGATGGACGAGCCCGGAAGATACCGGTTGCACGACCTGGTCCGGCTGTTCGCCAGGGAACAGGCCGCGAGCGAGGACTCGGAGGCCGACCGCGACGCCATGCTGGAGCGGGCGCTGAGCTCGTACGTCGGGACCGTCCGCCTGGCCATGGAGCTGGGCCGCTACCCCCGCCCGGCCTCGGTGGACGTCGACCTCGACGCCGAGCCCCTCCCGCTCACCTCCGTCGAGGAGGCCCGCGACTGGCTGAACCGGGAGCAGGCCAACCTGCTGTCCGCCGTCTCCCAGGCGATATTCGCCCCCCGGGAGCGGACCGCCCGGCTCGGCGTCGCCCTGGTCTTCGCGCTGTTCTGGCACCTCCACCACGCCGCTCTCCTCCCCTGGCTCCTCGCGATCAGCCCGCGGACCCTCGCGGTCGGCCGGAGGCTGGGCGACCACAGCATCGAGGCGAACGCGCACCACATGGAGGGCATCCTGCGGAACGCGGTCAACCGCCCGGCGGAGGCCCTGCCCCACTTCCGGCGGCAGCTGATCCTGTGCCGCCGCCTCTCCGACGCGCACGGCGAGCAGAAGGCGCTGGGCAGTCTCGCCATGAACTACCTGGAACTCGACCGCTACCAGAAGGCCATCGACTGCGCGGAGAAGCAGCGGGAGATCGCGAACGCGATCGGGCACAAGTCGGGCGAGGCCTACGCGCTCACCATGCTCGGGGCGGGATACAACGGACTGCGCCGGTTCGAACAGGCGCTGACGGCGCTGGAGGAGGCCCTGCTCAAGTGCCGTGCGAGCGGCAATGTCTACCAGGAGTCCTCCGTACACAACAGGTTCGGCAATCTCTACCTCAACCTGGGGGACGCCGCGTCGGCCAAGGCGTCCTTCGAGGCCGCCCTCGACTGCGCGCGCGCCGTACGGCTGAACGTCGCCGAGCCGTACCTGCTGCTCGGCCTGGCCCGCTCCCACCGGCTCCTCGGCGAGCCGGAGCCCGCCTCGGCCTATTTGGCACGTTCCCTGGCGATGGCCCGGGAGGCGGGAAACGCGGAGGTGGAGGAGCAGGCGCTGATGGAGGAGGCGGCCGTCCTGGACTCCCGGGAAAAACCGGCCACTCCCCCGGGCTGATCGAGGAGACGGTCATGCCGGACTCCGGCGGGAAGCCCGTCACGGCCCCGGGCCGGACGACGGTCCGCTGATCCCCCGGTAAGCGATCAAGGACACAGAGGCCGGGCGCAACCGCAAGAGTCGCCAACGGCCACCCCCCGCGTTCCGTCGTGCCTGCCCTGTCCTCTCCCGGGCCGGGCTGATGTACTGCTGGGATGAGCGGCATCGAGACACGGCGTCGGCACGGCGTCGGCGAGAGCGTCCTGCGTCCCGACGGGACGCTGAAGGTGACGGGCGAGTTCGCCTACTCCTCGGACCTGTACCTGGCGGACATGATCTGGGGGGTCACCCTCCGCAGCCCGCACCCGTCGGCGTGGATCCGCTCGATCGACATCGGCCCCGCGCTCGCCATGCCCGGCGTGTACGCGGTCCTCACCCACGAGGACGTGCCGGGCGCGAAGTTCTACGGCCTTGACCTCAGGGACCAGCCGGTGCTCGCCGTCGACCAGGTCCGCTACCAGGGCGAGCCGGTCGCGCTGGTCGCGGCCGACCACCCCGAGCGCGCCAGGCGGGCGGCGGAGGCCGTCGTCGTGGAGTACGAGGTCCGCGAGGCCGTCACCGACCCGCGCCGGGCCGCCTTCGACGCCTCCTGCCCCACGGTCCACGAGAGCGGCAACCTGGTGCGCCACCAGCCGATCCGGGTCGGCTCGGCGTTCGAGGCCCCCGTGGTCGTCACCGGCGAGTACGAGGTCGGCATGCAGGACCAGGCCTTCCTCGGCCCCGAGTCCGGGCTCGCCGTACCGGCCGAGGACGGCGGGGTGGACCTGTACATCGCCACGCAGTGGCTGCACTCCGACCGGGAGCAGATCGCGCCGTGCCTGGGGCTCCCCGAGGAGAAGGTACGCCTCTCGCTGGCCGGGGTGGGCGGGGCGTTCGGCGCCCGCGAGGACCTGTCCATGCAGGTCCACGCGTGCATGCTGGCCCTGCGTACCGGCCGCCCCGTGAAGATCGTCTACAACCGCGAGGAGTCCTTCTACGGGCACGTCCACCGCCACCCGGCCCGGATGCGCTACGAGCACGGCGCCACCCGCGACGGCAGGCTGCTCTACGTCAGGGCGGAGATCCTGCTGGACGGCGGCGCCTACTGCTCCACCTCCCCGGCCGTGGTCGGCAACGCGGCCTCGCTGGGGGTGGGCCCGTACGAGGTGGACAACGTGTGGATCGACGCCTACGGCGTCTACACCAACAACCCGCCCTGCGGCGCGATGCGCGGCTTCGGCGCGGTCCAGGCCTGCTACGCGTACGAGTCGCAGATGGACAGGCTCGCCGAGGCGTGCGGGATCTCCCCGGTCGAGGTCAGGATCCGCAACGCCGTCTCCCAGGGGTCGGTGCTGGCCACCGGGCAGGTGATCGACTCGCCCGCGCCGCTGGCCGAGATGCTCAGGGAACTCGCCGCGATGCCACTGCCCGTCCAGAACGTCCCGGACACCCCGGACGTCCCCGACCTGTTGAACATGCCGGGCGGCGTCTCGCAGACCACCCACGGCGAGGGGGTGCGGCGCGGTGTCGGGTACGGCGTGGGCATCAAGAACATCTGCTTCTCCGAGGGCTTCGACGACCACTCGACCGCCCGGGTGCGGGTGGAGCTGATCGGCGGCGAGCCGCACGTCCTGGTGCACACCGCGGCGGCCGAGGTGGGGCAGGGCCTGCTGATGGTCCAGGAGCAGATCGCCAGGACCGAGCTGGGGATCGACGCGGTGACGGTCGCGAAGGCGGACACCTCCGTCGGCTCCGCCGGGTCCTCGTCGGCGTCCCGCCAGTCGTACGTCACCGGCGGCGCGGTCAGGGCGGCCTGCGAGGCCGTGCGGGAACGGCTGGCGAAGCTGACGAGCGACGGGTCGTCGCTGGTGGAGGCGCTGGAGCGGGCCGGGGCCGTGGAGGAGACGAGGGAGTACCGGCACCGGCCCACCTTCCCCCTGGACCCGCTCACCGGGCAGGGCGACTCGCACACCCAGCTCGCGCTGTGCGTCCACCGGGCCGTGGTGGACGTGGACGTGGAGCTGGGGCTGGTCAAGGTGGTGGAGCTGGCGGCCGTCCAGGACGTGGGTAAGATCATGAACCCGCTCGCGCTGGAGGGGCAGATCCACGGCGGCTCGGCCCAGGGGCTGGGGCTCGCGCTGATGGAGGAGATCCAGGTCCGCGACGGGCTGGTGCTCAACCCGTCGTTCACCGACTATCTGATCCCCACCATCCTCGACATGCCGCCCATGCGATTGTCGATCTTGGAGTATCCCGACCCGAACGCCCCCTACGGCCTGCGCGGCGCGGGCGAGCCGCCCACGCTCTCCTCCACCCCCGCGGTGGCCGCCGCCGTACGGGCCGCCACCGGCCTGCGGCTGCCCAGGGTGCCCATCCGCCCCCACGACATCGCCCTGGAGGGGTGATCCCCCTCGCGGCGCGGGCCCTTACGGCGCGGGGGCACCGCGCCGGCCGGGGTCAGCCGGTTTCCGCCTGCTCGCAGGCGACGCCGTCACCGTCGCCGTCGATGTACCACTGGTACTCCTCGTGGACGCCCCGGGTGTAGGGGCCGTTGCCGTTCTCCCGCGCGGCCTTGCAGGTGGGAAACCTGCGGTCGGTGCCCTCGCCGGACGCGTTCGCGGAGGAGTCACCGGTGGTGTCCGCCGGGCGGTTCGCGTCGGTCCCGGCGGTGTTCGTGGTGATCGGGTTGGTGGCCGGGCTGCTGTTCGGAGGGGCCACGGGCTGGTTGGCCGGGGCACTCGCGGGCTGGCTCGCCGGGGGGTTCACGGGCTGCTGCTGGTCGGCCGGAGGGGGCGTGGTTGCGCCGTCCGGGGGGGTGAAGACCGACGGGGTCGGCTGCGTGCCCGCCGGCTGCGGGACGACGGCCCCGGAGCCGAGCAGCCTGACGACCATCGCGTCCGCCTCCTCCTTGGTGAAGGAACCGGCGATGCTCAGGCTGTCGTCGGTGATCGCCTGGGCGACCCGGGGGGCCGCCACCACCTTGTCTCCCACGACGATCGCGATCTGCTGCCTGACCGGGTCCTCCTGGTCGACCGCCTCCGCGGTCAGGTCGTTGATCTGCTCGCGGAAGGCGGGCGCGAACGCGATCCTGACCGAGTAGGCGCCGCTCTTCTCCTGGATCGCCTCGATCTTCCGTACGGCGTTCACGTTGATCCCGGCCTCGACCGAGTAGCAGGTCTGCCCGAGGTCGTCGGGGTAGGTCTCCGGAGCCGTGCAGGCCCCGGGCTTCGCCTCGGTCACCGGGGCGAAGTGGAGGGGGACCGCCAGCCGCTTGGGCGGCGTGCCACCGAGCGGCATGTCGGGGTTGCGGGTCATGAGCACCGCGATGGTGCCGAGCACACCGGTGATCAACACGACGAGGACCAGGACGGTCACCAGGATCGCGGTGGTGACCCGGCTCGCCTTGGGCGTCCCGTCCGGTGACTCCCCGGCCCGCCGCCCGCCGGTCCCGGGAGCGCCCGGCTCGCCGGGTCCCTGGACGGTGGGCGCCTGGCCCTCGATGGGGGCGAGAGGATCGGCGCCGGGACCACCCGGGCCCTCGGGAACCGGGCCCGCCGGAACGGGGCCTCCCAGAGCGGGGTGGCCCCCGGGGTCCCTCGGATCGCCGGAGCCCTGCCCGCCGAAAGCGGTCCCCTCGAAGGCCGGATCGCCGAACCTCGTATCGCCGGGGCCGGGATCGCCGAGTCCCCCACCAGCACCGCTGCCGAAAGCATTGAAACCAGAACTTCTAGCGCCGAAAGCATCGAAGTCAGAGTCGCCGGAACCGGGAGCGGGACTGAGCCCAGGAGCGGAACCGGGGCCGGGACCGCCGAAGGCGTCGAAGGTGGAGCCACCGGAGCCGGACCCGGAACCGCCGAAAGCGTCGAAGCCGGAACCGCCAGGACCGGGGCCGGAACCGAGGCCGGGACCGGGCACAGGACCGGGGCCGGAACCAGGGCCAGTACCGGAACCAGGGCCGGGACCGGGACCGGGAGTGCCGAAGGCGTCGAAGGTGGGGCCGCCGGACCCTCGATCACCGCGACCCTGGTCGCCGGAGTCGGCCGGACCACCGGACCCGGCGAGGGGATCGTCGTCCCGCCTCCCCGCACCGCGGGCGTGGCGTCCAGGTGAGGCGCCAGAGCGGCCGGGCGGGGTGAAGGCGTCATAGGAGCCGGACGGGGACCGCGACTCGTCAGAGGGGTCGTCAGGCCCGGCTGGAGGTCCCTGCGGTACGGGCGGCCCGCCCTGGCCCGCGTGCATCCCCATCGTCATATCCCCGTATTCCTCGCACCTGTTCGCGGCGAGCCTACCGATCGTCGCGGGGAGCCGGTAACCCCGCACGTCACGACGAGCGCCCGGAGACCGGACGTCGACGACCACTGACGGAATGTCATCGGCCCTGACCCCATTCCTGCCGCCTTGCGCGTGACTGCTCCCTTTCGGGGAACGCACAGTGAAGAAGAGGACACGCGCCCACCCTTGGAGGAGCCGTGAAGATCTCCGTTCCCCGCGAGGTCAAGAACCACGAGTACCGCGTGGCGCTGACCCCGGCCGGGGCCCACGAGTTCGTCCGGCACGGTCATCAGGTCTTCGTCGAGAAAGACGCCGGGGCGGGGTCTTCCATTCCCGACGCCGACTTCCAGAGCGCCGGCGCGACCATCCTCGGCTCGGCCGACGACGTGTGGGCGGCGGGCGAGCTGGTCCTGAAGGTCAAGGAGCCGGTCCCCGAGGAGTACCACCGGATGGGCAAGGGCCAGGTGCTCTTCACCTACCTGCACCTGGCCGCCTCCCCCTCGTGCACCCGCGCGCTGCTCGACGCCGGGGTCACCGGCATCGCCTACGAGACCGTGCAGAACGCGAACGGCTTCCTGCCCCTGCTCGCCCCCATGTCGGAGGTGGCCGGGCGGCTCGCCCCCCAGGTGGGGGCGTACCACCTGATGCGCCAGGGCGGCGGGCGCGGGGTGCTGATGGGCGGGGTGTCGGGCGTGCACCCGGCCAGCGTGGTCGTGATCGGCGCCGGGGTCTCCGGCATGAACGCGGCGGTCATCGCGCTGGGCATGCAGGCGGAGGTGCTGCTGCTGGACCGCGACATCGACAGGCTCCGCCAGGCGGACGTGATCTACAAGGGCCACTGCAAGACCATCGCCTCCACCACGTACGAGATCGAGCGGGCGGTGCTGAACGCGGACCTGGTCATCGGCGCGGTGCTGATACCGGGAGCGAAGGCGCCCAAGCTGGTCGACAACGCGCTGGTCTCGCGGATGAAACCGGGATCGGTCCTGGTGGACATCTCCATCGACCAGGGCGGCTGCTTCGAGGACTCCCGGCCCACCACCCACGCCGAACCGACGTACCGGGTGCACGACTCGGTGTTCTACTGCGTGGCCAACATGCCGGGCGCGGTGCCGCACACCTCGACGTACGCGCTGACCAACGTGACCGTCCCCTACGCGCTCGCGATCGCCCACCTGGGCTGGCGGGAGGCGCTGCGGAGCGACCCGGCGCTGGCGCTGGGCCTGAACACGCACGAGGGGCACCTGACCAACCGGCCCGTGGCCGAGGCTCACGGGCTGGAGGCGGTGCCCCTGGAACGGGTCCTGCGGGTCTAGCGGGCCCGGCCCGCCGGGACGCCTCGTCAGGACGGCGTCACCGGCGTCGCCGATGTCTCGGGTACCGGCCGGTCAGGGCGCCGGGGTGGCGCTGGGAGCCGGGGCGTCGGTGGCCGGGGCGTCGGTGGCGGGCGCGTCGGTGGCCGGAGGGTCGGTGTGGTCCCCCTCCGGGTGGGCGGACGCGTCGGGAGCGGCCGACGGGTCCTGGCTGGGCGCGGTCGCCGGGATGGGCGCCTCGGCGGTGGTGCTGCCCACGCCACCGCTGCAGGACGCGCCGAGCTCGGGGGTGTCCGGGCCGTTCTTGTACTTGGTGATGAACCTGGCCAGGCGCCCGTCGCTCGCGCTGTCCAGCTTGAGCTGGTTGTTCCAGGAGCTCGCCACGACCTTGGAGGGCAGGCCCGGGTACGGGCTCAGGAGCATGTACTCCTTGGAGGCCAGCTCCCGCAGCGTGTCCAGCTCCGCCTTGGGCAGGTCCGGCTGGTAGGTGATCCACACGGCGCCGTGCTCCATGGAGTGGACGGCGTTCTCGTTGTTGATCGGCTGGTCGTAGATGCCGCAGTTCTGCCAGGCCGGGTTGTGCTCACCGCCCATCGGCGGGTTCTCCTTGTACGTCACCTTGGTCGGGGTGTGCTGGCTACCCGTGTACTTCGCGGTGGCGACGTTGTCCAGTGAGGTCGCGGCCCGCTCGTTGACCAGGTAGTAGGCGACGACCGCGACCAGCAGAACGACGACGGCACCTCCGGCACCCCACATCAGGAACGCGGCCCTGCGCTCCTTGCGCTTCTGCTCCTCACGCATACGGGTGAGGTGCTCACGCCTCGCCTGCGCCTTTTCCTTGGTCATCAACCCTCCAGCCGGCAAACAACTTCGGGTCACCCTATGCCCTACCGGCGTATGTGGAGAATAAGGGGATGACAACGTCTGATACAGCGACGAATCTCGACAGTGGGTACGCTGGGCAGGTAATGGAGACCCCCGGTAAAAATGGCGCGAAGTCCAGGCGTGGCGTGGCGGTCGGCGTGCTGGTCGGCTGCCTGGTCGCGGCGGTCGCGTTGCTGCTGGTGGTGGGGAGGACGGCCACCCCGACCGACGCCTCGGCCGAGGCGGGCTTCGCGCGCGACATGTCCGTTCATCACGCCCAGGCCGTCGAGATGGCCTTCGTCGCCAGGGACGGGAGCGAGGACGACGCGCTCCGGCGGCTGGCCTACGACATCATCGTCACGCAGACGGCCCAGCGCGGCATGTTCACGGGCTGGCTGCAGCAGTGGGGCCTCAACCAGTCGAGCGAGCGCCCCACCATGGCGTGGATGGCCGGTCACGGCGGCGGTCACGCTGTAACACCGGGCGCGCCCGCCGCGATGCCCGGTATGGCAACCGAGGACGAGCTCAAAAAGCTCCGCGAGGCCACAGGCAAGGACCAGGAGATCCTCTTCCTCCAGCTCATGATCCGCCATCACGAGGGCGGCGTGCAGATGGGCAGGGGTCTGCTGAAACTGTCCGACCGCGAAGAGGTGGCCACCATGGCACAGCACATCGTCGACGGTCAGACGGGCGAGATCGAGTTGATGACCGACATGTTGCGGCAGCGCGGCGCCCAGCGGCTGCCTTCCATCCTTTAATAGCGTCGGCGCGTCCCTGTGTGGCCGGTTCCCGGTCAGGGCAGCATGGAGCCAACCTGGCCGGAGGAAAGAGAATGGTGAACGACGAGCCGGAGAACCGCCTGGAGGTGAGCATCTCCGCCGAGGTGGAAATGGGGCAGTACGCCAACTTCGCCTCTGTATGGCACACCCAGGATGGGTTTGTCCTGGATTTCGCGGTGATCACCAGGCCGCCCCAGCTGGCCAACGACCCCTCCTCGGGGCAGCACTTCGTGAGCGTGCCGACCCGGATCGTCAGCCGGATCCGCATTCCCCCGAGCCAGGTGTTCGAGCTGATGAAGGCCCTCGAACAGCAGCTGACCGCGTACGAGCACGAGACGGGCCACAAGAACTGAGCCCCGGCGCGGGCGCCCCCCACGCCGGGTCTTCACGACAGACTCCCCCGAACCTCACGGCATGTCTTCACGACAGACCCGCCGCGGGTCCGCCTCTCGGCGGCCCGCCACGGACCCGGACCGTGCTCGCTCATGCCGCCGAGCTCGACTCCTGCGCCACCGCGGCGGCGAAGGCGTCCACGTCGGCCTCGGTGGTGTCGAACGCGGTCATCCAGCGGACCTCGCCGGTCGCCTCGCTCCAGGTGTAGAACCGGAAACGCTTCTGCAGGCGCTCGGTCACGTCCCTGGGCAGGATCGCGAAGACCGCGTTGGCCTGCACCGGCCGCGGGATCTCCACCCCGGGCACGTCCCGCACGGCGTCGGCGAGCCGCCGGGCCATCGCGTTGGCGTTGCGGGCGTTGCGCAGCCACAGGTCGCCCGCGAGCAGCGCCTCGAACTGCACCGAGACGAACCGCATCTTGGAGGCGAGCTGCATGGCGCTCTTGCGCAGGTAGCGCAGGCCGCGCACGGCGTCGGGGTTGAGCACCACGACGGCCTCGCCGAACATCAGGCCGGCCTTCGTGCCGCCGAAGGACAGCACGTCCACGCCCGCGTCGGTGGTGAACGCGCGCAGCGGCACGTCCAGCGCGGCGGCGGCGTTGGTCGCGCGGGCGCCGTCGAGGTGGACGACCATGCCGAGCTCGTGGGCGTGGTCGCAGATCGCCGCGATCTCCTCCGGCGTGTAGAGCGTGCCCAGCTCGGTGGTCTGCGTGATCGACACGACCTTGGGCTGTGCCCGGTGCTCGTCGCCGAAGCCCCACGCCTGCCTGTCGACCAGCTCGGGCGTGAGCTTGCCGTCCGGGGTGGCGACCGGCAGCAGCTTGAGCCCGGCCGACCGCTCGGGGGCGCCGCCCTCGTCGGTGTGGATGTGCGCCGACTCCGCGCAGACCACCGCCTCCCAGTGGGCGGTCATCGAGCGGAGCGCGACCACGTTGGCGCCGGTGCCGTTGAACATCGGCCACGCCTGCGCGGCGGGGCCGAAGTGCCGCCCGAAGACCTCCTGCAGCGCGGCGGTGTAGACGTCGTCGCCGTACGAGGTCTGGTGGCCCCCGTTGGCGAGCGCGATCGCCTGGAGGATCTCCGGGTGGACCCCGGCGTAGTTGTCGCTGGCGAAGCCCTTCACCAGCGGGTCGTGCCTGCGGATGGCGTCCGTCACGCGGTCTCCCCCTCTCGTGCGGCGGTGAGATCGATCCGGGTGCCGTTGGCGTCGGTCTTCCACAGGTCGCCGATCGCCTCGGCGAGGTCGTCGACGTCGGTGAAGCCGGGGAACGCCCGCTCGGGGCTCGCCGCGCGCATGTCCTCGTGCACGAGCGCCTTCACGACCAGGATGTTCGCGGTGGAGGAGGTGCCCTCCAGGGCGTCGGCGAAGGCGAGGGTCCACGCCTCGGAGGCGGCCTTGGCCGTGCCGTACGCCGCGTTGCCCTGGGTGGGGCGCTCGGCCGCCTTCGCGGAGACGATGGCGAACCGGCCGCGCTCGCTCGCCCTGAGCAGCGGCTCGAAGGCGAGGGTGACGTGCTGGAGCGTACGGACCAGCAGGTCGTGCAGGAGCGCCCAGTCGTCCAGCGACGTCTCGGCGAAGGTCTTGGACCCGCGCCAGCCGCCGACCAGGTGGACGATCCCGTCCACCCTGCCGTGCTCGGCCCGCACGTCCTCCGCGAGTTTCGCGACGGCGTCGGCGTCGAGCAGGTCGACCGCGCGGGCCCCCTCGGCACCGCTCCTGTTGACGCCGATCACCGTGTGGCCCTCGCCGGTGAACCTGCGGACGACGGCCCGGCCCGCGGGCCCGCCCGCGCCGGTGACAAGGATGATCATGCTCGGATGCCCTTCGTGGAGTCGACGACATCGCCGAGCTTACGGCGCAGGGCCTCGTAGAACATGCTCAGGGGGAACTCGTCGGGCAGCACCGCGTCCACGACCGCCTTGGGGAATCCCTCGACGGGCAGGGCGCCGACCCCGCGGGCCCAGGCCGAGGCGGGGTTCGGCTCGACGTAGGCGGCGACCAGCTGGTGGGCGGCGAGCCAGTGGGCGAGCTTGGAGCGGTCGATGCCGTCGCGGTAGAGCTTCTCGACCTCGCCCCGCAGGTCCGCGACGCCTCCGGCGAGCCGCTCCCAGTCGACGCTCAGCCGGTTGTCGGTCCACCGGACGACGTCGTTGCGGTGCAGGTACGAGAAGAGCAGCTGCCCGCCCAGGCCGTCGTAGTTGCGGACCCGGTCACCGGTGATCGGGAAGCGGAACAGCCGGTCGAACAGGATCGCCAGCTGGACGTAGCGGGCGTGCGGCACGCCCTCCCCCTCCAGCTTCACGGCCTCCCCGAACGCGGTCAGGTCGCAGCGGAGCTCCTCCAGGGAGTAGAGCCAGTACGGCATCCGCTGCTTGATCATGAACGGGTCGAACGGCAGGTCGCCGTGGCTGTGGGTGCGGTCGTGGATCAGGTCCCAGAGCACGAAGGTGTCCTGGGCCAGCTCCTGCGACGCGATCAGCCTGGCCGCGTCCGGCGGCAGCGCGAGCTTCAGCGTGGCCGCCGCGGCCCCGCTCACCGCGCGGAACCTCGCGGCCTCCCGGTCGGCGAAGATCCCGCCCCAGGTGAAGCGGGCCGGGGTCTCGCGGACCGCGACGGTCTCGGGGAAGAGCACCGCGGAGTTGGTGTCGTAGCCGGAGGTGAAGTCCTCGAAGGCGATCGGCACGAACATCGGGTTGTCGTAGCCGCCCCGCTCCAGCTCGGCGAGCCAGCCGGGCCAGATCGTGCGGATCCACACGGCCTCGATGTGGCGGAAGGTGGTGCCGTTCTGGGTGTACATCGGGAAGACGACCAGGTGCTCCAGCCCGTCCACCCGCTGGGTGTCGGGGTGGAAGGCGTCGAGCGCGTCGAGGAAGTCGGGGACGCCCAGCCCCTGATCGGCCCACTTGCGGAGGTCGGCGACGACGGCGGCCAGGTAGGCGGCGTCGTGCGGGAAGCGCGGCGCGAGCCGCTCGACGTGCCCGGCGATCGCGGCGACCAGCTCGGCGGCCCGCGGCCTGTCGCTCTCCTCCGGCACCGAACCGTCCTTGACCTGCAGCGGCTTGAGCGCCTCGACGGCCTCCTTGAGCCTCCGGAACTCGGCGTGGGCCTCGGAGTCCCCGGCGCTTCCGGTAGCCGCCGGGCTCTTGGCGGCGGGGACGCGGGCGGCCCAGGTGACGAGGTTGCCCCAGAGCGCGGCGTGGTCGTAGTCGCCGATCGAGTCGTCACCGAACAGGTCGGAGTCGGCGACCACCACGACGCGGCCCTCGCCGTGCCGTACGGCCACGGCCAGCGGGCGGTTCGCGGGGGTCGCGGTGGGCGAGGTTGCGAACAGGACGGTCGCGTGATCGGGGGCGGTGAGCACGCCCGCCCGGTAGAAGCAGGCCCGCCGGGCCCCGGCGAGCAGGTCCTGCCCGGTCGTCGGGGTGCCCGAGGCGTTCTGAGGACTGTCCGAGACGTTCCGGGGGGTGCCCAGGACCCAGGAGGCCACGCCGTTGTGGGCGCTCCCGGGGTCCCGGACGAGGGTGTGCTCGACGCCCACGCCGAAGCGCGCGAGCAGCTCGGTGAGGTTGCTGCCGTACTTCTCCTGCTCGTACTCGGCCAGCACGACCAGCCCGCCGCCGTCGCGGACGTACTCCTCGATCGCGTCGAGCTCCTCGACGGGGAGGACCGGGCTGCCCAGCCCGGTGGTGTGCTCCCAGCGGTCACCGGAGGGGTGCGCGATCACCAGCACGTCCCGCGCGCTCAGCAGCCCCGGGGTGAGCGGGCCCTCGACGTGCGCGTCCACGGAGTGCCCCAGCCCGCGCAACAGCCCGGCCGCGCGGGCGTAGCTGCTGTCGTCGGGATGCCCGGGATTCATCGTCTCGGCCGCATCCCGCCGGATGGTCCACGACTCGCTGTGTGCCTCGTCGAACAGTACGCGCGGGAAAGCTGACACGATAAATCCTCCTTCAGATGAGAGTGATTAACGGAAAATATACACAACCTATGCCCGTTTTGACGCATCCCTTATGGGTCGAGGAGGTTAAAAGATCGAGGCTCGCGGAGGGGGCGGACGGGCCGCGGGGTGGGAGCAGACGTCGAGCCGGTCGGGCGGGTCGAGCCGGCCGGGCCAGTCGGGCCGGCCGACGACGGTGTCGACGGCCTCGGAGCTCAGGTGCTCGGCGAGGAGACGCCGGAACCCGGCGTCGCCGGGGGCTTCACGCTACCGTCCGCGCGACCGCGAGAGCCGCCGCCTCCCATGTGAGGAAGGTCTCCCTCAGCCCGGTCCAGGTCTCGCACAGCAGGGCCTCCGGCGAGGACGCCGTAGCCCTCCCCCGCCGGTCCGTTCACGTGCCCCTCACGGCCTCGATGCCGACGTTTTCCTTCGTTTACGGATAGTTGAAACATTTACCGCCACTCACGGCCATGGAAACGTTTCGCTCCATAGCCTGAACGCATGGATATCGCGGATCCGGCGGTCACCGTGATCGGTGCTGTGGCGGGCGTCACGGGCGCCTACTTCGCCTGGATTTCCGCGAGAAAGGAATTCTCCGGGAGGCGCGTCTCCCGCACTTCGGTCTCCCCGACCCCCTCCCCCGCAAGCGGGACACGATGACGACGGCCCACGACGTGTTCGTCTCCTGCTCGCACGACGACAGGGCCTGGATGACGTGCGGAAACGACCATGCCGGCCGAGGAAGGACCTCGACCGGCATGGTCACGAAGCGGGACGGGCCCGCGACGGCGAAGCGTCAGTGGTACGAGTAGAAGTTGGGCTCCACCGCGTTCTCCTGGAGTTCCCGGTGGTTGCCCTCCGGGCCCCAGAGGGACCTGTAGGAGTGGATGTTGTTCTGGTGCGCCTTCGCGTGCTGGTTGAAGACGACCCAGTTGACCGGCTGGAAGTAGGTGCCGGTCTCGTCCGGCGTCGTGAGGGAGCCGGTGTAGCGGTAGGTGGCGTGGCTCTCGGGCAGCAGGGCCTTGAGGTCGACGCCGTGGACGCTCTTGGACTCGCCGAGAGCGGGGGGCGACTTGATCAGGCGGTCGTGCTGGGACTGGCCCTGGAAGCTCTTGGCGTCGATGAGGACCGAGAAGACCACGTAGCCCTTCGGCCCGCTCGCCCGCTCGTGGACGAAGTGCGCCTCGAGCGGGGCGAAGGGCTGACCGGCGAACTTGTGCTCGGCGTGGCCGTGGAAGTGCACGTTGTTCAGGTTGTAGCGCTGGCCGCCGTAGGTGATGTACGGCTGGGAGCCGCCGGTGCCGATGACGAACCTGACGTCGTCGTGCTCGCTCGCCTCCTCCAGCGGGGCCTTGTCCTGGAACAGGAGCGTCCCGTCGACACTGTGCGGGTAGTGGATGGCGAGCGCGGACCCGGTGCCCGGGCACGCCGCCGAACGATCGATCACGACGGGAGTCTGGACAGCGCTGTCCGTGCCGGTGCCGTGGCACGGCTTGACCTGAGCCTGTACGGGAGCGGAAAGGGAAATGAACGGAAGGGAAACAACAGCAGCCACCGCAATGGGGGCGAGACGGTACCGCACCAGGTGCCTTTCGTACGAGGGAATGCCGAATACGCCGCATACGAAGAGCCAAGAGGGCGATGTCCGTATTAAGAGCGACATAAGGGCATTGGTGAGGTTAGCCGAAAAAGGGGAATTTGCACCCTGTTTTTTTGCGTCCAAAACGACCATAAGTAAACAGGCGATTACTTGACGTCGAGACATCGAGGCGCCACCCCCCGCGAGGACGCGACGCGGTGGACGGATCGGCCCGACACGAGGACCGAGGCGGCAGGAGAATCGGCTCGATGTGAGGTCACGGCGCGGTAGGCGGATCGACCCGGCGCCGCCCGGCGGCCACGCCCGCCGGACGAACACCCGGGCCCCATGGACCCGCCCCGCGAACCACCCGCTTCACAGAACGTGTCGAAGCAACCGCAAAGGGTACAAAGAGGGCGAAAGGCGACGCCGTAACCGTCATCCAGGGGGGAAGATGTCTGTACGGAGTGCCCGATACGTTGTCGTCCCGGCAGCGGCACTGCTGGCCGTGACACTGATCGGCGGCTGCGGCGGCGACAGGCCGACCGCGGTGAGACCGGGGGCCGTCGTGGCCACGACAGCGCCGCCCGCGGCCGTTCCGCCCGCCGCGGGCGCCCCGCCCGGGTCCGATATCTCGACGAACGCCGAGGAGTACACCGCCGAGGAGTGCCCCACCGGCGTCAACAGCAAGAGGTTCGCCAAGACCCGCTTCGCGCTGCACGCGGGTCTCGCACTGGGAGCCTTCTACCGCTACATCTACAAGCCGCTGCAGAGCGGTGGATTCAAGGCCGGAGCGGAGAAGCGGAAGCGGACCTTCGCGAAGGCCGCCGTGGCCGGCCTCTTCACCCTTCACGAGCTGAAGGTCGCCAGGCGCTTCGCCCTGGCCAACCCGACGATGTGCAAGGGCGTCAAGGTGGTCGCCGACCGCTTCAGCAGCCTGACCAACAAGCTGAAGAGCGGCACCGCCACCGAGGCCGACCTTCAGGCCAGCAAGAACTCCATCGAGAGCCTGCGGCAGAACGCCACGAAGAACGGCTACGACTTCAAGGAGCGGGGCGTCACCGTCCCCGGCGCGGGCTGAGCGCACGCGCCACCGGCGGATGACGGGTGCCGGCGGGCCCGGGAACACGGGGCCCGCCGGGACCGTCCGCCCGCCCGGCCCATCCGACCCACCCGGCCCGGCACGACGCCGATCACCCGGAGCCCGGAGACGACCGACCGAGACCGTCCAGCCGACAGAGATGGTCAGCCGGAGAACGGCGCCACCATCGCGCGGACGGCTCTCTCGAACCTCAGCGCCCGGTCGCGGTCGGCGGTGAACGCGATGGGCCTGCCCCTCCGGTATGCGGTGAGCGGCCCGGCCGGGGGCCGGTCGACGAGCGCGGCGATCGGCGGCACGGCCCTCGCCACCGGCTGGGCGAACAGCGCCGACGTCACCCGTACCAGACCCCGCACCGGCTGCCGGAAGGGTTCGAACAGCCCGGTCGCCACGAACAGCGGGTTGTAGAGCACGTAGCGCGTCCGCTCGGCGCTGTAGGTCGAGGCCAGCAGTTCCCCGCCCCTGGCGCCCTGCATCGTCGCCCTGAAGGGCCGGTATCCCCTGTTCAGCTGCGGGTCCTCCCAGTTGATCTCTCCCGCGCGGATGCCCCCGACACCGCACAGATTGACGATCACGGGTGCCGGAGCCCTCTCCAGGGCGTCGCGAAGCCCCTCGGCCATCAGCCAGCGGTTGATCACGTACAGGGCGAAGGTGTGCTCGAACCCCTCCTCGGTCTCGATCCTCGCCGGGTTGTACCTGAAGGCGCCGAGCACCAGCGCGTCGATCACCGGGTGGTCGGCGCGAAGCCGTTCGATCAGGGCACGGGTCTGCCGGACGGAGCTGAGGTCCGCCCGGACGAAGCGCGCCGAGGGCACGTCCTCCCGCAGGCGCCGGCCGCCCGCCTCACCGCTGCCCACGGCGACGACCAGATCGCCCCGTTCGGCGTGGTGCCGGGCGAGGGCCTTGCCGATGCCGCTCGTGCCGCCGGTGATCACGATGGTCCGCCGCATAAGTTGAGACCTCCCTCAAGTTGAGATGTTCCTCAACTTAAGCGAGGATTGCCGGTATGCGCAAGGACGCCCTCCACAACCGCGAGCGCCTCCTCCTGGCGGCCAGGCGGCTCTTCGCCGACCGGGGGCTCGACGTGCCGCTCGAGGAGATCGCCCGTACGGCGGGGGTGAGCGTCGGGACGCTGTACAACCGCTTCCCGACCCGCGCCGAGCTGGTGGCGGCGGTGTTCGAGGACCGGGTGGCGACGGTCGCCGGCCTGGCCACGGACGCGCTCGCGACGGACGACGCCTGGGAGGGGTTCGTCGCGTTCGTCACCGGTGTGTGCGAGCTGCAGGCCGCCGACCTCGGCTACAACGACCTCGCCGTACGCGGCGCCACGGCCGGCACCGACACGGGGTACGCGCTGATGCGCCGGATCGTCGAGCGCGCCCAGGAGTCGGGCGACCTGCGGGACGACGTCACGCTCGACGACATGGCGTTCGTGCTCTGGGGGGTCGCGACGACCGTGCGCGCGACGTTCCGCGTCGCTCCCGGAGTCTGGCGGCGGCACCTCGCCCTCACCCTCGACGGCCTGCGCGCCACCGCTGCCCACCCCCTCCCCGTCCCGCCCATGTCACCGCCGCAGACGCGTGCCGCGATGGGCGAGTGCTGAGGGAGACGCCACCCGGCCGGGCCGCCGGAAAGATCAGGCCGACCGCCGGGAAGACCAGGCTGGCTACCGGGGAGGACCGGGCCGACCGCCGGGAAGAACGAGCCCGCCACCGGGGAGGACCGGGCCGGCTTCGTGAGGCGCGTGCCGCGTGTCTCACTCCTTCGACCGGCTCGCGGCGAGTGCCTCTTACCCCACGAGGGGGATCCCGGGTCAGCCCCGCGACGGACGACCCGGCCGGGGACCTCCGCCTACCTTCCTGGCTAACAGGCCGCCACGGCCCCTGGCCGGCAAGCCGCGCCGCGGCCCCTGGCCGACAGACACAGGCAGGGAGACCCCCATGTTCAAGGACTCCGCCGACTTCCGGCGTATCGCCTCCGGCACGTTGCTCGTCGTCGCCCCGCTGCTCCAGCTCGTCGCCGTCGTCATCGACCCCGGTACCTGGGGCGACGAGCGCGAGATGGTCAGCTTCGGCGTCGACCCCGCGCTGACCCAGGCGCAGTCGGTGCTGTACCACTGGTCGTACCTGCTGGCGGCCCTGTCGGTCTTCGGCCTGCTGCACGTGACGCGCCGCCGCGCCGTGGTCTTCGGGCACCTGGCAGGCACCCTCACCGTCCTCGGCTACGTCAACGTCTCGGCCCTGCTGCTGATCGACCCGGTGGAGTGGTGGCTCGGGCGGCACAACACCCCCGCGGAGGGCGAGAGGATCCTCGGCGAGATGCTGGACCTGCCCGGCGTCGTCTTCGGCTTCCAGATGCCGTGGGTGTTCTTCGCGATCTTCGGCCTGCCGGTCATGCTGATCGGGGTCTGGCGGGCCGGGTTCGTGCACTGGGCGGTGCCGCTCGTCGCCGTCCTCTCCTCCGCCGGCTCGATGGTGACCGAATACGGGCCCGTGACGGTGCCGTTCTGGGCCGCGACAGCGGGAACGCTCGGCTGGACCGGGGTGAGGATGCTCCGGATGAGCCGCGAGGAGTGGATCTCGTACTACCCGACGGCCGCTCCCGGCCGGACAACGCCCGACTCGTACGCGAACACCACCGCCTGAGCCCGGTCGCGCAGGTGGAGCTTCATCAGCACCCGTGCCACGTGGGTCTTGACCGTGGCCTCGCCCACGAAGAGCTCCCCCGCGATCTCGGCGTTGGTCAGGCCGCGCGCCAGGGAGCGCAGCACCTCCAGCTCGCGCGGGGTGAGCTCGGCGAGCTGCGGCGGGGGCGCGGGGTCGTGGCGTCCGGCGAAGGAGGCGATGACGCGGGTGGTGACGGCCGGGTCGAGCAGGGCGTCCCCGGCGACGACGACCCGGATGGCATCCACGAGCTGCTCGGGTGGCGAGACCTTGAGCAGGAACCCGCTGGTCCCGGCGCGGAGCGCGGCGTAGAGGTTCTCGTCGGTGTCGAAGGTCGTCAGCATCACGACCTTCGGCGGGTCCGGCTGGCCCAGCAGCTGCCGGGCGGCGGTGAGGCCGTCCATGCGCGGCATCGAGATGTCCATCAGCACGATGTCGGGCTTGGTGCGGCGGGCCACGGCGAGGGCCTCGATCCCGTCGGGGGCCTCGCCGACCACCTCAAGCCCCGGTTCGCTCTCCACCACGAGCCTCAGCCCGGCACGGACCATCGCCTGGTCGTCGGCGATCACGACGCGGATGTTCACTTCTCCTCCATGTCCTTGGCAGGCGGCTGGACACCTCGTTCCGGGGTCGGGCGATCGACGGCCCCGCGCGCGGGGACCGAAGAACACGCGCGGGTGCCGAAGCAGGGGAAGGAGAACCGCCATTCGGGGAGACTAAAGCCTGGTGACCGTCTTGCCCATAGGACAAAACGCCCGGACAAGCCGCTCACAAGTGGGACACAAGTCAACGGGTCAGGACGCCGGGAACGAGACGCTCCGCACGAACCGGTTGGCGACCGCGTCGTCACACCTGCCGGAGGTGCAGAAGTAGATCAGCAGGGCGGCCTCGTCCTGCCGCTCGACGGCCCAGCCGGTGAACTCGAGCTGCCCGCCGCGCTGCGGGTCGGCGATCGTCCCCTGCAGGCGCGAGGCGTTTCGCCCGCCCACCCTCACCTGGACGACCTGGGAGAAGACGCTCACCGTCCCGGGCAGCGAGGACTGCAGGGCCTCCTGCAGCTGCTTGGCGTCGCTGAACGGGTCGAGGGTGTCGAGCGTCTGCGCGTAGAAGCCGGTGGCGTCCTGCGGGGCGTCCTTGATGATCTCGTTCGCCGCGGCCCAGTCGGCGGTGACGGGCGTGGCGAACAGCGCGCGGAACTGCTCCACCTTCGGCGAGGCCGCCACGAACACGTCGGCGTGCGGCTCCAGGGTCCAGGCCCCGGGGTACTGGAAGGCGACGGGCACCGCGGACGAGCCCTCGTACGCCGTCCAGGTGTCGTCGCCGCGCAGGAACGTCGCGAGCACCGCCACCAGCGCGACGATCGCCGTGATCGCCACGGCCGCGCCGATGAGGATGCCCTTCGCGGACGCGGGCTTCTTCTTCGGCGTCTTCCGCCTGCCGGACGCCTCGGTCGTCTCGGACGGCACCGGTGCCCTCTGCGCCGTCGTCGGCGGGTGGGCCTGCGCGAGCGGGTACGGCTGGCCGGCGCCGCTGATCGCGTCGCGCAGGTCGGCGATGAACTGGCCGCAGGTGTCGTAGCGCTGCTCGGGCGACTTGGCCAGGGCCCGCATCATCACGCCGTCGACCTCGAGCGGCAGCTCGGGACGGAGCGTGGTGATCGGCGTGGGGGTCTCGGCGAGGTGCGCCCAGAGCAGGGCGATCTCGTTGTCGCGCTGGAAGGGCAGCCGCCCGGACAGCGCCTCGTAGACCACGCAGGCGAGGCCGTACTGGTCGCAGCGGCCGTCGATGTGCTCCTTGTTGATCTGCTCGGGCGACATGTATCGGGGGGTGCCGATGAACTGGTTGGTCTGGGTCAGCCCGGAGATCGAGGTGCGGTGCTTGGTGATGCCGAAGTCGGTGAGGTAGGCGTGGTCGCCCTCGGTGTGGCCGGCGATCAGGATGTTGGCGGGCTTGACGTCACGGTGGACCAGGTCGTGGGCGTGCGCGGTGTCGAGCGCGGCGGCCACCTGGGCGAAGATCCGGCTGACCTGGCTGACCGGCATCGGACCCCGGTCGTAGAAGAGTTTGCGCAGGTCGGGGCCGTCGACGTAGCGCATCGCGATGTAGAGGGTGCCGTCGTCGGCGGTGTCGGCCTCGTAGATCGGGATGATGTTGGGGTGGTCGATGCTCGCGACCGTGCGCGACTCCAGCACGAAGCGCTGGCGGAACCGGTCGTCCTCGCCGAGGAGCGGGTTGAGGATCTTCAGTGCCACCCGGCGGTTGAGCCTGGGGTCGATCGCGAGGTAGACGACGGCCATGCCGCCCTTGCCGATGATGTCCTCGATCTGGTAGCCGGCCATCTCCCGGCCGATCAGCGCCCTGTCGTTCACGGACATCACGTCTTGGTCGGGTGGCCGCAGTAGCCGCAGAAGCTGTGGGCGGGTCCCAGCCGCATCCCGCAGCCCGTGCAGTATTTCTGCGTCACCGTGTCGCCGGGTCTCGTCCCCGATCCCGTCGCGGAACCCGGCCCCGTCACGGAACCCGGCCCCGTCGCGGAGCCCGGCCCTGTCGCGGAGCCCGGTCCTGTCACGGAGCCCGGTCCCGTGCCGGCGCCGGGGGACGTGTTGTGGCCGGGGGAGGTGTTGTGACCCGGGTCGCGTGCCACCAGCACCGGCTGGCCGGGCGTGGAGGAGATCTTGGGCAGCGCCGGGAAGGAGCGGCCGACCACGATCGTGGAGTCGGCCTGCTCGTCGAAGGCCGGTCGCGGCGGTGTCTGCGCCGACGTCGGTCTCGGTATGGGGATCGGCGGCGCGGCCGGGCCCGGGGGCCAGGTGTTCGCGGCCGGACCCGGCTCCGGCTCGGGCTCGGGATCGGGGTCCTGCGACCCGCGACGCCAGAGCAGGATCGCGGTGGTCAGCACGGCCAGCACCAGCAGGCCACCGCCGACGAGGAACGGCCACAGGGGCGTGCCCTGGGGCGAGTCGGTGGAGACGGCCGCCCTCTTGGTGGCCTCGTCCTCGGCGGTGCCGCGCTTGGCCTGCGAGGTCTTCAAGTGCGCCGCCGCCACGGTGTGGCCCGGGTAGAGCTCCAGCACGCGCTGGAAGGCGGGGACGGCGTCGCCGTAGTAGTGGGTGTGGAAGCGGGTCAGCGCCTGCTCGAAGGCGGCGTCGATCGGGCCTCTGGCGGGCGCGACGTCCGCCTCGGCGAGGGCCTTGGTGACCTCGCGGATGCCGATCATCCGGGCGTCCTCGCCGCCGCCGAGCAGCAGGCCGACGACCTCGCCCTTCTTGTCCTCGATCACCGGGCCGCCGAGCAGGCCCCTGTCGACCAGGGCGCCCAGCTTCTCCGGCTCGTCGACCTTGTTCTCCGGGTCCTTGAACTGCCTGCCGCCCTCTCCGGCGCCGCCCGCCCGCAGGTGGGCGATGTCGACGGTCTCCGGCAGGTTCGCGGCGGGCCGCCCGGTGAACCCCGCGACCGCCACCGGCGAGCCCTCCTTGGCGGGCACCGCGGCGGCGAGCGGGGCGGTGGGCAGGCCCGCGCTCCCGTCGGCGCGGCCGACGGGCCTCAGCACCGCGGGGCTGTCGGGCCTGTCACCGGTGCGGACGATCTCCGCCTTGAACCCCTCCTTGTCGGCGGGGGCGATGTTGGGGAAGACCGTGATCTCGGTGGTGACGTCGATGATGCAGGTGGCGGTGGGCTGCTTGGGCGGGTAGCACTCCTGCAGGTGGTGGTTGAGCTGGTCGTCCTTGAGCTTGTGCCGCTCGAAGTCGTCGGGGATCTTCACCTTGTGGTGCGCGGCGAAGATCTTGTTGGCGGCGTAGATCCGGACGTCGCGGTCGGTCTTGACCACCCGGGTGAGGGTGACCATGCCACCGTCGGGGTTGACCACGGTGCCGGTGCCGCTGCCGATCGGCACCTCGTAGGAACGCTCCACGTGCACCAGGTCGCCGATGTGGTCGAGCAGCGTGATGTCGACCTTCGCCGTCGCCTCGACCCTGACCACCGCGGGGGTCACCAGGTCGGTGATCCCGCTGGGGTGCTCGTGAGCCAGGGCGGGGGCCACCCCCGCGATCGCCAAGGAGAGCCCACCGAACACCGCCAGCGCCGAACCGAACCGCCGCATCGCCACTCCCTACAGGGGATAGGACCAGGGTCGCAAACGGGGGTGAATAAGTGAACCGTCCAGGCCCGAGGGCTTGACTTTCTTTCCCGCCATCACCCGAAAAAGGCCACGAGCAGGGCATCGCCACCCCGTCCTGACCATCCCGTCTTACGCCTACCGTCACGCCCACGCCCCGTCGCGGACAGTTACGCAAAGTCTAAGCCTGCCCGGCCCTCCGGCGCGACAACGTATACCGTACGAAGATCGGTCCCCCGGAGAAGCCCGCCCTCTCGGACCCGGCCCCCTCAGCTTCGCGGGCGCAGCAGCACGGCGGGGTCGTAGGAGACCTCGAACGGGGCGAGCAGGTCCGCCACCTCTCCGGCCTCGTACTTCTCCGCCGCCTTGTACTCGTCACCGGCGAGCTCGTGGACGTGGACGGACGGCCCCTCGGACAGCTCGATCCGCCAGTAGACGGGAATTCCGGCCGCCGCGTAGGCGGCCCTCTTGAGGTGGCGGTCTCGCGCCTGGGTGCTCGGGCTGACCATCTCGACGGCCAGCAGGATGTGGCGCGGCGCGAACATCAGCTCCGTCTCGTCGACGGCCCCGGCGGGCACCACGACGAGGTCGGGAATGAAGAAGTCGCGCTCGCCCACCCGGAGGTTGACGTCCGGCAGCGGCTCGAACTCCGGCGGCGCCGCGTCTTCGAGGATCGCGAGAAGGCGCGCGATCGCGCGCTGGTGCAGAGGGACAGGAGAGGGACTCACCAGCAGGCTCCCGTTGAAGAGCTCGTAGCGGTTCCCGTCATCGGGGAACGTGAGCAGGTCGTCGACGGTGAACGGCGGCTCTCCCTGGAGAACCGTCCGCCTGGTCGTCGGCTCCGTCGTCGCCATCGCGGTCACCTGCTCAGTATCGGGAGTCTCGCCCTCGCCCACATGCTACTTCCCGCAATCTTCCTACTTTAAGTAGTTGACATGTCACGGTTCGCCCATCGGTGGGCGCCCTGGAGGACGGCGGTGTGGACGGCGCGGGCGACGCGGGCGCCCCAGGTGGAGCGGGGGCCGCCGAAGAGTTCCTCGGGGCCGCCGGGAACACGGTCGGGGACGGCCACGCAGACGGCGTCGGAGGCGGTGCCGGTGCAGAGGAAACCGGCCTCCAGCAGCGCCTGGGTCTTCGCCTCGGTCACCGTCATGACCGCGTTGACCAGAGCGGCGTCGCTCATGGCGACCGGTACGGCGACCGCGATGTTGACCGTTCCCGGCAGGAACATCGGGGCCAGCTCGGGGTCTGCGGCGCCCTCCGGGGCTGCGGCCCAGGTGGGGACGCGCAGGCCGACGGTCGCCACGGCCTCCGCTCCCCCGTCGCGGGCCCGGGTGAAGTGGCCGACCGAGGCCGCGGTGAGCATGCCGACCCCGGGTCCCGGCGGGGCCAGCTCCAGGAGGTGGTCCACCGGGTCCATCCGTGAGTATCCGGCGACCACCTGCGCGTTGAGCATCCAGGCGACCGGCCCGATGCCGCCGCCGACCATGGCGGAGGAGATCGCCCGCCAGCCGGGCCCGAACTCCCACAGCAGCGAGGCCAGCCGGGCGCCGTCCTCATCGCGGTGGCTCAGTCTCAGGGAAGTCCCGTGCGGCCCCCGGCTCCGCCCGGTGACGTCCGGACGGACCTCGGACCCGCTCACGAACGCCTCCGGCGCGCCCCGCTCCCGTGACGCGCTCAAAGCCGGTCCCGGGTCGCGCTCAAGGACGCTCCAGGTGGACCTCGGGCCTGCCGCCGGGACCGGCCGCGACGCGGACACGGGCGTCGAAGTGCTCACCGATCAGCTCCCCGGTCAGCACCTCGGCCGGGGTGCCCGAGGCGGCCACCCTGCCACCGGAGAGCAGCATCATCGAGTCGGCGTACTGACCCGCGAGGCTCAGGTCGTGCAGAGTCGTGACGACGGTGAGCCCGTCGGCCAGCCGGAGCCGGTCCACGAGTTCCAGCACCTGCTGCTGGTGTCCCAGGTCGAGGGCCGTGGTGGGCTCGTCGAGCAGGAGCACCGGGGCCTGCTGGGCCAGCGCCCTGGCGAGCACGACGCGCTGGCGCTCGCCGCCGGACAGGTGGGCGAGCGGGCGGGCGGCGAGGGAGGACAGGTCCAGCCGTTCCAGCACCGAGGCGGTCACCTCGCGGTCGTGCCGGCTCTCACGGCCCAGATAGGGGATGTACGGGGTGCGGCCGAGCAGGGCGTAGTCGAACACGGTCATGTCGGCCGGCAGCGCCGGGGACTGCGGGGCGCAGGCCAGCAGCCTGGCCCGTTCCCTGGGCTTGAGCCGCCTGAGCGGCACGTCGTCGACGAGCACCTCGCCCCCGAAGGGCAGCACCCCCGCCAGGGCGCGCAGCAGCGTGGACTTGCCCGCGCCGTTGGCGCCGATGACGGCGAGCCAGTCGCCGTCCCGTACGTCGAGACCGACGCCGGACAGCACCGCGTGCCGGCCCAGCACGACCGACAGGTCCCTCACCACGAGGTGGCTCACCGCTCTCCCCTCCCCTTCTCCCACACACGCGGCGCGTAGGTCACGGCCGCGCGCCCGCCGTACGGGCGGGCCGATGCCCCGCGGCTCATGTCTCCACCCGGCGGGCCACGCGCAGCACGGCCACGAAGAACGGCGCGCCGACGAAGGCGGTCACCACCCCGATGGGCAGCTCGGCGGGGGCGAGCACGGTCCTGGCGACGAGGTCGGCGAGGACCAGGAAGGCGGCCCCGCCGACCAGCGAGATCGGCAGCACGATCCGGTACGACGCCCCGGCCAGGCGGCGGACCACGTGCGGCACGACGATGCCGACGAAGCCGATCAGACCGCTCACCGCGACGGCCGCCGCGGTGGCCAGGGAGGCGGCGAGCAGTACGACGAGGCGGACGCGGGCGACGTTCAGGCCGAGGGTGACCGCCTCGTCGTCGCCGACCGAGAGCACGTCGAGGAGCCTGCCGTGCAGCAGCATGACCACCACCGAGACGGCGGCGTACGGGGCGACGAGCGTGACCTGGCCCCAGCCGCCGCCGACGTCGCCGAGGATCCAGGCGTAGATGCGCTGCAGCTCCTCCACCCTGAGCTGCTGCAGGAACGTCTGGATCGCGGTGAGGAAGGACGTGACCGCGACGCCCGCGAGGACCAGCGTGGCGGTGCCGCCGCCCCGGCCCGCCGCGCTGCCCAGCGCGTACGCGAGCAGCACGCCCCCGACGGCCCCGGCGAAGGCCGCGGCCGGAATGCCGATCGCCTCGACGTCACCACCGGTGAAGACGATCGCCGCCGTGGTCGCCAGACCGGCGCCCGCGGCGGCTCCCAGCAGGTAGGGGTCCGCGAGCGGGTTGCGGAAGACGCCCTGGTAACCGGCTCCGGCGATGGCCAGCAGGCCGCCGACGATCGCGGCGAGCAGGACCCGGGGCAGCCGCAGCTCGGTCAGCAGGCCCAGCTCGACCGGGGCCAGTCCCGAGTCCGCCGAGACGAACGGCAGCCAGTCGAGCAGCTGGAGCATCACGTCGCGCGGCGCGATGCCCGCCGCGCCGACCAGCAGCCCGGCGAACATGCTCATCAGGAGCACGCCCACGGCCGAGAGCGCCACCAACGGGCTCAGCCGGGCCGCCTGCCCACCCCTGGCACCGGCCTCCCAGCCCGCCACATCGGACTCCGCGCCGATACCGATCCCGGGCCCGGTGCCTTTGCCGATACCGGAGTCCGTGCCGATCCCGTGCCCGGTGACGGTGCCGGTGGCCGTGCCGAGCCCGGTGCCGGTGGCCGTTCCGGTCCTGGGCCCGGTGCCGGTGTCCATGCCGATCCCGGGCCCGGTGCCGGTGTCCGTGCCGGTCTTGGGCCCGGTGCCGGTGGTGGTCTCGGTGTCCGCATCGGGGCCGGTGGCGGTCCCGGGGCCAGGGCCGGTGGCGGTCCCGGGGCCGGGACCGGCGGCCGTACCGGGGCCGACGCCGGTCTCGGTACCGGGGGACGACGAGTCCGGGGACGTGTCGCCGGGGCTCACCGGACGCCCGGGGCGGACGTCCCGTCCTTCGGAGCGGGGAGGAGGCATTTCTCGTTTCTTCTCGTGACGCCGATCAGCCCGCCGACACCTTCTGGACGGCGTCGCCGACCTGCCTGGCGAGGTCGACGACGCGCGGCCCCCAGCGGGAGGCGACGTCGTCGTCGAGGAGGACGACCTGGTCGTCCTTGATAGCGGAGAGCTTGGACCAGCCGGGACGCTTGGCGAGGGTGTCCCTGGACTGGCCGCAGCACTTGGTGTCGGCCAGGAAGACGAGGTCGGGGTCGGCCTTGGCGACGAACTCGGCGGAGAGCTTGGGATAGCCGCCGGCCGCGTCGGGGGCCTCGTCGGCGATGTTGGTCATGCCGAACAGCCCGTAGACCTGCCCGATGAAGGTGGTGGAGGTGGCCGCATAGGGGGTGGTGTCCAGCTCGTGGTAGTAGGTGAGCTTCGCGTCCTTCGGCGCGGCGGCGGCGAGCTCGTCGAGCTGCTTCCTCATCCCGGCGACGAGCTCGGCGGCCTTGTCGGCGTTGCCGGTGGCGGCGCCGAGATCGGCGATCTGGTCGTAGGCCTCGTCGAACTTGGTGGCGGCGGGCTCCAGCAGCACGGGGACGCCGACCTTGCCCAGCGCGGCCACGACGCTGTCGGCGTCGTTGGCGACCACGACCAGGTCGGGCTTCCTGGCGATGATCGCCTCCACGTTCGGCTTGAAACCGGACAGGTCGCTCTTCGGCGCCTCGGCGGGATGGTTGGACTGGTCGTCCACCGCCACGACCTGCGGTCCGGCTCCGATCGCGAACAGGCTCTCGGTGGCGGTGGGCGACAGCGAGACGATCCGCTCCGGTCGCTTGGCGACGGCCACGGGGCCGTTGCCCGCCTCGACGGTGACGGGGAATCCCGCCGCCGAGGGGGTGGCCGTCACGCTTGCGGAGGTGGTGGGGGACGAGGTGGTCGCGCTCTGGCCGCATCCGGCGAGGGTCAGCGCGGCGAGCAGGGCACCGGCTAGGGCGGCGGGGGCGCTGCGTACGGGCCTCACACGAGGTCCTTTCAGTTGCCGGAACCGAGGGACCCAGGAAAGACGGGTCACCCTTTTCCACGAGGGTCGGCGTCGACGCGGCGGAGGCGACCTGGCTCGGCCCCTGGGGGCCATGACAGTTGCGGGACAGCGCCGGGCTCACACCGGACTTCGCTCACATCGCGCGTCAGACGAACGGTATCAATCCCCCGGGCTTCCCCCCCAGAGTGCCCGGTGTCAGGAGTCCCCGATCCCCAGGATCCCGGCGTCGGGCCCCGGTGCCGGGCCCCGGTGCCGGGCCCCGGCCCGCGTCCTCCGGCGAGCGAACCGTCCCGGCCGGGGCTCGCTCCGGCCGGAAACCGGAGCGCTTCCGGCCAAAGCCCCTTCTGACCAGCCAAAGCCCCCTCCGGCCAGAGCGCCCCTGGCCCGAGCCGCCTCCGATCAGAGCCGCCCCCGCGACGAGCCGTAGCCGACACGAGCCCTACCCGACACGAACCGCGCCCTGGGCGCACCGCTCACCCGGCCGGGGACGCGTCCTTGACGTGCCCCCGCCGGTGACCTTACGGCGGAGCCGCTCCTCAGCCGAGCTGTTCCTCGGCGGCGGCGATGATCTCCTGCAGGCGCAGGCCGTGCGCGGCGTCCAGGGGGTGGCCGCCACCGCGCCGTACGGTCGACGCGAACTCGGCGAGCATGAGGGAGAAGACGTCGGAGCCCAGCCGGGTGCCGTCCAGGGACTCCCGTCCGAGACGCCCGTAGATCTCGACGTCGGAGGGCGGGTTCTCCCCCGGCACGCTCATGCACAGCGACGCCTCGCTGACCGCGCCGGTCTCGTGTTCGAGCAGGAGGCCTACCCAGCCCAGCGGGTTGCCGTGCGCCCGGACGCCGACGACCCTGCCGAGCGCCACGTCCAGCATGTCGATCATGTGCGGGCCGACGTCGAGGATCGCGCCGCGCTCCAGCCGCCAGGAGGTGGCGAAGGCTCCGCCGAGCATCGCCCCGGAGATGTTGGCCGCCCTCCCGCCGAACGGCTCGATGGCCGATACCCTGGCCAGGAAGGCGCGGGTGGCGGGTGAGTAACGCCAGGTGAGGACCATCTGTGAGGCCACGCCCGCCTCGGCGACCGCGTCGGCCAGCCGCCGGGCCCCGTCGAGGTCGGCGGCGAGCGGTTTCTCCAGCAGCAGCGCCTTGCCCGCCTTGGCCGCGCGTACCCCCAGCTCGGCCTGGACCGCGGGCGGCACCGAGAACGCGACCGCCTCGCAGTTGTCGAAGAGCTCCTCGATCCGTTCGAAGACCGGGGCGCCAAACCTGGCCGCCGCCTCGGGACGGCGGGCCCACACGCCCGCCAGACGTGTGTTCGGACCAGCCGCCAGCATCGGCGCGTGCACCATCTCGGCCCACGGTCCGGCGCCAACCAGACCCACAGATAACGTCACCGATCCAGTTTCGCACGCTCTCCCACCGTGATCGCGTGCCCCGGACGGTGTTCCGTGCCCCGCCGCCGACGCGCCACCGGTACGCCATCGGTACGCCACCGCCGGGCCACCGCCGGGTCATCCGTACCGGCATGATGGAGACCACGATGAACCAGATGACTCTGCTGCGGCACGGCGAGACCGAATGGAGCCGGGACGGCCGGCACACCGGGCTCACCGACCTGCCGCTGACCGCCAAGGGCGAGGGCCAGGCGCGGGCGCTGGCCCCGTTGATCGCGGGCCGGACGTTCGACCTGGCCCTGGTGAGCCCGGCCAGGCGCGCGAGGGACACCGCCAGGCTGGCCGGGATCGAGAACCCCGAGACCGAGCACGACCTGTGGGAATGGGACTACGGCGGCTACGAGGGCGTCACCACCGCCACGATCCGCGAGACCCGTCCCGGCTGGTATCTGTGGCGCGACGGTGTCGTCCCCGGCGACTCCGGCCATCCCGGCGAGAGCGCGGAGCAGGTCGGCGCCCGCGCCGACCGGGTGATCGCCCGCGCCAGGGAGGCGGAGGGCGACGTGGTCGTGGTCGCGCACGGGCACTACCTGCGGGTGCTGTGCGCCCGCTGGCTCGGGCTGCCCCCTCAGGACGGGCGTCTCTTCCGCCTGGACACCGGGACCTACTCCCGGCTCGGCTTCGAGCACGGCGAGCCGGTGGTCCTCGCCTGGAACGCCCCCGTCTGACCGCCGGTCCCCATGAGGGCGGGAACGGAAGGAGCCCGCGGCCGAGGCCGGGGGAAGCCCTGGGCTCGGGGAGGCGCCCATGGCCCGGAAGCGGCCCGGAAGTGACCGGGAAGCAGCCTGGAATTGGGCGGGAAGTGGGAGGCGCTCCGGAAGGCGTCGTGAGGAGAACCCCTCGCCCCGGGAGGGAGGAACTCCCGGCCCTCGCGCCCCGGCCGGGCGCGATCACGCCCTACGGCGTCGCGTCACACGGCGTCACGTCGTACGGCGAGTACGGCGGCACACCGGACGACTTCGCGTCGTTCGGCGTCGTGCCGCACGGCGTCGTGCCGTACGGCGGGGAGGTCTCGTTCAGGCCGCGAGTTCGACGGGCTGGGGGCCCCGGCCGGTCAGCCATTCGAGGACCTTGCGATGACCGTGGCAGGCGTCCTCGAAGTGACCCCAGCGCCAGTAACGTGGCTGGTCGCGCACTCCGGTGACCCATGTGCGGTAGGACACCGGAGTGGGCGTACCCTCCCCGGTCGCCGCCGAGGCGACGCCGTAAGTGCGGATCACGACGCGCCCGCCTGGTGCGAACAACACGTCGTCGGCAACCGGATACAAGGTCATCTGGTCGAGCACGGTTTGAGCCCCCAATCACTGTGATCTCAAACTCTTCCGTGCCGATCCACTCCCCCGGTTACGTCACAGGCGCGCCACGGTTAACCTGGCGGCCCTGATGTAAAAACGGTGTTACACCGTTAAACCGTCGAACTCCCCATCCTTCACCCCGAGTACCAGGGCACGGATCTCATCCCGCGTGTAAATCAGGGCAGGTCCCTCGGGGAAACGCGAGTTACGGACCGCGATGCTGCCGTCGGACAGCTCGGCCAGTTCGACGCAGTTACCCGTCGAGTTGCTGTGGCGGCTCTTGCGCCAGCTGGCCCCGGCAAGGTCAGTGGCGGGCATGCCGTTGTAGGTCTGCTTCATTTACGTCTCTCTGAGAAGGTCGCCGAGGATCTCGGCGGTGCCCCCGGGCGTGGTGCTTTCCACGCACAACTGCTCCATGGCCGTGAGATATGGATCGATATCTTCACGTTTATCCAGGTAGAGGGCACCCCAGAGCTGCTCGACATAGACGACGTCCGACAGGTCGGACTCGGGAAACCGCAAGATGCTGAACGCACCACCCTCGGCCGCGTGCATGCCGAATCGGAAGGGCATCACCTGAAGGGTGATGTTGGGAAGCGAGGACACTTCCAGCAGGTGCTGGAGCTGTTCCCGCATGATCTCCTTGCCTCCGATGGGACGCCTCAGGGCCGCCTCGTCGATAACCGCCCACAACCGGGGGCCGTCCTTCTTCGTCAGGCGATCCTGCCGCTGCATGCGCATATGCACACGACGCTCGATCTCCGCCTCCGGCACGTCCGGGTAGCCCAACCGGATCACGGTGTGCGCGTAGGCGGACGTCTGCAGCAGGCCGGGAATGAACTGCACCTCGTAGGTGCGGATCATGTTCGTCGCCTCCTCCAGCCCCACGTAGGTGGTGAACCAGTGCGGCAACAGGTCGCCGTACTTGTGCCACCAGCCGGGGGTGTTCGCCTCGCGGACCATCTCCAGCAGGCCGCGCCGTTCTGCGTCGTCGAGCACGCCGTACAGGGTGAGCAGGTCTTCCACGTCACGCGTCTTGAAACCGACGCGGCCGAGTTCCATGCGGCTGATCTTGGACTCGGAGGCGCGGATGTGAAATCCCGCGACCTCACGGGCGAGCCCCTTCTCCTCACGCAGCCGGCGAAGGCTCGCTCCGAGCATGATTCGCCGAACAGTGGAACCGGTACCGGGCGGATCCATGGACACGTGGTGCTCCTCGCTCGCTTTCCTGATCGACAGTCTGTCACTTCGTGACCTAAGAATCCTTGGCCACGACCAAGATCCCCTTTCGTCCGTAATCACCCAATCATGGGTAACGGTAGCGGTTGCACAGGCCTTATGCACGTGCATTCGCTCTTGCACCTGCACGGGAGTTTGCAGCATGATGACGGCTGTGCAGTCCGCCCAAACCGCGCCCCCCCGAGCGTCAACGTCATGGACGGCGCTCGACTGGTGGCCCCCCGCCGGCTGGTGGCCCGATTCCGCGCGCGATCTCCTTCCCGGATCCCCGGCAGCCATGGCCGGCGCCACCTTCGTGCTCCCGCCCCACGCGGAGTCCGTCCACTCCGCCCGCAGCTTCGCGACGGGCACCCTCACCGGCTGGAACCTCGGTGAGCTGAGCGAGAACATGGAGCTGGTGGTCTCGGAGCTCGCGACCAACGCCTTCAGGCACGGCCTGAGACTGGCCGAGTCGCGGGCCAGGGAGCCGATCCGGCTCTCCCTGCTCCGGCGCGGCGGGCTGGTCGCCTGCACGCTCAACGACCCGGGAGCCGGGTTCCCCGCGCTCCGCGACCCCTCTCCCCTCGACATCGGCGGTCTCGGGCTGCACATCGTCGAGTCGCTGAGCCTCCGCTGGGGCTGGGCGCCGCTGGCCCCGTACGGCAAGATCGTGTGGGCCGTCCTCAGGACGGGCCTCCCCGAGGACCCGGACCCCCTCGACCACCCGTAGTCCCCCTTACGGACCGCGGGCCCCGGGCCCTGCTCCCCTCCCGGGCGCTCCCCGGTCCGCCCGTACCCCTGGATCCCGAGGTTTCCAGGGCCCCGCGACCTTCTCCGCTTTCCCAGGACCTCTACTTTCCCAGGACCTCTACCGAACCCTCCCGGACGGCGCCGCCCCTTCCCCTTGTCGAGGCGCCGATCGGTCCCGGGGCCGCCATCCCTCCCGCCTCGCGGCCCCGGGACCGATCAGAACCGGACGGAGAGCTCTATAACGCATCGCATTCTGCGCGGTAGATGCCGTCAGAGATGCCCTCTGCATTACCGTGGATGTTTATGGCTCACGGAGAGTCCCCGCGCGAGATTCCTGAGAGAGCTGCGAGATGGACGATCACCTGCTCGGCTGGTTGAAAACCCTCGACGAAGAACGGCTCGCCCGAGTTCTGGCCAACCGGCTGGACGCCATCGCCCCACCGTGGCCGCGCCGCCTGGACACCCTGGCGCAGCGGCTGGGCAACGGGTTCGCGGTGATGGAGGTCATGCGCGGGTTGCCGCTGCCCTCCCTGGAGGTGGCGCAGGCCGCGCTCGCCCTCGGCGAGCAGGCCGGGCCGGAGACGGTCGCCCGGTTCATGGGCGTGCCCGAGGCCGAGGTGTCGCCCTGGCTCGACCTGCTGTTCGACCACGCGCTGGCGTGGCCGGACGGCGACGGCCGTATCCGGGTGGCCGAGGGGGTCGCCCGGTGGTGGGCGGCGCCCTGCGGGCTCGGTGAGCCGCTCCCCCACTACCTGAACTCCTGGACGGTCAGCGCCGACGCGCTGCGCGGGCTGGCCAGGACCCTCGGCATCCCGCACGGTCCCAAGCGGCGCACGGTCACCCGGGTCACCGAGATCCTCTCCGACCCGGCGCGGGTGACCGCGCTGCTGGAGAGGGCCCCGGAGGGCGCGAGGCGGCTGCTGGACGAGTTCGCCTGGGACGGCCCGGTCCGCGACGTCGACGGCGGCAGGTTCGTGGTGCCCGGCGCCCCCGAGAAGTGGGCGGCCGACCACGGGCTGCTCTTCCGTCCCAGCTGGAACGTGGCCGAGATGCCCCGCGAGGTGGCGCTCGCGCTGCGCGGCCCCGACTACCACCCGCCCTTCACCCCCGTCCCGCCCGACCTCGCCACCCTCCCCGTCGACCCCGAGGCCGTCGACCACCTGATGACGCTGGCCGCCCCGCACGTGGTGGAGCGCTGCGCCGCCATGCTGGAGAACACCGCGAAGTTCCCCCTGCCGCTGCTCAAGGCGGGCGGGGTCGGGGTGCGCGAGGTACGGCGGGTGGCCAGGGACACCGGCTGCGACGAGGACGAGACCCGGCTGCTGCTGGAGGTCTGCGCGGTGGCCCGGCTGCTCGCCTGGGACGAGCCGGCCGGCGGGCTGGTGCCCACCGAGAAGTTCGACCGCTGGCGGCTGGACGACGCCGCCGCCAGGCTGAGGGTGCTGCTGTCGGCGTGGTGGCGGATGGAGCGCTCGTCGCTGCGGAAGGTCGACGGCAAGTACGGCACGGTGCTCGGCGACGACCCGGCCGGGGCCATGGTCGCCCGCGCCCGGCGGGCGCTGCTCGGCGTGCTGGCCCGGCTGCCCGCCAGCACCGCGTGCACCGACCGGGCGGGGCTGGTCAGGTCGGCGCACTGGCACGCCCCGCTGCTGGACCAGTCGCTGCTGGCCGAGTGCGCCCCCGCCGTGCTGGAGGAGGCCCGCATGCTCGGGCTCGTCGCCCTCGACACGATCACCGACCTCGGCCGGGCGATGGCCGGGCTGGACGCCTTCCCCGGTGACGAGATCGACGACTCGTCGCCCATCGTGGAGAACGACCCCGTGCTGGTCGAGTGCTCCACCAGGGCGCTGGCCAGCGTGCGGCGCAGCGCGCTCTTCGGTGCCGACCTCACCGCCGTGGTGACCGGCCCGCCCGCCGGCGAGCTCGCCGAGCTGCTCGACCGGGCCGCCGAACGCGAGTCGCGGGGCGCGGCCTCGGTGTGGCGGTTCACCCCGGCCAGCGTGCGCCGGGCCATGGACTCCGGCTACACCGCCGAGGGCCTGCTGGCGGACCTCGCCGAGGTGGGCGCGGTGCCGCAGCCCCTCGACTACCTGATACACGACGTGGCCAGGCGGCACGGCGAGGTCACGGTGACCACGGTCGCCTGCATCGTGCAGGCCTCCGACCCGGCGCTGCTCGCCGAGATCGCCGGGCACCGGCGGCTGGGCAGGCTGGGCCTGCGGCTGCTCGCCCCAACCGTGCTGGCCAGCTCGGTGCCCGCCGACAAGACCCTCACGGCGCTGCGGGAGAACGGCTACGCGCCGGTGCCGATCGAGGACACCGGCGAGATCACCATCCGCAGGGCCCGCGTCGAGGAGCCGCAGAACGGGCGGCTCATCCTGCTTCCCGGGGGCCGGGTGGCCGAGTTCGAGCAGCCTCCGTACCCGCTGGTGGAGCCGCCCCCGGACCCGCGCGAGCACGCGCAGCGCCTGCTCGTCGCCGAGGGGGAGGCCTCCCAGTCCGTCGGCAGGACGTGGGCGGTCATCGGCCGGATGGCCTCCCGCCTGCCGACCGCCCAGCAGTCGCTGCTCGGCTTCGTCGTCGACCGCGGCGTACGGGCGGCGATCACGCTGGCCGACGGCCTGACCGCCACCATCAGCCACGGCGAGCTGCGCAGCGGCGTGCTCGACGCGTGGTGCGAGGAGGCGGGCGACTATCTGGAGTTCCCGCTGGCCGACATCGTCGAGGTCCGCGGCACCTACGCCTGACCCGGGCCGCCGTTCTCCGTCGTTCTCCGCCGTCGACCCGGCCCGCGTGTGTCGTACGCCGCCCGGGGCGCGGTGGCGGTCCGGCTAGAGCTTCCCGGCCTTGGCGAGGTCGGTGTTGAGCCGCTCCAGCACGTCGGCGTAGCCCTGGTAGCTGTAGCGCTCCTCGGCGTGCCACTCGTAGACCTGCCCCGCCTTGACCGCGGGCAGCGCGGCGAAGGTCGGCTTCTTCTTCATCTCCTCGAGCCGCATCGACTGGGTACGGGCGTCCACCAGGATCACGTCCGCGTCGTAGGTGTCGGCGTTCTCCCAGCTCAGGGTCTGCCAGAAGCCGCCGTCGTCGACCTTCTCCGGCACGACCAGGTCCAGGCCGAGCTCCTTGAAGTAGCGCAGGTCCGCGTGCTCGCCGGGGTTGGCCACCCAGATGGCCTCCGGCCCGCTCCCCAGGACCAGGACCTTCAGGCCCTTGGCCTCGGGGGTGGGGAGCGCGGCGGAGGCGGCCTCGAACCTGGCCTTGGCCGCGGTCACCTCGGGGGCGCCGAGGTCCGCGCCGAGGGCCTCGGCGACCTGCCCGTACCTCTCGATGAGCCGGGGCACCGACACGCCGAGCAGGCTGACGCCGAGGGTGGGCGCGACCTGCTCGATGGTGGCGGCGGACTTCTGCGGCACGTACCAGAGGGCGTCCTTGGTGTACATGCCGCTGACCAGCAGGTCCGGCTGGAGCGAGATGTACTTCTCGACGTTGAACTCGTCCCACACGTTGCCGATGGACTCGACCTTGGTGATGTCGACGTCCCCGACCTGGGGGTCCCTCGTGCCGTCCTTGAGCCTGTGCGGCCCGAAGACGGCGACGGGGCGGATCCCGAAGTCCCAGAGCGCCGCGGCGGCGCCGACCTGGGCGACGACCCGGGCCGGGCGCTTCGGCGTGTCGATCTTCTTTCCCCGGTCGTCGGTGAACGTCCACGGACCCGCCGCCGGGGAGGACGCGGCCGGGGAACCGCCCGTCGCGGCGGGCGTCTCCGTGCCCCCGCCGCACGCGGCCAGGGCGAACACGAGGCCGAGGCCCGCGGCCATGAATCCCCGCCGGGGCAGGACAGGTAGGGACATTTCCGACTCCAATGGATAGGCTTACCTAAATGACTCATGCGTTAGATTAGCCTTACCTAACCATTACCGACGAATGAGGGGTGTCCGGTGAGCAGGGCCGCTGTGAGCAGGGCTGCCGTGAGCAGGGCCGCTGTGACCACGGCCGCGTCCGCGTCGTCCGCGCCGTCCGCGCCGTCCGCGCCGTCCGCGTCATCTGTGCCGTCCGCGCCGGGAACGGCCGCGGAACCGGGCGCGACGCGTCCGGAGCGGGCGGGAGGGACGGGACGGCGTCCGGTGGCGCTGGCGGCCGGGCTGCTCGCCGGGCTGGCGGTGCTGGTGCTGCTGGCGATGGTCAGCGTCGCGGTGGGCTCCCGCTCGGTCCCGCTGTCCACGGTGCTGGACGCGCTGCTCGCGCCCGACGGGTCCGCGGACCACACGGTCATCAGGGACCTGCGCGTACCGAGGACCCTGATCGGCATCGGCGTGGGCGCGGCGCTCGGGCTGGCCGGCGCGCTGATGCAGAGCCTCACCCGCAACCCGCTCGCCGACCCCGGGCTGCTGGGCGTCAACCAGGGCGCCGCGTTCGGGGTGACGGCCGCCATCGGGCTGCTCGGGGTGAGCGACCCCTCCCTCTACGTCTGGTTCGCGTTCGCCGGAGCGGCCGGCGCCGCCGCGCTCGCCTACGCGCTGGGGTCCGCCGGTCGGTCGGGCGGCGGCCCGGTACGGCTCACGCTCGCCGGGGTCGCCCTGGGCATGGTCTTCAACGCCGCCGCCTCGGCGATCCTGCGGACCGACACCGCGACCTTCGACCGGATGCGGTTCTGGCTCACCGGCTCGCTGGCCGGGATCGGCGGCGACGTCGCGGTGCGGCTCGCCCCGTTCCTCGCGGCCGGGCTGGTGCTCGGGCTGCTGCTCGCCAAGCCGCTCAACGCCCTCGCGCTCGGCGACGAGGCGGGACGCGCGCTCGGCGTGAGCGTGGCCCGCACGCGCGGGCTGACCGCGATCGCCGTCACCCTGCTGTGCGGGGCCGCCACCGCCGCGGCCGGGCCCCTGTGGTTCGTGGGGCTGGCCGTGCCGCACGCGGTGCGGGCCCTCACGGGACCCGACCAGCGCTGGGTCCTGCCCTACACCGTCGTGCTCGCCCCCGTGGTGCTGCTCGGCTCGGACGTCCTCGGCCGGGTGGTCGCCGCCCCCGCCGAGGTGCAGGTGGGCATCATGTGCGCCGCCGTCGGCGCCCCGGTGTTCGTCCTGCTCGCCCGCCGCCGGAGGCTCGCCGCCCTATGAAACCCTCCCCGTCCGCGGACACCCGCCTCAGAGACTCACGGCGCGATCCCTTCACGGCGGACACCCGCCTCGGAACCTCACCGCGCGGACCTCTTGCGGAACCCGTCGGCAACCGTCTCAAAGCCTCACCGCGCGACTCCTTCACGGCGGACACCCGCTCCGGAGACTCACCACGCGTCCCCCTCAGGAAATACGACCCTTTCGGGAAACTCGTCCCACCACCGGCAACCGTCTCGAAGGCTCACCGCGCGGACCTCTCATGAAACTCATCCCACCACCGGCGACCGCCCCGGAGACTCACCGCGCGGGCCCCTCGGGGCGTACGCCCGCCTCGAAGGCCCTTCCCTCCGCGCTGCGCCTGCGCTCCTGGTCGCTGCGGCTCGCGCCGCGCGGCCTCGCCGCCGGGATCGCCGTCACCGCCCTGGGCGTGGCCGTCAGCCTGGTCGCGCTGTCCGTCGGCGAGTTCACCGTTCCCATCCCCGACATCGTGGCCGCGCTGTTCGGCCAGGGGCCTCCGGCCGCCGAGCTCATCGTGGGCCGCCTGCGGGCACCGCGCGTCGTGACCGGCCTGCTGGTCGGCGCCGCGTTCGGGCTGAGCGGGGCCGTCTTCCAGAGCCTCACCCGCAACCCGCTCGGCAGCCCGGACTTCATCGGCTTCACCGCCGGGGCCTCCACCGGGGGCATCGCCGCCGTCGTGCTGGGCGGCACCGCCTGGCAGATCGCGGGAGCCTCGCTCGCCGGGTGTGTCCTCACCGCGGTGGTGGTGTACGCCCTGGCCTTCCGGCGCGGGGTGCAGGGCTACCGGCTCATCCTGGTCGGCATCGGGATCGGCGCGCTACTGGTCTCCGCCGACTGGTACATGCTGACCCGCGCCAACATCAACGACGCCGCCACCGCCGGGGCCTGGATCACCGGCAGCCTCGGCGGGCGCGGCTGGGAGCACGCGATCCCGGTCGCGTACGCGCTCGCCGTGCTCCTGCCCGTCTGCGCCTGGCTGTCGCGCCCGCTGCGGATGATGGAGATGGGCGACGACGCGGCCAGGGCGGCGGGCATCCGCGTCGAGGCGGTGCGCGCGACGGCCATCGCCGTCGGCGTGCTGCTGTGCGGGGTCGCCACCGCCGCCGCCGGACCCGTGATCTTCGTGGCGATGGCCGCCCCCCAGCTCGCCCGCCGGATCACCCGCTCCCCCGGCGTCACCCTGGTCACCTCGGCGCTGACGGGCGCCACACTGCTGGTGGGCGCCGACCTGGCCGCCCAGCGTGTCTTCGCCCCGGTGCAGCTGCCGGTGGGAATCATGACCGCCGCGATCGGCGGTATATACCTGGTGTTTCTACTCCGGAGGGAACGACGTTGAGACTGTACGGCACCGGACTGACGCTCTCGTACGACAAGCGCGTGGTGGCCAGTGACCTGGACGTCACGATCCCCGACGGATCCTTCACCGTGATCATCGGCCCCAACGCGTGCGGCAAGTCCACCATGCTGCGCGCCCTGGCCCGCATGCTCAAACCCCGCGCCGGGGCGGTCCACCTGGACGGGTCCGTGATCACCTCGCTGCCGTCCAAGGAGGTGGCGCGCAGGCTGGGCCTGCTGCCGCAGAGCTCGATCGTGCCCGACGGCATCACGGTCGCCGACCTGGTGGGCCGGGGCCGCTACCCGCACCAGCGGCTGATGCGGCAGTGGTCCCGCGAGGACGAGGTCGCGGTGACGGCGGCCATGGAGTCGACCCACGTGACCGACCTGGCGGACCGCTGCGTGGACGAGCTCTCCGGAGGCCAGCGCCAGCGTGTCTGGCTGGCCATGGCCCTGGCCCAGGAGACCCCGATCCTGCTGCTCGACGAGCCGACGACCTTCCTGGACATCGCCCACCAGATCGAGGTGCTCGACCTCTGCGCCGACCTGCACGAGCAGGGCAGGACCATGGTCGCCGTGCTGCACGACCTGAACCAGGCCTGCCGCTACGCCACCCACCTCATCGTGATGCGCGACGGCCGGATCGTCGCCGAGGGCGACCCCGCCTCGATCGTCACGGCCGCGCTGGTGGAGGAGGTCTTCGAGCTGCGCTGCGAGATCATCGAGGACCCGCAGAGCGGCACCCCGCTGATCGTCCCCGAGACCCGTCGCCGCGCCCCCGCCCGCACGTAGCCGCCGCTCGTATGTGAGCGAGGACCATGTGCACAGCCCCGCTCGTACGGGAGCGTGACCGCGGGTCAGCCCTCCAGCGCGACCCGGCGGGCCAGCCCGAGAGGGAGGCCGCCGGAGCCTGCCAGCGTGTCGTGGAAGGCGCGCAGGTCGCCGCGGCCCGCGGCCAGGTAGTCGTCGCGGATGCGGTCGATCTCCAGGGCGCCGGTCAGGTAGGAGGGCGCCTGGGTCGGCCACGCGCAGTAGCGGTCGACCTCGCCCTTCGCCGTGCCGGGGGTGAGCGACGACTTCGTGGTCATGTACTCCTCGGCCTGCTCGATCGTCATGTCGCCGCAGTGCAGTGAGGTGTCGACGACGATGCGGGCCGCCCGGAAGAGCCGGAAGTCGAGGTGGGCGAGCTCCTGGGCCGGGGTGGTGAAGTAGCCCTGCTCGTGCATGAGCTTCTCGACGTACAGGCCCCAGCCCTCGGCGAAGTACGGGGTGCGGAACAGCTTGCGGGCCCGCCGGGGGTTGTCCGCCATCCACGACAGGTGCCAGTGGTGGCCCGGGTAGGCCTCGTGGACGGCGATGGAGGGCATCTGCGCCCTGGCGTTGGTGCGTAACCGCTGGCGGACCTGCTCCTCGGTGAACGAGGACGGGGTGAACGGGACGAAGAAGTGCCCGATCCTGGAGGTCGACAGGGGCGGGGGCGACATGTAGGAGGCGACGGCGACGATGGGCCGCTGGAACTCCGGCGACGGGACGACCCTGCACTCCTCGCCCGCCGCGAAGGTCACCAGGCCGCGCTCGCGGACGAACCTCCTGGCCCGCTCCGCCTCGGCCTCGTACTCGGCCCGCATGTCCTCCAGCGTCGGCGCGTGGTCGTCCTGGAGCTCGGTGACGGCCGCGTGCCAGTCGCCGGAGCCGCCGTCCAGCCTGGCGGCGACCTCGCGCATCCGCGCGTCCAGCTCGTCGTAGGCGGCCTGCCCGCGCTTGAGCAGCTCCCCGGCGCCGTAGCCGAGCATCTCCCGCTCGCGCAGCAGGGTGGAGTAGAGCTCCTCCCCCATCCGCCAGGTGCCGGTCGCCCGGAAGCCCTCCAGGAATCCCACCAGCTCGTCGAAGGCCGCCGCAGCGGGCTCGGCCGCCGCGACCAGCCGGGCGCGCAGGGCCTCGTCAGCGACCTGGCCGGGGACCGTCTCGGTGAGGAACCGCCGGGCGGTCCGCGACTGGCCCAGCCCCCGCGCGACCAGCAGCGGGGCAGCCAGGGCGGGATCGAGGTTGGCCCGGCAGGCGGCGAGGACGTCCGGCACCTCGGCCAGCCGCGCGACGGCCGCGTCCACCAGCTCGGCCTCGCCGGACAGCCGCTGCAGGAACGGCCCGAACATCGAGGAGAAGATCGGCCCCACGTAGGCGGCCGGGTCACGCCGCCAGACGGGCCACGCCTCGTACGCGACCTCGCCGCGCAGCGTGGACATGACCAGCTCCCGGTCGATCTCGTCCTCGAAGCTCTCGGGCTCCCCTGTGCCCCCGGGGCTTTCGGGGCTCGCGGGTGCCCGGACCTCCTGGAGCCGTTCCAGCCAGCGGCGCGCCTCCCGCTGCCTGGCGAGGATGCCGGACTCGGTGAAGTCGCCGAGAGTCCTGTCGTACCCCTGTGCGCCCGCGAGGTTGGCGTAAGCGGGATTCGCCGCCAGATACCAGTCAAGGAAGCCGCTCACGAGCTCAGGAGACGTCATAACGCCGGATCCTACTCGGCGGGCGAATCTCCATCACCGATGTCGTCCTCCCCCGGCCTCCCGGTGCCCCGAGCCCGCCCGGACGCGCCCCGGACGGTCCCGGGCGGCCTCGGGCGGACCCGGGTCCGCCGACGAGCGGGCCCGGCTCCGCGGTTCCCATAAACTTCATGCTGTGGGTGACCCGAAGTTCGAGATCCAGATGCTCCACGACCGTGTCATGGTCAAGATCGAGCAGGAGTCCGAGGAACGCCGCAGCACGGCGGGCATCGTCATCCCGGCGACGGTGAAGATGGCCAACCGCCTCGTCTGGGGTGAGGTCTGCGGCGCGGGCCAGAACGCCCGCGCGGTCAAGGTCGGCGACAAGGTGCTGTTCAATCCCGAGGACCAGTACGAGGTCGAGGTCCACGGCCAGCTCTATCTGGTCATGCGCGAGCGCGACCTGCACGCCATCGCCACCCCGCAGACCGACAACGGCACCGGCCTGTATCTGTGAGCTCCGCGAGGCCCGGCGGGTCCGTGATGAGGCCCGCGAGGCCGGTAGTAGCTCCGCAAAGCCCGTGACGAGACCCGCGAGACCCGTGGTCGGGTCCGGCGGGTCCGTGGTGAGCTCCGCGAGGTCCGTGGTGAGTTCCGCGAGGTCGGTGGAACGCGCGGGTCACTTCCGGGTGTAGCCGAGATAGAGCTTGCTGGACCAGTCGGCGGCGGAGAAGGCGGCCAGCACCCGGGTGGTCTTGCCCTTGAGGGTCGACAGGACCACCTGATAGTGGCCGGAGGAGGGGATGACGGCGATGAAGTGCTTCTCGTCCCACCAGCCCCACAGCGCCTTCGGCTTGATGCCGGGCACCTTGGCCGCGAGCTTGCCCGAGGTGCGGTCCCAGACGCAGACGTGCTCGGTGTAGCTGGACGGGCACCAGGTCATCAGTCCCCGCCCCGAGGGGGTGAAGGCGTCCTCGCCGCCCGCGGGCCTGCCGGTCTTGGCCAGGGTGCGGCGGATCGCGCCGTCCTGCCCGTAGAAGCGGGTGCCGCCCGCGTGCTCGGCCACGATGTCGGCGCCGTCGGAGCTCCAGCGAAACCTCGCGGCCTTGTCGACATTGGCCACGGTCACCGTCTTCGCGGTCTTCGCGACCGCGTCGACGACCACGAACCCGGAGGTCACCCACGCGGATCCGCTCTTCCTCTCGACGGTCAGCACCGCCTTGCCGCCGTTGCGGCTCCAGTGGGCGTAGTGCGCGACGAGCGGCTTCTTCACCGTACGGATCCTGGTGCCCTTGGAGGTCGCCAGGTCGAGCAGGACGACCGAGTCGTAGCCTCCCTGGTAGGAGGTGGGCACCGCGAGGGCCTTCTTCCCCTTCGGCGCGACCGTGATCTCCTGGTAGGCGGCCTGCCGGGTGAACCCGGCCCCCCTGCGCAGGTAGGTCATCTTGCCGGAGGAGTAGGAAGTCACCCTGAGCGCGTCCGCGGAATCCTCCCGGACGGTGACCCGGGTCCCGGGCAGCACGATGTCGACGGGCGCGGCGGCGGACGCGGCGACCGCGGGCTCGGCGGCGGACGCGGCGGCCGGAATCGGCACGATCACCGAGGCCAGGACGGCGAGGCAACCGAACAACCGGTAAATCCCAGGAGTCACGGACACGGCGGAATCTTAAGCCGGAAAGCCCTCAAGATCCTGATCTAGAACGAATCGGTTAGAAGAGGTGTGAGAGAGGCCGACCGGGGTGAGGGGACACCGGAAGGCGAGCGGGACGGAAGACCGGTGACACCGGGACACGACGCGGGACACAAAGGTCAAACCTTCCTTTCACGGACACGGGGACACGGGGCACGGGAGCACAGGGGCACTGACGTCCAAGGCTGTCGCAGGCCGTCATGAGCCGTCGCAGGTCGTAGGTCCGTGGAGTCCGTAGGTCGTCATGAGCCGTCTCAGGTCAAGGGCGTCGGGTGCGGATGACGACATGGCCGCGGGCGGCGCGGTGGGCAGACCGAAAACGAACGGTGATTTTACGGCGGCGGACTCCGCCCCGTCCCCCGCCGCTTTCGCGGAGGGTTCGTGACACGCTTCGCGGCGCGCAATGCAAAGTCACCGGACCCGGGCGGGGTGGATTCGGCCTCGGCGAGCCGTGTGGTCACGTTAGGGCCTCTATCGCCGATTAATGTCCTCTCATGAGGGATCGGTCATGGGCACCCCGTTCCTGGGTGTCCACCGCGACCGGTTACGCGGCGATGGCGATCGGCATCCTGGACATCGTCAGGGCCGTGCTGCCCGCGTTCAGGAGGAGCAGGGTCGGTGAGATCACCGGGTTCCTGCCCGGGACGTTCACCTCGCTCGCCCAGGCGGTCTCGCTCGTCCTGGGCATCCTGACCGTCATGCTCGCCCACGGCCTGCGGCGCAGGAAGAAACGGGCCTGGCGGGCGGTGATGGTGCTCCTGCCGCTGAGCGTCGTCATGGAGCTCCTGCACGCGCACCGCCCCTTCACCGCCGTCGTCAGCGTGCTGGTCGTCGTCCTGCTCGTGATCGACCGGCGCGAGTTCAACGCCCTCTCCGATCCGCGGACCCGCTGGCGGGCGCTGTGGAACCTCCTCGTCCTGGGCGTCCTGGACATCGTCATCGGCTGGGTCGTGGTGAACGCCCATCCCCGGTACATCGTCGGCGCCCCCGGTGCCGGGGAGCGGCTCCAGCACGTGCTGCTCGGGCTCGTCGGGGTGGAGGGCCCGGTCGCGTACTCCTCGGAGCGGACCGCCGACCTGGTCTACTACTCCCTCCTCGGTCTCGGCGCGCTCACCGCGGTGACGACCCTCTACCTCGTCCTGCGGCCGGACAGACCCGTCGCCGAACTGGACCCCGAGCAGGAGAGAACGGTCCGCGAGCTGCTCGCCCGGCACGGCGCCCGTGACTCGCTCGGCTACTTCGCGCTGCGCCGCGACAAGAGCGTCGTGTTCTCCCCGACGGGCAAGGCGGTGATCGCCTACCGCGTGGTCTCGGGGGTCATGCTCGCCAGCGGCGACCCCATCGGGGACGTCGAGGCGTGGCCGGGCGCGATCAAACGGTTCATGGAGGAGGCGGAACGGCACGCCTGGGTACCCGCCGTGATCGGCTGCAGCGAGACGGGCGGCGAGGTGTGGACCAGGGAGGGCCGCCTGTCCGCCCTGGAGATCGGCGACGAGGCCGTCATCGACGTCGCCGCCTTCACCCTCGAGGGCAGGACGATGCGCAACGTCCGGCAGATGGTGAACCGGGTGGAGCGCGCGGGCTACACCTGTCTCGTACGGCGGGTCGGGGACCTCACCGAGGCGGAGAAGGACCGGATCCGGCACGCGGCCGACTCCTGGCGCGGCACGGACACCGAGCGGGGCTTCTCCATGGCGCTCGGCCGGTTCGGCGACCCCGCCGACGCCGGATGCGTCGTCGTCACGGCGCACGGTCACACCGGGAACACCTCGAAGAACGCCCCTGAGAACACTTCTAAGAACGCCTCGAAGGCCGAGAGCACCTCGAAAGCCGAAGGCGCCTCGGAGGCCGGGGATACGTCGAAAGCCGGGGGCACCTCGAAGGCCTCGATCGTCGAGGGTGCGAAGGACCGCGAGAGCGCGAGGGACCGCGAGGGACCGGTGAGCGACGAGGGTGCGGTGGACGGCGGGACCGGGACGGGCGAGGACATCCGCGCCGTCCTGCACTTCGTCCCGTGGGGGACGGACGGCATCTCCCTCGACCTGATGCGCCGCGACCACGAGGCCGACCCGGGCCTCAACGACCTGCTGATCGTCAAGGCCCTGCAGGCGGCCCCGGCCCTCGGTGTGAGCATGGTCTCGCTCAACTTCGCCATGTTCCGCGCCGCGCTCGCCAGGGGCGAGCGGCTGGGCGCCGGCCCGATCCTCCGCGTCTGGTACGGCGTCCTGGTCTTCCTGTCCAGGTGGTTCCAGATCGAGTCGCTGTACAGGTTCAACGCGAAGTTCCAGCCGCTGTGGAAACCCCGCTTCCTGGTCTATCCCGCGGCGCGGGACCTTCCGCGAATCGGCGTATCGGCACTCCAGGCGGAGGCCTTCATCTCCCTCTTCCTTCCCGGGACCGTCTCGCGATGCGTCAGGAGCCTCCTCCCGGCGCGCTTCCGCACCTCACGCATTCCATGACCATGGGGACACGGTGCCGCCGGTGCTCGTAGAACCGGTGACCGAGCGCTGTCACGACGAGCACCCCGCCGAGCAGCAGGAGCATGAACGGCCCGTACTTCTCGTGTCCTATCAGGCCCATGACGAGATGGGCTATACCTGCGGCGACGATGATCGCGCCGACGTTGAGCAGTTCCTTGTTGAGCGTCCACCCCGAGGCGGATCGTTCCCGTTCCGTCTCACTCATGCGTCCAGGCTCACTACCGCCAGTTACAGTCCGCGTCGGATCCCGTCACCACGATGTAAAACACGGAGCATCTTCCCGAGGCGGCGAACATGTGAACCCGGTGATCCGGTGGGAACACACCCCCGTGGACCGGCGTAACCGGCGAGGGCGCCCGTCAGCCGCCGAGCCTGCGGAACGTACGCGTCGACAGGGGCAGGAAGACCGCGATCAGCAGCAACGGCCAGGCCACCGCCATGAGCACGGCGTTCTGCGCGACCCAGGACTCACCTCCCCAGCCGGGGTTGCCGAAGAGCTGCCGCGCGGCCGTGGCGGTGGCCGAGAGCGGGTTCCACTCCGCGATCGCCCCGAGCCAGCCGGGCATGGTGGCGGGATCGACGAACACGCTGGACAGGAAGCCGACGGGCCAGACAAAAATCTGCACGGACGTCACCACCTCCGGACCTCCCGCGACGAGGCCGACGAAGATGCCCACCCAGAGCAGGGCGAAGCGCAACAGCAGGAGCAGGCCCACGGCGGTGAGCGCCGCGGACGGCCCTCCCCCGGCGCGCCAGCCGAGCAGCAGCCCGGTCACGATCATGACGGCCAGACCGACGGCCGAGTTCAGCATGTCGGCGATCCCCCGGCCCATCACGACCGCGGAGGCGCTCATCGGCATCGAGCGGAACCGGTCGGTCACTCCCTTGGCCGCGTCGGTGGTGACCGCCATCATCGTGCTCTCCAGGCCGAAGAGCATCGTCATGGCGAACATGCCGGGGATCAGGAAGTCGAAGTAGCCTCCCCCGCCGGGGACGCCGATGGCGCCGCCGAACAGCCCGCCGAACATCAGTACCATCATGATCGGGAAGAACCACCCGAGGACGACCGGGCCCGGCTGGCGGACCCAGTGGTTCAGGTCGCGCAGGGTGATGGTCCAGGAGTCGGCCATCGCCCAGCCGAACCGGGACACCGAAGTCCTGGCGGGCGGCGAGGCCGGGGTCGTCGTGCTCATGGGAGTACCTCCGTACCGGGGATCGGGATCGGGATCGTCGTGCTCACGCGGACGTCTCCGCGCAGGTGGGGGCGGGGGCGTCGTGCTCACGCGGACGTCTCCGCGTCGGTGGGGGCGGGGGCGTCGTGTTCACGGATGCCGCCGCGCCGGAGGCCGGGGTCGCCGTGCTCACGGAGACGCCTCCGCGCCGGGCGTCGAGGTGGTCGTGCTCGCGCGGGAAAGGTGACGCTCATGCGGACGCCTCCGTACGGGAGGCCGGGAGCCGCTGGGTTCCCTCCGCACCGCCCGTCAGGTGCAGGAACACCTCGTCGAGCGTGGGGCGGCGCAGCGTGACGTCGAGCGGTTCGATCCCGGCGTCACCGAGCGCGGTGGCCATCGTGACGAGCGCCCGGGTGCGCTCGGCGACCGGGACGCTGACCCGTCGCGCCTCGGCGTCCACATGGACCTCGCCGGACGCGACCCGCGCCGCGAGGGCCTCCGTCGCGGTCATGTCCGCCCGGTCGGCGAGGACGAGGTCGAGCCAGTCACCGCCGATGGCGGACTTCAGCTCCTCGGGGGTGCCCTCGGTGACGACCCGGCCCGCCCCCAGCATCGTGATCCGGTCGGCCAGCCGGTCCGCCTCCTCCAAATACTGGGTGGTGAGCAGCACGGTCGTGCCGGAGCCGACCAGGTCACGGATCGCCGCCCACACCTCCTGGCGGGCGGCCGGGTCGAGGCCGGTGGTGGGCTCGTCCACGAAGAGCACCGGGGGCGCCACGATGAGGCTCGCCGCCAGGTCGAGCCGTCTGCGCATGCCACCGGAGTACTTGCCGACCGGCCTGCCTCCGGTGCCGGCCAGCGAGAAACGCTCCAGCAGCTCGTCGGCCCGCCTCCGCGCCCTGGCGGCGGAGAAGTGGTTCAGCCTGCCGAACATGACGAGGTTCTGCCGCCCGCTGAGGATCTCGTCGACCGCGGCGTACTGGCCGACCAGCCCGATCCGCTCGCGTACCTGCCGCGCCTGGGTCCGGACGTCGAACCCTGCGACGCTCGCCCGGCCCGAGTCGGGGCGCAGGAGCGTGGACAGGATCCGTATCGCCGTCGTCTTTCCCGCTCCGTTGGGCCCGAGCAGGCCGCAGACCGTCCCGGCCGCCACCCTCAGGTCGAACCCGTTGAGGCCCGTCCCCTCGGCGGCACCCGCGTAGTTCTTGCGCAGGCCGTGCGCGGCGATCGCCGCCTCGTCCCGCCCGGCCGCCTTCACGTCCGCCACGTTCACCGCGTCCACCCGTTTCACCCTTCACACCCGTCTTCCCGCCCGGCGCCCATGACGGACGATTCGCCCGACATGGACGCACCTGCAAAACGTATACCGTACCGTACAGCGTACGGCTCGGTTACGGTGGTCTCAACGACGAGAATTTGGAGACCGTTCCCGTGAGTGCGAAGAAAGCTTCCGCCGCCGATCCGGCACGCAGCCTGGCGCTCCTGTGGGGCTCACACAGCAAGCCGGGGCGTTCCGGGCTGACGGTGCGCTCGATCGTCCTGGCGGCCATCGAACTGGCCAACGAGGAGGGGCTCGACGCGGTCTCCATGCGGCACGTCGCCGAGCGGCTGGAGGTCGGGACCATGTCCCTCTACACCCACGTCCCCGGCAAGGGCGAGCTGGTGGATCTCATGATCGACACCGCGTACGGGGAGCTCTACGACGACGTGGACGCCCCGTCCCGGCAGCCCGGCGGGTGGCGGGGCGCGCTGGAGTTCGTGGCCGCCCGCAACTGGGACCTCTACCGGCGCAACCCGTGGATGCTGCAGATCGTCGACGTTCGCTCCACGCTGGGACCGAACGCGTCACTCAAGTACGAGGCCGAGCTGCGCCCGCTGGAGGGCACCGGCCTGTCGGACGTCGAGATGGACTCCGTCCTGGCCCTGGTGCTCAGTCACGTGGAGAGCACCGCCAGGGCCAAGGCCAACCAGGCCCGGATCCAGGAGGAGAGCGGGATGACCGACGCCGAGTGGTGGGTGTCCAACGCCCCGATCCTCGACAAGATCATGGATGCCGGCCGGTTCCCCCTCGCCTCCCGCGTCGGCCAGGCGGCCGGGGAGGCCTACCAGTCGATCGCCGACCCCGCCCACGCCCTCGCCTTCGGCCTGGAACGCATCCTGGACGGCATCGCCGGCCTGGTCGAGGGCCGAGGCCGAAACCGCCCGTGACACCGAGGGACCCGCCGGGGACGCGACGCGATGCGAAGGACCTGCCGGGGGCGCGACGTCGTGCGGAGGACCTGCAGGGGGCGCGACGCGACGCGATGGGCCTACCGGGGGACGCGACGCGATGGGTCTGCCGGGGGCGCGACGCGACGCGCCGGAAACAGAAAAACCGGGGTGCGCGGGACGGGAACGCCCTCGGTAGCCGTTCCCGTCCCGCGCACCCCGGCGGGCCGGTTTAGTAGTAACCGGTGCCCGTGATGGCGGCGGTCTGGTTGCCCATGTTCTTCACCCGGTAGCGGATGCAGGGGGCGGGCGGGGAGGTGCTGGCGGCGACGTACGCGGCGTGGTCGTTGGCGGCGATCGGCACCGTCCCGATGTTCCTGCCACGGCAGTTAGCGATCTTGACCTTGACGGGCACGCTGTTGGTGTCGAGCTTGACCAGCACGTTTCCGTTGTACTGGGCCGCGGGGACGAGCTCGGGCGTGAGGAACACCTCCTCGCCCGGCTGGACCCTCGCGGCCAGGTTGACGTCGTCGGCGTGGGCGGGGGTGCCGGTCAGGGCGACGGCTCCGGCGGCCGCCAGGACCAACATCGAGGACAGGGCGCGCATAGAACGTCACTCTCCTTATTCGTCTCTGCCGATCCGTCCCTGCGGATCGGACGTGGAGACACTACGGAGAGTCACACCCGGGAAAGATAACGAGGTGGGCGGACCTGGGTAAAACTCCGGGGAGCGCCGCTCCCCTTCCCGGACTTCCCGGACACGCGGCGCCATCGGCGGTCAGAGCACCGTCATCGCCGCCGGGAGGGGACAACCGTCTCGGATCGAGCGGCGAGGCCATCGGAACCGGGATCGAACCGTCGGCCCGACCAGCTCGTGCGGGCATCGGCCGGTCTCACCGGCCGGAGCCGAGACAGGGCTGATGACTACCGGACCACCGGGCTACCGGACTATCGGGCGATCCGGCTATCGGGTGAGGAGCTTCTGGGCCTCGACGACCAGGTCGAGGTCGAAGCTGAGCTTGAGGCCGTAGTAGACGATGGCGGTGGCGGTCACCGCGGCGGCGAGGACGACCAGGATCTTGACGGTCCAGCCCCGGCGGCCCAGCCAGGCCGTCCAGGCCGACAAGGTCCGCTTGCCGAACTCCAGCAGCCGGTGGGCCCAGTGGAACTCGGTGGCCAGCACCGCCAGGCCCGCGAAGACGACCAGCCAGCCGGGACCGGGGAAGGGCACCATGATCAGGCCGCCGATGACCAGCACGGCGCCGATGGCACCGATGACGATCTTCAGGGTGAGGTGGCCCGCGCGGGTGGACCTGACGCCGTCGAGCCAGCCGTGGATGCCGGACCGTACGGCGGCCTCGTCCTTCAGCGCGTCGGCGTCGCCCGTCTCGATCCGGCCGTCACCTGGACCGGCCGTCTCGCCCCGGCCGCTCGGCTCCCCCAGGCCGTCATCGCGACCGGCGGTCCCACCCAGGCCGTCACCTCGGCCGCTCGTCTCGGCCCGGCCGCCCGTGCTGCCCAGGCCGTCACCTGGACCGGCCGTCTCATCGCGTACGCCGGTCTCATCCCGCGCGCCGTCGATGCCGTCGATGCCGTCGATGCCGTTGGTGCCGTCCTCGTCCCGCGCGCCGGGGGTGCCGGTCTCAGACAGCCGCCCGGCTGAGCCGTGAGGCTCGCGCACCCCATCTGAGATCGTCATGTTCTCCCCAGGACAGTCGTTTCTTCCACAATAGGCTCTGCTGGGCGGACCGGCCCCGCTGACGCACTCAGATCATCCTCAAGGGGGAGGGCAGGGGGTCCCCGAGGGGGAGACGGGTGGAGAAGAGCACGAGATCATCGGGACGGCCCCGCCGCGCCCGTTCGGGGCGTGGCGGGGCCGTCCGAGCTGGGGTGTCCCGCGGTTCTCGCGGGACACCCCGGCCGCCGACGCGGAGGCCGTCCGGACCCCCCGGCCTCGATGCCGTACCGCGTCGGCGGAGTCTCGTCCTCTCCGGAGGAGTGTCAGGGAGCGGTACAGGTGACGGTGGACGGAACGCCGTTGGTGCCGGTCCAGGAGGCGCCGAAGCCGAACGTCGTGGAGGCCCCGGCGGCCAGGGCGCCGTTCCAGCCCGTGTTCCGCACGGTGACGTCGGCACCGGTCTGGGTGTGGGTGCCGCTCCAGAGCTGGGTGATCGTCTGGCCGTTCGGGAACGACCACCTGACCGTCCAGCCGGTGATCGCCGAGGTTCCGGCGTTCCGCACCGTCACCTCGCCCTGGAAGCCGCCCGGCCAGGAGTTGGTCACCCGGTAGGCCGCGGTGCAGCCGCCGCCGGGCGACGGTCCCGTGAGGGTCCTGAAGGTCACCGGGCCGGAGGCGGTGGAGCTGTTCCCGGCGCCGTCGCGGGCGATCACGTAGAAGGTGTACGAGGTGTCGGGGCTGAGACCGGTCAGCGCGAACGACGCCGAGGCGGGCGAGCCGACCTTGACGTCCGTCGTCCCCGCCTCGCGGTAGACGTCGTAGCCGCTCACCCCGACGGCGTCCGTCGAGGCCGTCCAGGTCAGCGTCGCCCCCGACGAGGTGATCGCCGAGGCGGCCGGGGTGCCGGGCCTGGTCGGCGGGACGGTGTCGGGGGGCGGGACGGTCCCGCCGTTGTCGGCGTACAGGATGCCGCGGCCGTTGGTGCCGAGGTAGACGCGGCCGTAGACGCGCGGGTCGCCGGTGAGGGCCTCGCCCGCGTTGCCGTACTGGTGCCGGTCGTCGTTGATCCTGACCCAGCTCGCGCCGGTGTCGTCGGAGCGGAAGACGCCGGTCACGCCGCCGATCGTGGCGACGGTGTACAGCGCCTGGTAGCCCCCGGCGGAGGCGGACTTTCCGAAGCCGATGTTGACGGCGCTCGTGACGCCGGACAGCTTGGTGAACGACGCGCCGCCGTTGGTGGAGCGCCAGAGGCCCGAGGCGGCGCCGGTGTCACTGGGAGGTCCGGCGAGCCAGATGTCGCCCTCGCGGCCGGGTACGGCCTTGAACTTCACGTTGCCCTCGGCGGGCAGCCCGGTCGCGGCGGTGGCCGTGAAGGAGGCGCCGCCGTTGGTGCTGGCGTAGAACCTCCCGGCGCTGAAGCCGTAGAACTTGCTGGAGTTCACCCGGTCGGATTCGACGACGGCTCCCGTGGGGAGTCCGGTGGAGGCGGTCCAGGAGGTGCCGTAGCCGACCGAGTAGTGCACGCCCACGCCCTTGGGCGCCCAGACGAACCGGGAGCCGTCGGCCGCCGCGGCGATCGTGCCGCCCTCGTTGATCCCGCTCGGTTCACTGCCCTGGAACCAGTTGGCGCCGCCGTCGGTGGAGAACGCGGCGTGGCTGTCGTTCGGCCGGTCGGCGTCGGTGAAGTTGCCCGCGCGGACCATGACGGACGGGTTGGTCTCGGCGTAGTCGAGGCTGGTCGTCGAGGTGAAGTTCGGCGAGGTGAACATCATGGGCGGCACGGCGTCGAGGTTGGTGTGCCGGAAGCCGCCGATGTCGCCCAGCCCGCTGACCAGCGGCGCGCCGGACGGCGGGCTGATCAGGTCGAGGACAGCGGTCTCCTCCAGCCCCTTGACCATGGGCTTGATGGTGAGCTGGCCGCCGGTGTCCCACTTCTTGAGATCCTCGGTGCCGTAGAGGGTGGCGCCGGTGCCGTACATCATCCGGTTGCCGTTGAACGGGTCGATCTCCAGCGACTCCGTCATCCAGCCGAGCTTGGGCGTCGTCTCCGGCGGTTGGGGGTTGGCCCCGAAGGTCAGCCACGGCGAGGAGGAGACGTCCATCGTGTAGCGGAAGCTGCGGTTCGGGTAGGAGGTGAAGTCCCAGATGCGGGTCCAAGTCGCGCCGGAGTCGGTGGAGCGGAAGAAGATGACGTCCGGCCACCAGGAGATCTGGGTGGCGACCATGATCGTGCCGGGGTTCTGCCGGTCGATCGTGAGGCCGCTGTAGCCGAAGTAGTCGTCGGCCGAGCTGGAGGGGACCGGGCTGATCTGGGTCCAGGCCCCGGTGGTCGTGTCGAGCTTCCACACGTCGCCCTTGGCTCCGTCGTACGGGCCCGCGGTGTCGCTGGTGGCGATGTAGAGCGTGTGGTTGACGTGGTCGAGCACGCCCTTGTGCGCGATGTAGCCGGTGGGCTGCCCGGCGACCCTGGTCCAGGTGGTCCCGCCGTCCGAGGAGCTGTAGACGGTGTTCTGCTTGTCCGCGACGCCCACGTAGATCTTCTGCGTCGTGTTCCCCGCGGTCGCCGAGGTCGGGTCGAAGGTCACCCAGACCACGCCGGGGCGGTGGCTGGTGTAGCCGTTGGGGTCGGAAGGGTTGTCCGCGTAGTTCCCCGGGTTGGGGAAGCTCGCGACCTTGGCCCAGGTCACGCCCTTGTCGGTGCTGCGCCACAGGCCGTTGCCCTCGGGCGCGCCGAAGTAGACGACGCTGTTCCTGTTGGGGTCGACGGCGAGCCGCTCGCCCATCCCCCGGCCGGGCATGTTGCCGCCGAGCTTGAACGGCAGCGGCGCGGCCTGCCAGGTCGCGCCCTTGTCGGCGGAGCGCAGGATGGCCCCGTTGTTGGGGTCCCAGCTGTTGGTGTACATCCCGGCGGCGACGTAGACCCGGTTGGTCTCCACCGGGTCGGTGGCCAGGCTGACCACGCCGTTGTATCCCCACTTGTCCCAGCCCACCCAGTCGAGCAGCGGGGTCCAGCTCTTGCTCGACTGCTCCCAGCGGTACGCGCCGCCGATGTCGGTGCGGGCGTAGATCAGGTTCTGTTCCTTCTGGTTGAAGACGATCCCCGGCACGAACCCGCCGCCGTCGATCCTGACGTTCTTCCACTCGTACGACTCGGCGGCGGCCGAACCGGCCCCGACCCCCGAACCGGTTCTGGTCACCGCGGTCCCGGTCACTGCGGCTCCGGCTCCGGCACCGGCACCGGCACCGGACGCGGACGCCTGGGCGCTCGCGCCCCCGACGGCCGCGCCGACCGACGCGCACGCCACCGACACGGCGGCGAGCATGCTGAACAGCCTTCTTCGCATGTACGGCTTCCCTTCGCAATGCAACGGACAAACCGCCATGCACGATCAGGGGACGGGACCCTGACCTTCGACCGCCCATGATGCGCGTGCATGAACGCCCAGAGGGTCACATGCCGGACCCCGGGTCGTCAATAGTTTGAATAGACAACTAACAAACCTGTCGCGAATCACGGCGAAACCCCCGGGTGGCGCCATGGGCGGTTCGGGGGACGCGGCCTGCGCGCCAGCGGTTGGAACACGAGACCTCGGCGGCGTGCGGGGAGCGACCCCGGCCCGCCCCACCCCGCGCGCCCGGCCCGCCACCGCGCCTCGACCCCGCACCCCGAGCGCCCCAGTGCCCCGCGCCCCGTGCGCCTCGTACCCCCGGGGTCTCGCACCCCACGCCCCGGGCGGGCGCCCCGCGCCCCGCACCCCGGGCGCCTCGTACCCCGTGCGCCTCGATACCCCGGCCTATCGCGGTGCCTCGCAGGGAGCGCAGTCCTCGCGGGGAGGGAGCATCAGCCGCGAGCCGGGGCCCCGCGCGGCGGCCACGTCGTCGGGGTTGGCCAGCGCGCAGCGGTCCAGCGAGAGGCAGCCGCACGCGATGCAGTCGGTCAGGCCGTGCCGGAGCCGTTCGAGCTGCTTGATGCGGTCGTCGAGCTCGTACTGCCACATCGTCGAGAGTCTCGCCCAGTCGTCCCTGGTGGGGGTGCGCTCGTCGGGGAGGGCGGACAGCGCCTCCTGGATCGTCTTGAGCGGGATCCCGACCCGCTGGGAGACCCTGATGAAGGCGATCCTGCGGAGCGTGTCGCGAGGGAAACGACGCTGGTTGCCCGCGGTGCGGCGGCTGCGGATCAGGCCCTTGGCCTCGTAGAAGTGGAGGGCGGAGACAGCGACCCCGCTGCGCGAGGAGAGCTGGCCGACGGTCATCTCCGGATTGTTGGGCATGCGCCAGTGTAACTTGACCTCAATCAATATTGAGGTTGCAAAGTGAGGGCATGAGATCCACGGAGGCGGAAAGAGGGGGAGCATGACATTCACGAAGGCGGAACTCGCCTACCTCGGAGAGCAGCGCCTGGGCCGCCTGGCCACGACGGGCCCCGGCGGTTCCCTGCAGAACAGCCCGACCGGGTTCCGGGTCGACATCGAGACCGGCGTCGTCGACATCTACGGCCGCGCGATGGGCACCACCAGGAAGTTCCAGAACGTCCGGACGAACCCGCAGGTGGCCTTCGTGGTGGACGACGTCGCCTCCACCGATCCCTGGCGGGTCAGGGGCGTGGAGATCCGCGGCGAGGCCGAGGCCGTCGAGGACCACGAGCCGCCCTCCCCGTACTTCAGCCGGGAGATCATCCGCATCTACCCTCGGCGGATCATCTCCTGGGGCGTCGACCCCGCCCAGGAGGGCATGAAGGGCCGCGACGTCTGACCCCCGCGTCCCCGGGGGCGTCTTCCTCGCGAGGAAGTACCGCGAGAGCGCCTCCCTCGCGGGGAAGTACAACGGGGGCGCCTCCCCTGCGAGAAAGACGCATCAGGTAAGAATGGCGCATGACGAGAGCATTGGTACTGGGTGGCGGCGGTGTGGCGGGTATCGCCTGGGAGGCCGGGATCATCACCGGCCTGCGCCGGGCGGGCATGGACCTGGGAGAGGCGGACCTGGTCATCGGCACCTCCGCCGGATCGGTGGTCGGGACGCTCGTCGCCACCGAGGCCGATCTGGAGAGCTCGGTCGGCGTCCAGGCGAACACGGAGGTCGCGACCGTCTCCGCCGTCGACATGGAGGCGGTCATGGCCGCCTTCAGCATCCTCTACGACCCGTCCCTGGACCCCCGGGAGGCCCGGCGCCGGGTCGGTGAGCTGGCCCTCGGGGTGAAGGACACCGGCGCCAGGATCGAGACGATCGGTAACCGGCTGCCCGTCAAGGAGTGGCCGGACCGCCGCCTGCTGATCACCGCCGTCGACGCGGGGACCGGCGAGTTCGTGGTCTGGGAGCGCGACTCGGGGGCACCGCTGGTGTCGGCGGTCGCCTCCAGCTGCGCGGTCCCGTGCGTGTTCCCGCCGGTGGAGATCGACGGGCGCCGCTACATGGACGGCGGGGTCCGCTCGCCGACGAACGCCGACCTGGCGGCGGGCAGTTCCGCCGTGGTCCTCCTGGAACCGCTGGCGCACACCTCGCCGAAGGCGCGCGTCGAGGCCGAGCTCGCCAAGCTGGGTGACGCCGAGATCGCCCACGTCGTCCCCGACGAGGCCTCAGTCGCCGTGTTCGGCGCCAACGTCCTCGACCCGGCCCTGTGGCGCCCCGCCTTCCAGGCCGGTCTCGCTCAGGCTCCCGCCGTCGAGGAGATCGTGGCCAGGGTCTGGAAGGACTGAGACCCCATGAGCGGAGGGCGCGTCCCCGGCGAGGTTCCCGGCAGGACCCCCGGCGAGGTTCTCAACACGGCCGGCGGCGGGACCGGGAACCACGGTGAGACCGGCGCCGGGGCCTTCGACGCTGACCACAGTGAGACACACGGCAAGACACACGGCGAGGTCCACGGGGTTTCCGGTGGAGACGCGGGCGCGGTGGCGCCGCTGTGGGTGGTGAGCGGGCCGCCGGGCGGGGGGAAGTCGACCGTCGCGGCGGCGCTGCTGGCGCTACTCCACCCGGTTCCCGCGCTGCTCGACAAGGACACCGTCTACGGCGGCTTCGTCGCGGCCACCCTCCGCGCCCACGGCCGTGACGACGGCGAACGCGAGGGTCCCTGGTACGACGAGCACGTCAAGCGCTTCGAGTACGAGGGGCTGACGGAGATCGCCCGGCAGATCCGTTCGCACGGCTGCCCGGTGATGCTGGAAGGTCCCTTCACCCCCCAGGTGCACGACGCGGCGACGTGGGAACGCTGGGCCGGGCGGCTGGGCGGGCCGCCCATACGTCTTATCTGGGTCCGCTCGGACGGTCCGACGCTGCGTTCCCGGCTGGAGGCCAGGGGGCTCGCCAGGGACGCGGGCAAGCTCGGCCGCTTCGAGGACTACCTGCGAGCCATCAGGGTCGACGAACCGCCCGCCGTGCCCCACGACGAGATCGACAACCGGCCCGGTGCCCCCGCGCTCGCGTCACAGCTGGAAAAACTCCTCGTCTCCCGGGGCAACGCCCGCGCCTAGCACCCGCCTTCGCCCTCGGCTTCGGCTTCGCGTCCACGTCCGGCAGGCCGGACGCGGCCTCTTGCCCGATCCGCCTCATGATCGATCCGCCCGACCCCCGTACGGCCTCATGACCGGTCTGCCCGGCCTCCGCGTGACCTCATGACCAATCGCCGCGGTCATGACCGATAGCCACACGGGGTACGGCCCGGAAGGTGCCCGGCCTCGTGCACGGTCTCCCCGCGCGTACGGTGTCAGGGGCCGCCACGCGACAGCGGACCGGGCGCCGTGGAACGGGGTCACGGGACCTGGAAGCGGTCGTCCCTCGCGTCGGTGATCGCCATGTGGCCGGGGAGGTGACCGATGGCGAAGGAGACCCCGCTCGCCATGACGGCCGCCTGCGGCGTCACCCCGCAGGCCCAGAAGACCGGGGTCTCCCCCGCCCGCACCTCGACGGGGTCGCCGAAGTCGGGCACGCCCAGGTCGGCGATCCCGATCTCGCCGGGGTCGCCGACGTGGATCGGCGCCCCGTGCACGGCCGGGTACCTCGCGGTCACCCGTACGGCGGCCGAGACGAGGGAGGCCGGGACCGGGCGCATCGAGACGACCAGCGGGCCGCTCAGCGATCCCGCGGGGCGGCAGGGGATCGAGGTGAGGTACATGGGCACGTTCGTCCCCGACTCGATGTGCCGCACCGGGACCCCGGCCCTCAGCAGCGCGTCCTCGAAGGTGAAGCTGCAGCCCAGCAGGAAGGCGACCAGGTCGTCCCGCCAGACGTCGCGGGCGTCGTCGACGTCGGCCACGGCCCTGCCGTCCTTGTAGACGCGGTAGGCGGGCAGGTCGCTGCGGAGGTCGCCGCCGAACAGGCCGGTGCTCACCGCGCCGGGGTCGCCGACGTCCAGGACGGGGCAGGCGACGGGATTGCGCTGGGCGAACAGGAGCAGATCGTAGGCGAGCTCGCGGGGCACGGCGAGCAGGTTGGCCTGGGTCCAGCCCCGGCACCATCCCGCGGTGGGGGCCCGCAGCCCCTCCCTGAAGTGCTCCCGGGCCTGCGCGGGGGTGAGCGCCGCTACATCCATCGGCGGATCATAACCTCGGTTCCGCCTCCCGGCCAGCGTCCTTCGTCCGCGCGGGGAGCACGCGACCGGCCTCCCCCGGTACGTGACCAGGTGGCGGCGCCCCTCTCCCCCGCGAGGAGCGCGCGACCGGCCCGCACCGGCATGTAAACAAGCGCGGCGCCCTTCATCCGGGCGGGGGAAACGCGACCGGCCTCCGCCGACGCATGGCCGGGCGGCGACGTTCCTCCGTCCGTACGAGGAGCGCGCGGCCGGCCTCCGTACATGAACACGGCGTCATCCGTTCGCGCGAGGAGCGCGCGACGGCCCGCGCCGGCACGGGGCTGGCGACGGGGTTCTTCCGCTCGCGTGGCGGCAGGGTCCCTTCCTCTCACACGGGGAGCGCGGGGAGTGTGAGGAGGCCGGGTACCGGGGTGTCGGCACCTCCGGGGGCCGGAATATCGGCGAAACCCGAATCCCGGGAATCTCGAATATCGGACACCGTCGTCACACCGCGGCCAGGTGGGACGGAAGCTCTCTAGATGAGACGACAGGAAGGCCAATAAAGGATGTCCGTAACTATCGCATTTAAATAGCCTTAATTGTTTTTGGAACGATTCGACAAAATTGAGTCATATTTCATGACATGTTGGCATTGCGGGTATAACGTCTCGGCCTTACGTTCCCGGTATGGATCTCGAGCTCCGACACCTCAAGATCGTGCGCGCGGTGGCACAGGCCGGCAGCGTCACCAAGGCCGCCACCCACCTCGGACTGGCCCAACCCGCGCTGACGGCGCAGCTCAAACGGATAGAGCGGGTTCTCGGGGGAGCTCTTTTCGAACGTGACCACAACGGCGCCAGGCCCACGCCCCTCGGGCAGCTGGTCCTGTCACGCGCCATGGTGCTGCTGCCCGCGGCCCGCGAACTCCAGGAGGAGGCACTTCGATTCGCGAACGCGAACGCCGACATCCCCAGCTACCGGCTGGGTGCCACCAACGGCCCGATCCTCGGCGGCCTGATGGACCGTCTCGCCACAGCCTGGCCGTCAACCCCGGTGAGCACCCACACCTCCTGGTCCGCGAGGGAGCTCACCGCCATGGTGATGCTGGGCCGGATCGACTTCGCGTTCATCGGCGCCTGCGGGGAGAGCCCCCCGCCGGTGGAGGGGCCGGTGGTGTGGTCGACCGTGGGGACCGACCCGGTCTTCGTACTGCTCAACGAGGACCATCCGCTGGTGGACAGGGAGGAGGTGGAACTCGCGGAACTGGCCGACGAGCAGTGGACGGTCACCCCCGGCGACAGCTGCTTCGGCGACTGCTTCGCCACGGCGTGCGCCCGCGCCGGCTTCACCCCCAAGACCATCTACGAGACCGACGTGGCCACCTGCATGCACCTGGCCAAGGTCGGCCGCGCCGCCGCGCTGTGCCAGGCGACCTTCCAGCCCGCAGAGGGGCTGAAGCTGGTACCGCTCGCGGGAGCTCCGCTGCGCTGGCGGCAGCTGCTCGGCTGGCACCCGGAGGCGTCCAGCGCCGCGGTCGCGACGTCGATCCTCGAACACGCGAAGGCCGCGCACTCCGACGCGATCGGGCGGAGCAGACGGTACGCCGGGTGGCTCGCCCACAATCCCGGGCTGGGTACCTCTCCATGACATGACGAGACGAAACCAGACGAAACGCCGGGCGGCTCACCTATGACCCCGAACCGGGCACCTCTCCATAACGTGACGATAGGAGACATCTGGTAGAGGCGCGCCTCGTGTGCACACCGTTACTTTGACGGCACCCCCCACACGAGGAGAGTACCAATGCTCCGCAGAAGTGCCGTGGCAGCGGGCTTCGCGCTCGCTGTCGCGATGGTGGCCACCCCCGCCACCGCCGCTCACCAGGGACCCGGCGAATCCGCCGCCCCGTACACCCTCGCCGAGGCCCGGACGCTGGTGCAGGCCACCGCCAAGCCGTCGCCCGGACTGGTCGACGCCATCCGGCGCGACCTCGGCGGCACCGCCGAGCAGGCGTCGGCCCGGCTGATCAACGAGGCCGCCGCCGCCAAGATCGAGCCCGCCCTCCGCGGGCAGCTCGGCGCGTCCTTCGCCGGATCCTGGGTGACCGGCCCCACCTCCAACCTGGTGATCGCCACCAGCGACTCCACCAAGGTCGCCTCGCTCGCGAAGTCGGGCGCGGAGGTCAAGCTCGTCAAGAACTCCCTGGCCACGCTCGACACGGCCAAGGAGCGGCTCGACCAGCTCCTGGCCACCGCGCCGAAGTCGATCCCGTCCTGGTACGTCGACGTGACGAGCAACAGCGTCGTCGTGCTGGCCGGTGACGTCGCCGAGGCGCAGGCGTTCGTGGACGGCAGCGGCGTGGACAGGGCGCTGGTCCGTGTCGAGGCCTCGCAGGAGAAGCCCAGGCCCCTCTACGACGTCCGCGGCGGCGACGCCTACTACATGGGCGGCGGGCGCTGCTCGGTCGGCTTCTCGGTCACCCGCGGCACCCAGGGCGGCTTCGCCACCGCCGGCCACTGCGGCACGCCCGGCACCACCACCCAGGGCTACAACCGGGTCGCCCAGGGCACCTTCCAGGGCTCGTCCTTCCCCGGCAACGACTACGCGTGGGTCGCCGTCAACGCCAACTGGACCGCGACCGGCGTGGTGAACGGCTACAGCTCGGGCATCCTCCCGGTGACCGGCTCCACCCAGCAGGTCGTGGGCAGCTCCATCTGCCGCTCCGGCTCCACCACCCAGTACCGCTGCGGCACCATCAGCCAGCACAACACGAGCGTCACCTACCCCGAGGGCACCATCACCGGCCTGACCCGCACCACCGTGTGCGCCGAGCCCGGCGACTCCGGCGGCTCCTACATCTCCGGCAGCCAGGCCCAGGGCGTTACCTCCGGCGGCTCGGGCAACTGCACCTCCGGCGGCACGACCTACCACCAGCCGATCAACGAGATCCTCTCGGTGTACGGGCTCACCCTCGTGACCAACGGGACCCCGCCGCCCACCGGCTGCAGCGGCTACCAGAACTCCTACACCGGCTCGCTGACGTCCAACGCCAACGCCTACCAGCCCGGCACCGCCGGTTACAGCGCCGGCGCGGGCGTCCACCGCGTCTGCCTGGACGGCCCCAACGGCACCGACTACGACGCCTACCTGCAGAAGCTGAGCGGCTCCACCTGGACGACCGTGGCCAGCGGGACCACCGCCAACCCGGACGAGGCCTTCACTTACAGCGGCACCGCGGGCACCTACCGCGTACGGGTACACGCCTACAGCGGCTCCGGCTCCTACACCCTCGGCCTGACCAGGCCGTAAGGCCCTCTCCGCCCGGCCGGGGCCGTGAGGCTCTCCCCCGGCCCGGCCAGACCGCAGGGTTCTCCCCGGCCGGACTCGACCGAGTCCGGCCGGGGAGACGCGGGAAGGTCGCCCGAGACCGGGCCGGTCCGACGCCCCCGCGGACCGGCCGCCCCGCCGCCCTCCCCCGCGAGCCTGTGCGACCTCGTGGGGGAGGGCGGCATCGCCATGTCCGGGCGTCGAGAACAATGGGGGGATGAGCGACCTTCTGACGCTGAGCGAGGGCGCGGTGCTGACGCATCTCGCCACCCGGGCCGAGCTGGCGAGCGGGGTGCTGCCCGCCTCCGACGACCTGCGGCTGTGGGCCCGGCTGGCCGACGGCGAGGGGGTGCCGCTGGCGGGCGGCGGCCGGATACGCACCTCGCTCGACACCGGCGAGCCCGTCCTGACCGGGCCCGGCGGCTGGCTCGACGGGGTGGAGCCCGAGCAGGTGGTCGCGCTGCGCCTGCGCGGTGGCACCCTGGAACTGTCGGTCACCGAGCTGGACGACGTCCCCGCCGAGCGGGCGGTGCGGGTCGTCCAGGAGTTCGGGGAGCAGGCGCTCGACGCGCTGCGCGCCTTCGCCGAGGGGCTGGAGCCCAGTCCCGGCGTGCCGGTCGACGTCGTGGTCCTGGAGCTGCTGATGAAGGCCCCCGAGACCTTCGCCGACCCGTTGCCTCCGCTGGCGCCGCTGCTGCGCAACGCCTCGCTGGAGCTGCGCGACGGCCGGGTGGGCATCGTGGGCGCGCCGTGGGACACCGCCTCGGTCGCCGACCTCGCCCCGCTGGACATCATCAGGCTCGCCCTGGTGCGCAGCGCGCTGCGGACGTACGGCGAGGGCGCCGACCTCTCCAAGGCCGTCACCTACCTGTCGCGGTCGGAGGTGGTGCTCGCGCGGATCGCCGACGAGGTGGAGCGCGAGCCGCTCGGCCCCGCGCTGGTCGAGGCCCTGCCCCGCACCGAGCCGGCCGCGCTGCTGCTGATCGCGAGGTCGGCCGAGGGCGAGGGCCGCTCGTTCGAGGCGTCGGGGCTGATCTCCGAGGTGCTCTCCCTCTCCCCCGGCATGGCGCCGGCCGTGCGCGACGCCGCCGAGTACGCCGCGTGCCGCACCGACCCCGGCGCCCCGCTGCCCGAGCGGGCCGCGCACCTGTTCCGGCAGCTGCTCGCGTACGCCTACCGCCCGGCCCGTCACCGGCTGATCGAGGATCTGATCGCGCTGAGCGTCCGGGTGGCCGAGCCCGCCCTCGCGGACCTGGCGCTGTTCGAGAACGACGTCGTGGGCGAGTTCCTGGACGCGCGGGCCGAGTGGCTGCGCGACGACGAGGTGGAGCTGCTGGAGTCCTGGCGGCGGACGCCGCTGCGCCTGTGGGAGGTCCTCGGCGTGTCCGGGAACGAGATCACCGTGGCCGCCGCTGCCGCCGAGGGGGACGCGGGAGGCGAGGGCGGGGAGCGGGTGACGCTGTCCGACGAGCTGCTCTCCGGGCAGGCGCTGCCCGGCGACCTGATGCTGACCAGGATGCTGGGCGACGGGACGGGGCCGCACGTGTTCGGCCACCCGTTCAAGGTCGATCCGGAGCGGCGGGAGGAGATGCTCGCCCTGCTCGCCGACCCCGTCGACCCCTACGCGGTGGCCGCCTTCTTCAGGCGCCCCCGGCGGGCCCCCGGCACGCCGGGCGGGGACGCCGGACGCTGACCCGGGGCGCTGATCCGGGACGCTGATCCGGGACGCTGATCCCGGGGCGCGCCGGAGACGCCGACCGCTGAACGCCCCCGCGAGGACCGGGGTGTGCCGGCGCGCGGGCGGTGTGACGCGGCCGGGCCTCCGGCCGCGCGTACAAGGGGGCGTCGCGGCCCGGCCTCCGGCGGCGAAGGTGGAGCCGGGACCCGCCGGAGGAACCGCGGCTCGTCAGAGGGTGCGCAGGAAGGCGAGGCCCGCGGTGGCGAGGGCGTCCTGGGTGTCGGCGAGGGGGCGCCAGATCGAGGCGGCCGTGGCGATCGTCCGGTTGTGCGCGGTGAACGACTCGATGCAGAGCGGGCCCCGGTAGTCCACGGCGCGCAGGGCGTCGGCGAGGGCGGGCCAGTCCAGGTGGTCGGCGCCGGGCGCGCCCCGGTCGTTGGCGCAGACCTGCACGTGCGCGACCAGGCCCCCGGCCCGCCGTACGGCCGCCGCCGGGTCCCGTTCCTCGATGTTCATGTGGTAAACGTCCAGCGCGAGGCCGACGCCCGGGATCCCGCCGACCGCCTCGACGGCCTGCTCGACGGTGTTGATCAGGCTGGTCTCGTAGCGGTTGAGCGGTTCGACGGCGACCGTCACCCCGCGCTCGGCCGCGTACGCGCCGACCGGGGCCAGGTTCTCCCGCAGCTCGGCGTAACAGGTCTTGCGCTCCTCGGCCGACATCCGCCAGGTCCGCCCCACCGACGCGTAGGCGGGTCCGCCGATCACCGGGCTGCCCACCGCCACCGCGGCGTCCACGCACCCGCGCAGGTAGTCCTGGGTGGCGGCGACCGTCCCCGCGTCGGCGCCGACCAGCTCCCTGCCCGGCGGCATGACGAGGACCACCGACGCCTTCAGCCCGAGGTCGCCCAGCAGTTCGGCCGCCCAGCCGGGGTCCCAGTCGCCGACCTGCTCCACCGGCAGCTCGATCGTGTCGAACCCCCACGCGGCCACCTTCGGCGCCAGCCGGCCGAGATCCTCGTCCGTCAGCGGCGAGACCCACACCCACGTGTTGACCCCGATGGGGAACATCGGCAACCCCTTCCCTGAGTTCGGTGCGGGCTCGCGGCGAGCCCGTGAACGAGTTCGGCGGGCCCGTCGTGAGCCCCTGAACGAGTGCGGTGCGGACTCGTCGTGAGCCCGTGAACAAGTGCGGTGCGGGCTCGCGGTGAGCCCGTGAACAGGTTCGCCACAGGTCCGTCGTGGGCCCGTGAACGTGGTGGTGGGCTCCGGGCGCCGCCCGGCGGCGGTGCCCGGAGCCCGGCGGGTCGGCCTTACCGACCGCCCCAAGCCTTACTCGCCCTACCTGCCTACCTGCTTACCTGCTTACTTGCCGCCCCAGTTGGCGGGGAAGTCCGGCAGCTTCTCGCAGCCGCAGAGCGCGTAGTGCAGCGGAGGCATGTTGGGCTGCAGGTAGCTGTCCAGGTTCTCGGAAGTGATCTTGGGCTGCGGCAGCTTCCAGGTCTTGGGCACCTCCTCGCCCTTGAGGATCTTCAGGGCGGCGATGATCGGGGTGCGCCACTGGTAGGTGGGGTAGGTCGGCGCGATGGCGGTGAGGCCGCCGCTCTTCCACTTCTGCAGGAAGTCCTGCTGGTCCTCGCCGACGATCGCCGGCACCGGGACCCCGGCGTCCTCGAACGCCTCGACGGCCGCCACCGCGGTGGCCCCCGCGTCCATCCACACCCCGTCGATCTTGCCGTGCCGCTGGATGTAGTCGCTCACGATGCTCTTGGTCTTGGCCGCGTCGCCGTCGGTGAACTCCACCCCGACCACGTCGAGCTGGCTCTTGTCGAAGGTGACCTTCGCCGCCGACCAGCGGGTCTCCAGCACGTCGACGCCCGGCAAGATCCGCAGCGCGAGGACCTTGCCCCCGGCCGGCACCTTCTCCACCAGGAACTCCGCGCCGTCGGCGCCGAAGGCGTAGCCGCCGATGGGGTTTATGAACGTCACCGGGCAGTCGGTCTCCACGCCGCGGTCGAAGACGATCACCGGGACCTCGGGGCACGCGCCCGTCACCGCGGGGGTGAGCGTCGCGGTGGTGTTGGGCGAGACGATCAGCGCGTCACAGCCCTTGCCGACCAGCTCGGCGATGTCGGAGATCTGCTTGTCGTCCTTGCCCTCCGCGTCGAGCGCGGTGAACTGCTTGATCTCCTTGTGCAGCGCCACCTCGGCCTGCATGGTCTTCCAGCCCACCTGCCGCCACGGGTTGTTCACGGCGGCGTTGGAGAAGCACAGGTTGTAGGGGCCGTCCTTCTTGTACTTGGCCGTGTCCACCATCTCCGGGGCGATGGCCTGCTCCCACGGTTTGTCCGCGGGCCCCTCCGCGCTCTGGGTCCGCATGGCCAGCTGGGCGTCGTAGTCGGCCTGGACGAAGAACTTCGACTGCTCGCCGGTGTTGGGGGACGCCGCCGCCGTGCCGGTGGACGGGGCCGCAGCGGACGTATCGGGGGCGGCGCTGGAGGTCACCGGCTTGTCGCTGGCACATCCCGCGGCGAGCAGCATCGCGGAGACACCCGCGACGAGCACCGTGATCGACCTGTTCAATGAAGGTCTCCTTCTTTTTCTGGGGGGTGCGTTCAGACGCGTGCCGCGCGCCTGAACGGAAGCCGTACGGCGCTCGCCGCGACGGCGGCGATGATGATCACGCCCTGGACGGCGAACTCCAGGGCCCCCGAGATCCCGTACAGGTTGAGCAGGGTGAACAGCGCTTCGAGGGTGAAGGCTCCGGCCATCGCGGCGACCACGGAGCCGCGCCCGCCGCCGAGCGCCACGCCGCCGAGGACGACGGCCGTGATGGCCTGGAACTCCAGGCCCTGCCCGACCTGGGCCGAGACCCCCGCGAAGCCGCCGAGCAGGATGCCCGCGACGGCCGCGGCCAGGCCGGAGAGGACGAAGGCGGCGATCCGGGTCCGGTCGACCCGTACCCCGGACAGTCCGGCGGCGCGCTCGTTGTCTCCGGTGGCGATGAGCCGCTTGCCGAAGTCGGAGCGCATGAGGAGGATCGCCGCGGTGCCCGCGGCGAGGAGGATGAGCACCGACCAGGGCACCGGGCCGAGGTCCTTGCGGCCGAACATCCGGAACGTCTCCGACAGCGCGCCGCGCGGGGCGCCGCCGGTCCACAGGAACACCGCGCCGGACAGTACGAGCATCATGCCGAGCGTGGTGATGAACGACGGCACCCGCAGCCCGGTGGTGACGACCCCGTTGGCCAGCCCGACCAGCAGCCCGATCACGATCAGCAGGGCGAGCACCGGCCAGGTCGCCTGCTCCTGGCCGTCGATCAGCCGGGCGGCCACCACGACCTGCACGGTGACCAGCGACCCGACCGACAGGTCGAACTCCCCGGAGACGATCACGAAGTACTGCCCGGCCGCCAGGATGACCAGCGGCGCGGCCCGCTTGAGGAAGGCGAGGAACCCGGCGGGCTCCAGGAAGAACGGGTTGGCCAGCGCGATCAGCACCAGCAGCACCGCCAGCACGGCCAGGATCGGCCCCATGGACCTGAGGGCTCTCACCGGGATCCCCTCCGGATGCCGCGACGGGCGTGGACGGTCATCGAGACCCCCTCCGAACACCGCGACGGACGTGAACGGTCATCGAGACCCCCTCCGAACACCGCGACGGGCGTGAACGGTCATCGAGACCTCTCCGGGCGCCACCGCGTGCGTGAACGACGGTCATCGCGATCGCCTCCGGGCGGTGCGGCGGGCGTAGACGGCCACGGCGGCGACGATGACCACGCCGCGGACCACGTCCTTGAAGAACGCGTTGACCTCCAGCTGGTTGAAGACGCTGTCGAGCACGGCGAGCAGCAGCACCCCGCCGACCGTCCCCACGACCCCGCCCCTGCCTCCGGCGAGGGCCGTGCCGCCGAGGACCACCGCGGCGATCGACTCCAGGTCGTAGCCGCCGTCGGTGCCGACCGTGGGCGCGCCCGCGCCGAGCCTGCTCGCCAGCAGCAGCCCGGCGACGCCCGCGCAGACCGAGCACAGGACGTGCGCGGCGACGACGATCCTGCCGGTCCGTACGCCGGACAGCCGGGCGACCTCCTCGTCGCCGCCGACCGCGTAGATCCGGTACCCGAGCCTCGTGCGGCGCAGCAGGAACCAGACGGCGACCGCGACGGCGGCCCAGAGCAGCGCCGAGACCGGGACCGGCCCGATCCTGTCGTAGCCGAGCCGCTGGAAGGACTCGGGCACGCTGCCCGCGGGCCCGTCGTAGAGGTGGTCCACGACCCCCTTGACGATCAGCGCCGTGCCGAGGGTCGCGATGAAGGCGTGGACGTGCAGCCGGGTGATGACCAGGCCGTTGACCAGGCCGATCAGCGCGCTCACCGCGAGCACCGCCGCGACGCCGGGGACGATCCCGCCGTCCTGCCCGGCCATGATCTCGGCCGCGACGAGCGAGGTGAGGCTGATCAGGTACGCGACCGACAGGTCGAGCGACCCGACCAGGATCGCCAGCGTCTGCCCCACCGCGACGATGCCCAGCGCGGCCGAGCGCTGCTGGATGCCGACGACGGTCTCCAGCGTGAGGAAGTTCCCGCCGTCGAAGGCGACCAGCACCCATCCGACGAGCATCACCCCGGCCAGGGCCAGGTAGATGACCTGGGTCGAGCCGATGCGGCCCGCCAGGGCGCGACGCCCGCCACCTCCGGGGGGAACGGGGGCGGCGGGACCCGCGGTGCCGGTCGCCGCCGCGGGCCGGACCCGGCCGGTGCCGGTCATGCCGTCACCTCACCGGCGGCCAGGCGCATGACGGCCTCCTCGGAGGAGCCCGCCGGGAGCTCCCCGGCGACACGGCCGTCGCGCATCACCACGACGCGGTCGCTCATGCCGATCAGCTCGGGAAGCTCGGACGAGATCATCATGATCGCCATGCCGTCCTCGGCCAGGCCGCGCATCAGGTCGTGGATGGCGGCCTTGGCCCCCACGTCGACCCCGCGGGTGGGCTCGTCGAAGATCAGGACGTTCGGCGCGACGGTCATCCACTTGGCCAGCACGACCTTCTGCTGGTTGCCGCCGGACAGGTAGCGGACCTCCTGGTCGGGGCGGGGCGGGTGGAGCCGTACCGCCTCCAGGAGTTCGAGGACGCCTGTCCCTCCGGTGCCGCCGATCCTGCCGCCGTTGCCGATCCTGCGCACCGAGCGGGAGACCAGCAGGGCGTTGTCCCGTACGGACTGGCGCAGCGCGAGCCCCTCGGCCTTGCGGTCCTCGTTCACCAGGCCGATCCCGGCGGCCACGGCCTGCCGTACCGACACCGGCCGCAGCGGGCTCATCGTGCCGCGCGTGAACGGCTCGGCGCCGAAGAGGGCCTTGGCCAGCTCGGTGCGGCCCGACCCCTGCAGGCCGGCCACCCCGAGGATCTCGCGCTCGCGCAGTTCGAGGTCGATCCCGTCAAGTACGGCGTTGCCGCCGCCGCGCACGCTGAGCCGTACCTCGCCCGGCTCCGCGTTCCTGGCGGGGAAGTAGGTGCCGAGGTCGCGGCCGACCATCAGCCTGACCAGCTCGTCGGAGGTGATCCCGGCGGTGTCGGCGGTCCTGACCAGCGCGCCGTCCTTCAGCACCGTCACCCGGGTGGACAGGTCGAAGACCTCGCGCAGCCGGTGGGAGATGTAGAGGACGGCGATCTCCCGCTCCCGCAGGCGGGCCACCAGCCGGTAGAGCAGCTCCACCTCGTGTTCGGCCAGCGCGGCGGTGGGCTCGTCCATCACGATGATCCGGGCGTCCTGGGAGAGCGCCTTGACGATCTCCACGACCTGCTGCTGGGCGATGGAGAGGTGGCGGACCAGGTCGCGGGCGGAGAAGGAGGTCTCGCCGAGCTCCTGGAGCAGCCGGGTGGTCGCGGTCTCCATCGCCTCCCTGTCGACCAGTCCCCGCCGGACGGGTTCGCGGCCCAGGAAGACGTTCTCGGCGACGCTGCGCTCGGGCAGCAGGTTGAACTCCTGGTAGATGATCGCGACCCCGGCGCGCTGGGCCTCGACCGGGTGGGCGAAGGAGACCTGGGAGCCGTCGATCTCGACGGTGCCCTCGTCTGGGGCGTGCACCCCGGCGAGGACCTTCATCAACGTGGACTTGCCGGCGCCGTTCTCCCCGACGACCGCGTGCACCTCTCCGGCGGCGACGTCCAGATCGACCCCGCTCAGTACGCGAACTCCGAGAAAACTCTTGGCGATGCCGCGCATCCTCAGGATCATGGGATAACCGCCCCGGCGTGAGATCCGGCGGCGGGAAAACTTCTCAGGGATCTCGTCAGGGATGTCGGGGACAGGGCGAACACGTCCGAAAAGCCGGTTCCGACGACACCGGATGGTAATTGATTCGTCGGTATCGGCCCGATTTCCTCCATGTTTCCGGATGCTAAAGCGCCCTTATGCCGATGGTCAAGCAAAAGCACGTCACCATTTGGCATAATGGAGCAAGTAGAGGACCTAAGTCGCTTTGACGCGGTGGAAACAAGGAGTGTTGACTGTGCGCATGCTTAGCGAAGCGAACGGTTCGATCGCCGGCGCGGGGGCGCTTCTCAACATCCTGCGCGACGGTCAAGCCAGAACGAGGGCCGAGTTGGTCCAGCTCACCGGGCTGGCCAGATCCACCCTGGCCCAGCGTCTCGACGCGCTGCTGAGCCAGCAGTGGATCATCCCGACGGAGGAGGCCATCTCCTCGGGGGGCCGTCCGGCCATCGCCTTCACGTTCAACCGCACCGCCCGCGTCGTCCTCTCCGCCGACCTCGGCGCCACCCACGCCCGGGTGGCGGTCACCGACCTCGGCACCACGGTCCTCGCCGAGCGCGCGGCCGAGGTCTCGATAGACCGCGGCCCCGAGGAGACGCTCGGCTGGCTGCAGCGCACCTTCGAGGAGATGCTCGCCGAGACCGGCCACCGCCCGGACGAGATCTGCGGCATCGGCGTCGGCCTCCCCGGCCCGGTCGAGCACAGCTCGGGACGACCGGTCAACCCGCCGATAATGCCCGGCTGGGACGGGTTCCCCGTCCCCGAGTGGCTCGGCTCGCGCCTCGGCGCCCCCGTGCTCGTCGACAACGACGTGAACATCATGGCGCTGGGCGAGCACTGGGCCGCCCGCCCCGAGGCCGACCACCTCATCTTCGTCAAGATCGGCACCGGCATCGGCTGCGGCATCATCAGCGACCGCCGCCTGCACCGGGGCGCGCAGGGCGCGGCCGGCGACATCGGGCACATCCGGGTGGCCTCGGCCCTGAACACCGTCTGCCGCTGCGGCAACGTCGGCTGCCTGGAGGCCGTCGCCAGTGGCGCCGCGATGGCCGCCAAGCTGTCCTCGGACGGGGTGCGGGCCGAGGACAGCCGCGACGTCGTCCGCCTCGTACGCGGCGGCAACACCCACGCCGTCCAGCTCATCCGGCAGGCGGGCCGCGAGGTCGGCGACGTGCTCGCCTCGATCGTCAACTTCTTCAACCCCTCGGTGATAGTGGTCGGCGGCGACATCTCCGAGGCCGGGGAGCAGGTGCTCGCCGGTCTCCGCGAGGTCATCTACAGCCGGTCGCTCCCCCTCGCCACCCAGCACCTGACGATCACCGCCAGCGAGCTGGGCGACCGCGCGGGCGTGATCGGCGCCGCGGTCATGGTCATCGAGCACGTGCTGGCCCCCGGCAGCGTCGACCGATCCGTGTCCGTCCCCACGGTCTGACCGGTTCCGCCTGTCTCTGCTGGCTGTTTCTCCTGTTTTCCATCTCTGCTGTCTGTCTCCGCTGTCTGATCGGGTTTTGCCCACCCCTGCCGTTTCGAGTTCCTGTCCGTCCCTGCCACCCGGGTTTTGACCACCCCTACCGTGTCCGGCCGGCCCTCGCCCGTTCTCGTCCCTCGACCGCGCCGGTGAGCGAACGCGGACGACGGCGGGCGGACGGCGCCCGTGGGACACTCGTTCGACCATGAACGCCGAACCCATCACGACCGCCCGGCTCACGTTGGAGCCGCTGGCGGTGCGCCACGCGGCCGAGATGGCCGAGGTGCTCGGCGATCCGGCCCTGCACACCTTCATCGGCGGTTCGCCCGAGACCCCCGAGCAGCTCCGCGACCGCTACGCCCGCCTGACCGCCACCCCGCCGCCCGACCGGGCGGAGTCGTGGCTCAACTGGGTGATCCGCCTCCACGCCCCGGACACCGCTGCGGACACCGGCCCGGACACCGGCCCGGACACCGACTCGGACACCGCCCCGGAGGCCGCTGCGGACACCGGCTCGGACCGTCCGACCGGTGACACGGACGGCGGTACGGACAGCGACACGGACGGCGACACGGACGACGGTACGGGTCCGTCGGCCGACGGCTCGGGCCGGCTGGTCGGCTACGTCCAGGCGACCGTCTCCCGTGACCGCGCGACCGTGGCCTGGGTCGTGGGGACCCCCTGGCAGGGGCGTGGCATCGCCGGGGAGGCGGCGGTCGCGCTCGTCGCCTGGCTCCGGGAGCGGGGCACGACCACCATCGTCGCCACCATCCATCCCGACCACACCGCCTCGTCGGCGGTGGCCCGCCGCGCGGGTTTGGCACCGACCGGCGGCAGGGTGGACGGCGAGGTCGTCTGGAGATCCCGCTAGGTCCTTCCGGCCAGGTCCGGGACCGGCCCTTGCCGGAGACCTCTGGACCGCACGAACAGCGGGACGGGTGAATCCGGGGCGGATTCGCACGACCGTGGGACTCGCCGCACCGGGACGCGTCTGAGTAGGGATGCTCAGGGGGGCTGAGTGCGCGCGCCCTCCCCGCATTTCGCGATCTTCGAAATGCTCAGATCATGAAATGGTGGATTTTCCTGGTCGGGCTCGTCGCCACGGTGGTCGCGGCGTGGTTGCTCGTGTACGCCCACGTCCCGCTCTCCACGCTCCTGTCGCTCGGGCTCGGCGCGATCAGCCTCATCTGGCTGGTCGTGCTGCTCACCCTGCCGTGGAATCTCTACTTCGGGGCGCGCCAGGTGGTCCACGAGATCCACGTGTCCAGGGAACGCGGCATCGAGGTGCCCGAGGGGCACGAGGCCGAGGCCCTGGAGATCGCCCGGCGGATGCGCCGGTTCGCCATCGGCGGCCACATCGTCTCGGCGGCGGTCCTGGCGGTCATCACCTACTTCTCCGGCGCCTCGGTGGGCTACTACTTCGCCGGGTTCTACCTGCTGAGCACCTGTTTCCGCCCGGCGGGCGCCTACCTGTCCCACCTTCGCGAGCGGGTCACCACGTTGATGAGCGAGGCTCGTCACCCCCGCGAGGACATCGTCTCCCTCGTCGCCCGGGTGGACGGCCTGGCCGTCGAGGTGACCGCGCTGACCGAATCAGCCGAACGGCTCCGGGAGGTCACCGAGACGCTCGGCGCCGACCTGCGGAACGGCGACGAGGCCCTGGAGCGCCGGATCACCGGTCTCGCCCGGCGTTTCGAGGACACGGTGGACGGTCTCACCGACAACCACGAGGTCATCACCGGGCTCAAGGCCTTCCTGCGCCTCGTCCGCGCCGACGCCCCCGGCCGCGACCACGGTCACGACCACGGCCGGTACCACGGCCACGACCACGCCTGACCGCCGCTTCGCGTACGGCAGGAAACTCCACGTGCGGGGGTTCCGCACAGGCGGGAAAGTCCGTGTAAGCGGAGGTTCCGCACAAGCCGGAAACTCCAGGTAGGCGGGAAGGTTCGTGCGGGCGAGGGGACTGTCAGCCGGGGATCAGTTCCTGTGACGCGCTGAGTTCTCGGGTGAACCAGGTGATGGTGCGGCGCAGCCCCTCGATGACGTCGATCTTCGGCCGCCAGCCCAGCGCGGAGATGGCGAGGGAGATGTCGGGGCGGCGGATCTCGGGGTCGTCGTCGGGGCGGCCGACGAAGCGGATCGGCGACTCCGAGCCGGTCAGGTGGCGGACCGTCTCGGCCAGGGCCAGCACGGTCAGCTCGGTGGGATTGCCGATGTTGACCGGGCCGGTGAGCCCGCCGCGGGCCAGGGCCATGATCCCCTCCACGGTGTCGTCGACGTAGCACACCGACCTGGTCTGCCCGCCGTCGCCGGCCACCGTGATCGGCTCGCCGCGCAGCGCCTGGCGTACGAAGGTGGGAATGGCCCTGCCGTCGTAGGGCCGCATCCTGGGCCCGTAGGTGTTGAAGATCCGCACGATCGCGGTGTCGGCGCCGTGGCAGGTGCGGTACGCGGTGGTGAGGGCCTCGGCGAACCGCTTGGCCTCGTCGTAGACGCTGCGCGGACCGACCGGGTTGACGTTGCCCCAGTAGCCCTCGCGCTGCGGGTGCTCCAGCGGGTCCCCGTAGACCTCGCTGGTGGAGGCCAGCACCAGCCGGGCCTCCTTCTGCCTGGCCAGTCCCAGGGCGTGCAGCGTGCCCAGGCTGCCCGCCTTCAGCGTCTCGATCGGGTGACGCAGGTAGTCCACCGGCGAGGCCGCCGAGGCGAGGTGCAGCACCAGGTCTACCGTCCCCGGCACGTGCACGAACCCGGTCACGTCACACTCCACCAGCCGGAAGGACGGCAGCCCGGCCAGATGCCGGACGTTGCGCGGCGAACCGGTCAGGAAGTTGTCCAGGCAGACCACCTCCGCCCCCTCGGCCAGCAGACGCTCGCACAGATGCGACCCCACGAACCCGGCCCCGCCGGTCACCACCACCCGTCGGCCGTTCACCGCACACCCACCTCCGTCAACCGCGCCACGGCGTCCAGGACGTCCCAGACCCCGATCTCCAGCAGCCCCGGATCGGGCTCGTACCCGTAGGGGTCCCCGAGACCCCCGGTCCACAGGACGGTGTGCGGTCCCGTCTCGGGAGGTCCCCACCGGGCGGGTGAGACCGGGCCGAACAGCACCACGGAGGGGGTGACGAAGGCCGCCGCCAGATGGGCCACCCCGGTGTCGCCGCAGATCAGCAGCCGGGCCCTCGCCACCAGCTCGGCCAGTTCGAGCGGCCCGGTGCGCCCGGCGAGCACGGACGTGGACGGCAGCCCGGCGAGCAGTGCCACCCGTTCGGCGAGGTCGCGTTCCCGCTCGCTCCCGGTGATCACGATCTCGTGCCCGTTGTCGCGCAGCTCCGCGGCCACGAGCGCGAACCGCTCCGGCGGCCAGCGCCTGGCCGGGTACGCGGCCCCCGGGTGGATGACGACCGGCCGCGAGTCCTCGTCAGCGAGCCGGGGGCGTCGCAGTTCCAGATCGGCGGAGTCGGCCTCGATGCCGTACCAGCCGAGCAGGTCGCACCAGCGCCGCACCTCGTGCACGCCCTCAGGCCCGTCCGGCCACTCCGGTCCGTACGCGTCGGGGAAGGCGGGGTGCGCGTGGGTCAGCAGCCGCACCGGGCCGGTGCGGTGGAGCGCGGCGATGCTGTGCGGGCCACCGCCGTGCAGGTTGACGGCGACGTCGACGCGGCAGCCGAGCGGCGGCACGTGGCCGGGTCCCGACACGTCGCACACCTCGTCCACCCCGCCGATCAGCGGCACCAGGGGCGCGAGCGCGGAGGGCGCGGCCAGCACGATCCGGTGGCCGGGGTGGGAGCGCCGCAGGGCGCGCAGCGCCGGGACCGCGGTGAGCAGGTCCCCCAGCCCCAGCCCGCGCAGCACCACCATGAGCGGCCGGCCGTCCGGAGCTCCCGCGACATCGACGTTCCGCCCTCCGGCGTCGGGGTCGGTGTCGCCGACGCTCTCCAGAGGGCTCGCGTGATCCGGTACCAGGGGGACTCTCATGTGACTGCCTCTTTCACGAACGTCGTGGCGATCCTCATGTGACGGCCTCTTTCACGAACGTCAGGCGGTCGACCGCCTCGACGACCCGAGTGCTCGGCACCGACGACAGGCACGGGTGACCGGCGACCGGGCAGGTGCCGGCCCGCGTCTCCCTGCAGGGGGCCTCCTGGTCGCCGAGGACCACGGTCGGCACCCCGTACGGCGCCCAGCGCCCTGCGGGGACCACGGGGGCGAACAGGCTGACGACCGGCGTGCCGACCGCGGCCGCGAGGTGGGCGGGACCGGCGTCGGCGGCGACCACCGCGCACGCCCCTTCGAGCACCGCGGCGAGCTCGGGAAAGGTCGTCCTGCCGCCCAGGTCGACGACGGACCTCGCCGGGTGCCCGCCCGGCCGCTCGCCGCGCGGGGCCGAGGGGCCGTCCGGACCCCGGCCGCCCGTCGCGGCGGACTGCCCGTCGACCCAGCCCTCGGTGAAGGTGGGCTCCTCCGCCTCCTCCCAGCCGCGCAGGCGTACGGGTCCGCCGCCCATCCAGCCGCCCGCGAAGAGCGGGCCGGGCGACAGGCCGTGCTGCCCGACGCCGGAGGCGATCCGCGCGGTGAGCCCCCGCTCGTCCTGGCCGCCGGTCACGACGACCCTGCGGCCCGAGCGGACCAGGTCGTGGACCGCGCGTGCCCAGTGCTCCTCCGGCCACGCCCTGGCCGGGGCCGACACGCCGGGGTGCAGGACCACGTAGCCCGGCGGCCCGGTGAGGTGGCCGACGTCGGGCAGCGGGCGTCGTACCGCGAGACCGCCCGGGTCTCCCTTGGGGAGCCGGAATCCCGCCGCGCCGGCCAGCCCGAGCATCCGTTCGGGCTCCGGCACGTCCACGTCCTCGTCGACGACGTGCCGCACGTCGAGCAGCGAGCCGGGGTAGTCGGCGGAGATCGCGGCGATCCTCAGCGCGCCCGCGAGCCGGAACAGCAGGGCCAGCGGCAGCGGCGACTGGTGGAGCGAGGTGAGGATCAGAGCCTGCTCGGGGGCCACGTCCCGGACGATCCGCAGCAGCCTCAGGACGTGCGGGCCGGTCAGGGGCGGCGCGGCGGGGTCGATCCACGGCGTGCGCCACTCCACCACCCGCGACACCCCGGGCAGCAGCTCGGCGGCGGCCCGGCCGTACGGCCCGGTCAGCAGCACGACCTCCCGCGCGCTCGCGGCCACCGCGCGGATCGCCGGTCCCGCCAGCAGGACGTCGCCCGCGTTGTCCACGCGGGCGACGAGAACGGTGCCGGTCACCACCGTCCCCCGGGCCGTGCCACGGTGGTGATCTCCCCGCTGACCACGGGGGCGGCCGACGGGTCATGAAAAATCACGTTTTTTCCGAGAAATCTCATGGTGCTCGGCCTCTCGTTCGATATCTAATGACTACCGAGCGGAGCGGCCGTACAAACCGAAAAATCGTATATAAGCGCAGTTGAGAGGGTTATACGATTACTCTTATCGCTATAAGTAATCATTCCCAGGGTTATCCGGCGACCTGACCGGGTAACAAGGCGGACCACCGCGACGGCGCGTCCCTTTCAGCGGTGCCCATCACTCCCGAACCGGGCAGAACACCTCCGGCGATCGTACGCTCGGCAGGATCAAGGGCCCGTACGGCATCGGGGTGCACCGGGGAAACGGCCGGCCGGGTCAGGGGTCCGGTACGGAATCGGGGTGCACGGGGACCGGAGACCCGTCACCGGATCAGGATCCGGTGACGGGATCGAGGTTCACGGGCAACCCGTCAGCCGGATCAGAGGTCCGTGCAGGCCGGGATGTCCGGGGAGCCCGTCAGCCGGGGACGAGGTGGGCGTTGGGCTCGCGGGCGCGGTCCGCCAGGTCGGGAATCTCCAGCACGGTCACCCCGGCCGCCGCGAGTTCCTCGGCCCCGTGGCAGTCGACGAAGACCAGCGGCTCGCGCCACGCCATCACCACGCGCCGGACGCCGCTGTCCAGGATCAGCCGGGTGCAGGTCCTGGGACGCGACCTGCGCGCGCTGCACGGCTCCAGGCTGCTGTAGACCGTGGCACCGGCCAGCCGGGGATCATCCGGGGAGATCTTGGCGAGCGCCGACTCCTCCGCGTGGACGTGCGGGTCGCCCTCGCGCGAGTATCCCCGGGAGATCTCCTCGCCGTCGGCGGAGACGACCACGGCGCCGACCGAGAAGGCCGTATCCGAGGGCGGGCACGACCCCGCCAGGTCGCACGCCAGCTCCAGCCAGTCGTGGTCGTCCATCGGGACCTCCTCAGCTCAGCAGGTAGCGCAGGAGGGTGACGTCGCCCATCGCGCGGGTCTCCGCCAGGTTCATCCTGCGACGGCGGTCGCGGGGGAAATCGCCGCCCAGGACGAAACGCGGGGCGGCGGGGTCGCCGACGAAGAACGGGGCGACGACGAGGTGGAGCTCGTCCACGAGGTCCTCCCGCAGGAAGCGGGTGTGGACGGAGGTGCCGCCCTCGACCATCAGGCGGCGCACCCCCCGCCCGTACAGGTCGGAGAGGACGCGGCCGAGATCGACCCCGTCGCGGCCGTCACCGCCGTCACCACCGGCGTCACCCGGGCCTGCCGGGTCCACCTGGCTCCCCGGGCCTCCCAGGTCTCCCGGGCCCCCCGGGTCTGCCGGGCCTCCCGCGTCGACCACCTCGGCGGCCCCGCCGAGACGGTCGGCGAGTTTCGCCACGGCCGCCGGAGCGGCGTACACGATCCTCTCCGCGTCACCGGCGGTGAAGAAGGCGGCGCCGGGATCGAGGTCACCGGTGGCGGTCAGCGTCACCTTCGCCGGAGACGGCGGCAGGCCGCGCGCGGCCCGCTCCCGCCCGCGCTCCGGTGACCTGACCAGGAGCCGGGGGTCGTCACGGCGGACGGTGCCCGCCCCGACCAGGATCGCGTCGCAGGTGGCGCGGACCGCGTCGACCCGGTCGAAGTCCTCGTCGTTGGAGAGCAGCAGCCGGTGCGGCGTGTTGTCGTCGATGTATCCGTCGACGGACATCGCGCAGCTCAGCAGCACGTACGGGCGCTCGCCCACCCTCCACCTCCCCGATGGCACCGGCCGATCGTAACAACCCCCGCCCGGCCCGCTCGCGGCGACACCCACCCCCCGTCCCCGCCGCGTCCCCGGCGCGTCCCCGCCCGGCGGGCTCCCGGCCGGGCACGCGGCGGCGAGCACGGGACGCCATCTTCCCGCCATCTGTACGTCAACGGCAATTACCCAGTTGTTCACCTTCTGTTAACCTAAAACTGAAGCTTTCCAAATGAAGGGCCATAAATGCGTGTGAGCTCCCCCAGCCGTGGTCACAGGCGCTTTCCCAGCCTTCCGCGCTCCCTCCGGGAACTCCCGGAACTCCCGGAACTCCGGGAACCGACCGGCCACCGTCTCCACGGCACCGGCGCCTCGTACGCCTGTGCCGCCCGTGCCACTTACGTCGGCGGCGGCGTGCTGGGCGAGGGGGAGGCGTGACGGCGAGCCACCCGGGTCGCGAGCGTCGCGAGGGCCGCGAGGGCGCGCAGCACGGCCGGAGGTCCTCCCGCTGATGGGATGGACCCTGGCGTTCGCCGTCGTGGCGATCCTCTTCGTGCTGGCCAGCGGGGCCAACGACGGCGCCACCATCATCGGCCTCGGACTCAGGTTCCCCCGCTCCCCCGGGTGGGCGGTCGCCGTGCTCCTGGTGTCCGTGCTCTTCGCCGTCCCGTACCTCCTGGGGGTCGCGGTCGCGCGCACGTTCACCGAGCGGCTGGCCGGGCTCGGGACGAGCGGCGGCGCGGCGGCGTTCCTGGTGGGAGTGGTGATCGCGGTGGCGGTGGTCGCGGTGCTGACCGGCCGGGGCCTGCCGACCAGCCTCACCCTCGCGGTGATCGGCGGCATCAGCGGCGCGGGGCTCGGCGCCGGGCTCCCCGTGTCGTGGCGGGACCTGGGCACCGTCCTCGCGATCGGGGCAGGCGCGCCCCTGGCCGGGCTGGCCCTGGGCTACCTGCTGGGGGCCTTGTCGCGCCGCGTGCCGTCCCACCGCCGCATGCCGCGGCTGGTGTTCACCACCCACCTGCTGGCCTACTCGGCCCAGTGCGTTGCGTACGCGGTGAACGACGGCCAGAAGATGATCGCGGTGGTGAGCGTGGCGATCGGGGTGAGCCGCGACGGGCTCGGCGGGGTGGGGCCCGTCGAGGTCCCGCCGGTGTGGATGGCCGCCCTGGTGGCGGTCTTCCTCGCCGGCGCCCTGACGAGCCTGGTCCGCGTCGGAGGCCGGCTGGGCCGCGGGGTGGTCATCACCCGGCCGCTGCACATCGTCTCCGCCGAGACCGCGGCCACCGGCGCCGTCCTCGGCAGCTCGGCGCTGGGCAGCCCGGTGAGCATGACCCAGTCGATCACCGCGGGGGTGGTCGGCGCGGCGACGAGCGAGGGAACGAGGAGAGTGCGATGGCAAGGGGTCGTGAACGTGGGTACGGCGTGGCTGGTCACGCTGCCGTCGTCGATGGCGCTGGGCTGCCTCGGCGGCCTCGCCCTGAGGCTGACGTGAGGCGTGCCGGGACCCGGAGGTTCGCGCGCGCCTGGGACGACCTGCGCGGCCGTTCCGGGCGGCGGATCGTCGGGCTGGTACGCGACCAGGTGGCCATCGCGCGGGCGGGGGCCGAGCTGGCCCGCTCGGTCGCGTCCGGCGAGATCGAGCGGTCGGCGGCACGCGCCCGGATGGCCGACGTGGAGCACGAGGGGGACGAGGCCAGGGCCGAGCTGGTACGGCTCCTGCGGCGGGTGCTGGCGACTCCCATCGACAGGGAGGACCTGTTCAGGCTCTCCCGCTCGGTCGACGACGTGCTGGACCAGCTGCGTGACCACGTGCGCGAGATCGACCTGTTCGGGCCGGAGGACCTGCGGTTCGCGGCCGAACCGCTGCGGGCGGTGATCGACGGCCTCGACGAGCTGGAGGGCGCCGTGCTGAAGGTGATCGACGCCCCGGCCTCGGTCACCGAGGCCGTGCTGGCCACCCGCAAGGCGTGCAGCCGCGTCCGCCAGCTCTACCAGGCCCGGCTCGCCGAGCTGTTCGCCGAACCGCTGGACATGGACACCCTGCGCAGGCGCGAGCTGCTGTCACGGCTCGACGCGGTGGGCCGCCGTCTCGGCGAGGCCGCCGACGCGCTCGCGGACGCGATGCTCAAACGAAGCCACTGAGTGCGCCCCGGATCACCGCGTCCGGGGATCGGCCTGTCCAGGGATCGATGCGTCCGCGCGTCGGCGCGTCCGGGAGCCAGGGGTCCGGGAGCTAGGGGTCCGGATGTCGGCGCGTCCGGGCATCGGCGCGTCCGGGCATCGGTGAGAACGCGCCGAGGCTGTTCGGGCGGGTGCTCCGAGGTCGTTCGGGCGGGGTGCCCCGAGGCTGTTCGGGTGGGCGCTCCGAGGTCGTTCGCGAGGGGACGGAGCGGCGGGCGGGAACTCCGTCGCGGCCGGATTCGTCATTCACCATGCGGCCGCCCACCATGTGACGTCCCTGACACCGAGAGGCATCTTCCGTGCGTAGCTCATTCTTCGGCAACCTCGACCAGGACCGGCTCCCCGACCATTTCGCCCTGCAGAACTCCAAGATGCTGCGGGTGCGGCTCGGCGGTGAGGTCCTGGCCCGGCAGGGGGCGATGGTCGCCTTCCAGGGGCAGATGGACTTCGACTACGAGGGCGCGGGGAGCGTCGGCCGTTTCCTGAAGAAGATGGTCAGCGGGGAGGGCGCGCCGCTGATGCGGGTCCGCGGGCAGGGCGTGATCTTCTTCGCCGACAACGCCACGGACGTGCACCTGTTCTACCTGGAGAACGAGGCGCTCACCGTCAACGGCACCAACCTGCTGGCCTTCGATCCGCAGCTCAGCTGGGACATCCAGCGCGTCCAGGGCGCGGGCGTCGCCGCCGGAGGCCTGTTCAACACCACGCTCAACGGCACCGGCTGGGTGGCGGTCACCGCGCACGGCGCTCCCGTGCTCCTCGACGCGGCCCAGGCGCCGACCTTCGCCGACGGCCAGTCCGCGGTGTGCTGGAGCGCGGGGTTGAACGTGGGCGTCAACCGCACGATGAAGGCGGGGGCGCTGGTCGGGCGGGGCAGCGGCGAGGCCCTGCAGCTCGCGTTCAAGGGAGAGGGCTTCGTCCTCGTCCAGGCGAGCGAGGGCCCGATCGTCCCCCAGTCCGGCTGACCCCGCGAAGCCGGGAGCCCCGGCCCGATCGTCCCCAGGCCGGCTGACGGCGCGGGACCACACGGGGATCCGGCCGGATCGTTCTCCAGCCCGGCGGTGGGGGTCGGCCTGGATCGGTGACCCAATCGTCCCCAGGCCCGGAGGCCGTGCCGGGGCCCGGCCGGGTCCGGTGGCCCGACCGGGCCCCGGTCCGGTGGCCGGGCCCGGTCGTCACGGCCTGGCCTGGATGAGCCCGTGGGCGCCGGTGGTCAGCCAGGGGCGGCCGGTGGCCTCCAGGCCCTTGACCACGTCGCCGTCCAGGCCCACCGCGACCTCGGACTTCAGGGTGCGCAGCGCCGCGACCGGCCCGGGGAAGTACGCGGTGGCCTCGGCGAACGGGGTGGTGTGCGGCCAGGCCCTGTCGCCGACCAGGCGGCGGTAGTTCAGGTCGCCTTTCATGATCGTCAGTGACGCGGACGCGAAGTCGTCCCGCATGCCGACCGGCATCTCGCGGTAGGGCAGCGGCGCGCAGGAGAAGGCGTGCGCCCGGACGAGCAGCCGCCCCGACCCGAGCGCCGCCCGCAGCCGTCCCGCGACCTCCCCCGCCTCGCCGCCCGCGGCCGACATGCGCCGCAGGCAGGCCAGGACGTCGGCCGGGGTGGCGTCGGACACGTAGTACGGCAGCGGCTTGACGTGCAGGACGACCTCGCCCGTTCCCCGGGCGTGCAGCAGGTGGTCGATCAGGACGAGGTCGGGCAGCAGCTCGCTCCCGGCGTTGTCCGCGACCAGGCAGATCCTCGCGACACCCCCGCGCCCGGCCACCGCGCGGTCGGCCTCGCCATCGGGAACACCGAGGCCGCCGGAAACACCGGAGCCACCCGAGACGCCGGAAACATCGGAGCCACCGGGGACACCGGAGACAGCGGAAAGACCGGGAACACCGGCCCCCTCGCCGCCGATCAGCGACCACAGGAGCGCGCTGTCGTCGGCCACCAGCCCCGATTCGCGCCCGGCGAGCTCAGGACCGGCCGCGACCCGGAACACCAGGTCGGCCCGGTTCCCCCACAGCGCCCTCAGGGTCAGCGTCTGGGCCCGCTCGGCGGAAGGCAGGTCCGCCAGGGCGTCGAGCTCGCGCAACTCCTCGTCGACGGCCTCGCCGGACAGCTCGGCCTGCTTGAAGGGCTCGAACGGGTCGACGCCCTGCCACGCGCCCGGCCCGAAGTAGCCGACCGCGGACAGCAGCTTGCGGTAGAAGTAACTCTCCGCCCACAGGAACGGCGCGTCGTCCCAGCGCCGCCCGATGTGCCCCCGGTCCCAGCTCTCCCACAGGTCACGGTCGTGCGCGGAGCCCTCCAGCGGCTCCATCACCCCCTCGATCTCCTCAAGCAGCAGGTCGAGCGCCCGGTTCACCCGGATGTCGTACGGCGTGGCGGCCCGGACCTTCTCGATCAGGGCGGGGTGCCGTTCGTGAAGGACCCGCCACGGATAGGAACCGGGGACATCGCTCAGGAACTCCGGCGGATCGTACGGCGCCGAGGGCACTCCGGACAGCTGCCGGGCATCACCGTCTGCCATTTCCGACTCCTTTTTTGACGCAGGACGACTCTTGTTATGAAATATGTTTAGCTAGAGCGAACAGGCGGTCACGCCGCTTGACGGAGGGAGCCGTAGGTGGGCACATCGGAGCGTCGCAGCGGTGAGGAGCTGGACCGCCACGACGCCGTCGGAGCCCGGATGCGGCAGTTCCGCAAGGAGCGCGGTCTGACACTACGCGGTCTCGCCACTCACTCCGGGCTCTCGATCGGGTTTCTGTCGCAGGTCGAGAGGGGGATCTCCTCCATCGGCCTGACCGCGCTCAACAGCGTGGCCACCGCGCTCGACCGCAGCGTGGCGGAGTTCTTCAACGACGCGCCGCCCGAGGAGGAGACCGAGGAGGAGCACGCCCCGGTCTCGCACCTGCCGAGCCACTTCACGCTCACCCGCTCGGCGACGGCCGCCACCGAATACATCTCGGGCCAGCAGACCTACCGGATGCTCTCGGCCAGAGGCCCCAACCTGGTGCTCGAACCGCTGCTGGTGCACATCGCGCCCGGCGGCAAGCGCGAGAACTCCTACGGCCACGCCGGGGAGGAGTTCGCCTTCGTGCTGGAGGGCGAGCTCCTCTACGAGGTCGACGGCGTCGAGCACCGGCTGCACCCGGGTGACAGCGTCCACCTGAGGTCGACCGTCCCGCACAGCATGTTCAACGACACCGACCGGGTCACCACGGTCGTGTCCGTGGTGACCCCCCGGCTGTTCTGACCCTCCCCCGCCCGGACGGCGGGAACGATCGGCGGCGGCCCAGGGCGATCGGTGACGGCCCAGGCGGTCAGTGGCGGCGCAGGGCGCGGGCCGCCAGCGCGACCGCGGCCAGCGCGCCGAGCGCCCCCGCGGCGACCGCCCCGCGCTGGCGGGAGATGCGCCGCCGGATCTCGGCGTACGGCACCGTGCTGAACGACACGAGCTCGTAGCGGGAGGCGTAGAGGCCGGGCAGCAGCCGTTCCAGGCCGTGCTCGACGCGTTTGCGCAGCAGGAACGACCGGGAGGCGACCTTGTCGCGCATCTCGACGAAGTTCTCCAGCGCGAGTTCGGCGATGGTGTCGGCGTGCTCCTTGCGGCGGGCCCCGTACATGGCGAGGGCCCGGGGGAAGTCGTCGCCGGTCTCCTCCAGGCAGCGGTCGAGCTCCACGCAGTCCTCGAAGCCGCAGTTGGCGCCCTGGCCGTAGAAGGGGACGATCGCGTGGGCCGCGTCGCCGAGCAGGCCGACCACCGCTCCGGCGGTGCCGCGCACGTGCCAGGGGTGGGCCCGCACGGTGACCAGGTGCCCGATCGGGTTGTGGGCGTAGTCCCCGGCGAGGTCGGGCATGAGGGCGCGGGCGTCGGGATAGTTGGCGGCGAAGAACTCCTCGAACCGCTCGGCGGTGTCCAGCTCCGCGAAGCTGCCCGGCCCCGACTTGGGCCAGAACAGCGTGCAGGTGAAGGACCTGTCCGGGTTGGGCAGGGCGATCATCATGGCCTTGCCGCGCGGCCAGATGTGCAGCGCGCCCGGGTCGAGGGCGAACCCGCCGTCGCGCGCCGGGATCGTCAGCTCCTTGTAGCCGTAGTCGAGGTACTCCTGGCTGAAGTCGAAGCCGGGAAGGAACTGCAGCCGTCCCCGTACCGCGCTGTAGGCGCCGTCGGCGGCGAGCACGACCGGGGCGGTGTGGGTGACGGGACCGCCGGGGGTGTCGAAGTCCATCCGTCCCGAGTCGACGTCGAGCCCGGTGAGCCGGTGCTCGAAGAGGGCGCGCACCCCGGGCATGCCGAGGGCCGCGTCCAGCAGGGTCCGGTTGAGCTCCGAGCGGCTGATGGAGTTGATCGCCCGCCGCCCCCCGGCGCTGTACGGCTGGAAGCCGAGCGTGCCGTCGGGGGCGTGCATCATCCGGCCGGGCATCGGCAGCGCGGCCTTCAGCACGGTCCCGTCCAGCCCGATCCTGCGCAGCGCGTCGATCCCCCGTTCGGAGATCGCGAGGTTGATCGAGCGACCGCGCTCGGGGGCGGCCTCGCGCGGGTCGGGCCTGCGCTCGTACAGGGTGACCCCGTAGCCCCTGCGGGCCAGGTAGCAGGCCGTCAGGCAGCCGACCAGCCCGGCGCCGACCACGGCGACCTCTCCACGGGAGCTCATGCCGGTCTCACCTCCCTGGCGAGCGCGTCGGCCGCCCGCCAGCAGTCGTGGAACGTGGAGTACATGGGCACGGGGGCGAACCGGATGACGTCCGGCCGCCGTACGTCGGCGAGGACGCCGTGGACCTCGTGCAGCCGGGCCGCCAGGTCGGCGGCATCGATGCCCCCGGTCACCCGGAGGGAGAGCTGGGCCCCGCGCCTGGCCGGGTCGGCGGGCGTGACGATCTCCAGCGGGCGGTCGCGGGCCACCTCGGTGAGCAGTCGTTCCAGGTAGCCGGTGAGTGCCAGGCTCCGCTCCCGCAGCGCCGCCATCCCGGTCTCGGCGAACATCCGCAGCGAGACCCTGACCGGGGCCATCGCGAGGATCGGCGGGTTGGAGATCTGCCAGGCGTCGGCGGTGGGGACGGGGACGAGTTCGGGCCGCATCTCGAAGCGGGTCGCCTGCTCGGTGCTCCACCACCCGGCCAGCCGGGGCAGCTCCGGGTCGGTCACGTGGCGCCGGTGCACGAAGCACCCGGCGACCGCGCCGGGACCGGCGTTGAGGTACTTGTACGAGCACCAGGCCGCGAAGTCCACGTCCCAGTCGTGCAGCGCGAGCGGCACGTTCCCGGCGGCGTGCGCGAGGTCCCAGCCGACGACGCACCCGGCCGCGTGCCCGGCGGCGGTGACGGCGGGGATGTCGAGGAACTCGCCGGTCAGGTAGTTGACCCCGCCGAGGAGCACGAGCGCCACCCGGTGCCCCTCGCGGGCCAGGTAGTCCGCGATGTCCTCGGTGCGCAGGCAGTCCTCGCCCTCGCGCGGGCGCAGGCGGACCACCGTCTCGCCGGGGTCGAGCCCGTGGTGCACGGCCTGGCTGCGGACCGCGTAGCTGTCGGAGGAGAAGGCGTGGTCCTCGATGACGATGCGGGTGCGCTCGCCCGCCGGACGGTAGAAGGTCGCCATCATCAGGTGCAGGTTGACCGTGAGGGAGTTCATCACCACGGTCTCGTCGGGGAACGCGCCCACCAGGGCGGCGGCGTCCTCGCGCAGCCCGGCGTGGTAGGGCAGCCAGGGGTGTGCCGCCCGGTGGTGTCCCTCGACGGCGTGCAGGGCCCAGTCGTCCAGCTCGGCGGAGATCGCGGCGCGGGCGGCACGGGGCTGGAGGCCGAGCGAGTTGCCGGCGAAGTAGGCGACGTCGGGGTAATGGGAGGTGGCGGGAGCGGGCGGGACGAGGAACTCCGCGCGACGGCACACCGGCTTCCCGGCGTCCCCGGGGTTCCCGGGGGTCCGGGGGTTCCCGGGGGTCCGGGGGTTCCCGAGATCCGTGGCGTCCCCGGCCTCCCTGGTGCGCTCGGCCTCCCCGGCGCGCTCGGCGTACTCCGCGTATTCGGCGTACTCGGCGTCGGCGGCCAGTGCCTCCCGCTCGCCGGGGATCCCGGGGTCGATCGCCGGGCCTCCGGCGCGCTCACTCGTCACGTCATCTCCTCCTCCCTCCTTATGTTCACCCATACTGAACTGGGGTGAAATTAGCGGCGCGCGACGATTCCGGCCGCGCGCTTTACGGATGGAAGGTTCTCCGGGCATCCGGTTTCGAGATGACGGAGCGTCACTCCGGAGGGCCGTACCTCACCCTCGGTCACCGCGTCGTCGTCACCCTCCCCGGGGAGGTCGTCCCGGGGAGCGGTCCAGCAGTGGCAGCACCCCGGTGCCCAGCAGTTCCACGCCGCCGTCGTCGGTGAGACCGTGCGGCGTACCGAACTCCACCCGGTGCGCGCCCGCGTCGATGAGGGCCTGCGCCTGCGCGGCGACCCGCTCCGGGGTGCCGGAGAAGGCGAACAGGTCGAGCAGGTCACCGGGGATCAGCCGTCCGGCCTCCTCGTCCCTCCCCTCCCCGACCAGCTCCTTGACCCGGCCGAGCAGGTCGGCGGGGATCTCCACGGTCGGGTCGAGGTCGGCGACCACCGCGAGGTACATGGCGACCTCGCGGCGCGCCCTGGCGCGGGCGGCGGCGCCGTCGGCGTCCACGACGGTCACCGCGCCCAGGACGACGCCGATCTCGCGAGGGTCGCGCCCGGCCGCGACCGCCCCGGCCGCGACCCGCTCGCGGATCACCCCGACCATCGCCGGGTTCGCGCTGCCGCCCACCTTGATCTCGTCGGCGATCCGCCCGGCCAGCGCCGCCCCTCGCGGACCCCAGGCGCCGAGGAGCAACGGCGGCCGGGCCCGGTGCACGGGGTAGCGCAGCCGGGTGCCGGGCGCGAGACGGAACATCTCCCCCTCGTAACCGCCGGAGTCACCGGCCAGCAGCCGGTGGACCACCTCGACGGCCTCCGCCAGCGCGGTCAGCGGCCTGGGCTGGGCGATGCCCACCGCGCCGAGCCAGGTGCCGCGCGCCAGGCCCAGGTAGGCGCGGCCGTGCGAGGCCAGGTCGAGGGCGGCGAGCTGCCCGGCGATCTCGTACGGCGCCGTCGAGTACGGGTTGAGGCAGGCCGCGCCGAGCCGCACCCTCCCGGTGGCGGCGGCCATCTCCAGCAGGGGGAAGATCGGCGGCTGGTACATCAGGTCGCCGAAGACGCTCAGCACGTCGAAGCCGAGCTCCTCGGCGCGGCGCGCGAGCCGCGCGTAGTCACCGGCCCGCTTGTCGCTCTGCAGGCCGAGGCCGATCTCGGCGGCCGTCATCGCGAACCCCCGGCCCGGTGACGATCCACGGGACGACGGTCATCGCGCCCCCTCGACCCGGTGGCGGTCGTCGCGGTTCCCCTCGGCCCGGTGGCGGTCGTCGCGGTTCTCCCCGGCCCGGTGGCGGTCGTCGCGGTTCCCCTCGGATCGGCCGTCATCGTGAACCCCCTCAGGTCAGGTCGGCAGAGTTCATCCGGCGGCGGCGGGTCCGTTCGACCCGCATCACCAGCCGTTCCTCCGGGTCGGGGCAGGCGAACAGGGTGTCGCGCTCCAGCCAGTCACCCTCGGCGAGGTCGCGCTGCTTGGCGGCGAGGAACGGCAGGACCGAGGCGAGCGCGTAGACGCAGAAGTGCTCACCGTCGGGAAGCCGCAGGTGGGCGCTGTTCTCCAGCGTGAAGCGGTCGCCCACCGCCATCCCGCAGACGGACCTGCCCTCGATGCGGTCGACCACCACCCGCAGGTCGTACAGCTCCATGTCGCCGCCGTCGCCACCCACGTCGTCGCCGTTCCCGCCGATGTCGTCCATGCCGGTTCCTCTCCCTCAGCCCGTCCGGGCTCAACATGTCCGGACTCAGCCCGTGCGGACTCAGCCCGTGCGGACTCAGCCCGTGCGGACTCAGCCCGTCCGGACTCAGCCCGTGCGGACCATGATCTTGCCTGTCGTACGGCGTGCCGCCAGGTCGGCGAGGGCGGCCGGGGTCCCCGCCAGGTCCACCACGCGCGACACGAGCGGCCGGACGGCACCCGAGACGAGCAGGGCGAACAGCTCCTCGTAGGCGTCCCGCACCGCGCCGGGCCTCCGCCACGGGTACGCCGACCCCCACGACACCCCGACCAGGGAGGCGTTGGCGGCGACGAGCGCCATCGGGTCGACCGGCGGCGGGGACCCTCCGGCCGCCCCGACGGCGACCAGGCGCCCCTCGAAGGCCAGGCAGTCCAGCGAGCGCGCGAGGACGTCGCCGCCCACGGGATCGACCACCACGTCCACGCCGTGACCGTCCGTCAGGTCCATGACCGAGGCGGCGAAGTCGGCGTCCAGGTAGTCGATCGCCTCGCCCGCCCCGTTCTCCCGGCACAGCGCGGTCTTGACCGGGCCGCCCGCCGTGCAGATCACGCGTGCCCCGAAGGCGAGCGCGAGCTGGGTGGCGGCGATGCCGACACCCCCCGCGCCCGCGTGCACGAGCACCGTCTCCCCCGCCGCGAGCCCGGCCCGGCGCAGCGCGAACCACGCGGTCTGGTACGTGACCGGCAGGGCCGCGACCGTGACGGGATCGAGCCCGGCCGGGTACGGCACCACGAGGGAGGCGTCGACGGTGACGACGTCGCCGAGGGCGCCGCGCGGCAGGGTGGGGCAGGCGAGGACCGCTCGGCCCTCCAGGTGCCCGGCACCCGCCCCAGCGGCGACCACCGTCCCCGCGGCCTCGACGCCCGGCGTCATCGGCGGGTCGGGGCGTACGGGGTAGGTGCCCCTGCACAGCATGACGTCGAGGTAGTTCAGCCCGACGGCCCGCACCGCGATCCTGACCTCCCCGTCGCCGGGGGCGCGGTCCTCGGGCACCTCGGCGAGGGAGAGGACCTCCTCCGGCTCGCCGTGCGCGTGGGCGACCAGCCGCCGGTTCACGGCGCGAGCAGTTCGGAGTGGTGGTGCACGATGAGCCAGTCGCCGCCGACGCGGCGCAGCACGTCGGTCACCCGGCTGCGCCGCGCGGGCCCGCCGGGCGGTTCGGCGACGAGCACGTAGCGGGCGACGCCGGTGTCGTCCCACACGTCGATCCGCTTGTCCTCGGCCGCGAGCCGGTCGAGGCGGGGACGGGCACCCGAGCCGTCCCTGTCGTCGCGGTAGGCGTCGAGCTCCGACCGGGTCCGCAGCGGTCCCGGCAGGTGCGTCTCCCAGGTGGTCACCTCGTCGTGCAGGTGCCCGTCGAACCGGCGGCGGTCGGCCGCGAGGAACGCGTCGTACATGTCGTCGATGCCCGCCGAGATCAGGTCGGCGTCCGCGCCGGAGGCGGTGTTCACGGCTTCTCCCATCCCGACCGGTCGTCGCGGACGACCCGGCCGCCCTTCATCACCCAGCGGACCCCGCGGAAGGCCGAGGCGCTCGCGAGGGGGTCGGTGTCCATCGCGACGAGGTCCGCGTACTTGCCGACCTCGACGGTGCCGAGGTCGGCGTCGGCGCCGAGCCAGCGCACCGGGCCGAGCGTTCCTGCGTACAGCGCCCCCGCCGGGCCGAGGCCGCCCTCGGACATGCACTCCAGCTCGCGTACCGAGGCGTTGGTCCCCTCGAAGCCCCAGAACGGCGGCATGTCGCTGCCGAGCAGGACGTCCACCCCCGCGTCGAGGGCCATGGCGTAGCTCTCCAGGTGCCGGGGTCCGGCGCCGAGCGAGCGGCACTGCATCCACTCCGGTACGCCGAGCTCGTCGAAGAACTCCTTGCAGCGGGTGACGAGCAGCGTCGGCACCAGGGACGTGCCGCGTTCGGCCATCCGCTTAGCGACCTCGGGGGTGAGCTGGTAGCCGTGCTCCACGCAGTCGAGGCCGAGCTCGACGGCCTCGGCGATCACCGTCGCCGGGCCCGCGTGCGCGGTGACCTTGCGGCCCCAGGCGTGCGCGGTCTGCAGTGCCGCCGCCATCTCGTCGGAGAACAGCTGCGGGGTGTCGATCTTCTCGTGCTCCCCGGCGATCCCGCCCGAGATCATGATCTTGATGAGGTCGGCGCCCGCCTTGACCTGGGCGCGCACCCCGCGCCGGAACCCGTCGGCGCCGTCGCACTCCAGGGTGTCGCTCCCCTCGTGCCCGTGGCCGCCGGTGCAGACCAGAGCGCGACCGGCGGTGAAGATGCGCGGGCCGATCGCCCGGCCCGACTCGATCGCCCGGCGCAGCGCGAAGTCGGCGTGGTCCTTCTCGGCCACGCATCTCACCGTGGTGACCCCGCAGTGCAGGGTCCGCCGGGCGCCGTCGGCCATGTAGAGGGCGAGCTCGTGCGCCGTCATGTTCTTGACGTTGTCGCCCCCGTTGCCCGGGAGCGACAGGGACAGGTGGGTGTGCATGTTGACCAGGCCGGGGGTGACGTACGCGCCGCCGAGATCGATCGGGTGGGCGTCGCCGGTCCGCTCCAGGATCGACTCGCGCGGGCCCACGGCCGCGATCCGGTCGCCCCGGACCCACACCGCGGCGTCGGCGACCCGCCCCTCGCCGCCCGCCGCCCCGGCTTCCGGCGTACGGCCTCCCGGGGCCGTACCGGGAACGACGGCACGGGCGTCTGTGACGGTGCAGTTGACGAGGACCACGTCGTTGAGCATGTCGTTCATCGGACGGCCCCGGTGTCGTGAGTCTGACGAGCGGGGCCGGTCTCGTGGGTCTGACGAGCGGGGTCGGTCTCGTGGATCCGGCGGGCGGCGTCAGTCTCGTGAGTCTGACGAGCTGCCTCGATCTCGTGACTCCGGCGAGCTGCGTCGGTCTCGTGACTCCGGCGGGCGGGGTCGGTCTCGTAGGTCCCGCGGGCGGCGTCGGGGGAGACATAACCCTCGGCGACGTCGTGGCGGACGAGTTCGGGATCGCGTTCGCGCGGGTCGCCGTGCCCGCCGCCCCCGGCGGTGAGCAACGTGACCCGGTCCCCGATCTCCACCCGGGTCCGCTTGGTGCTCACCCGGTGTTCGCGCTCGGTGCCGGGGAAGAGCACCACCTGGTTCGGCTCCGGCTCCTGGCCGCCCTCCAGCGCCCACGGCCGCGACCGCGTCTTCTTGATCACCGACAGGAACTCCCCCGGCACCACGAACCGGATGTCACGCCGCAGACCGACCCCGCCCCGGAACCGCCCCGCGCCCCCGGAGTCCTCCCGCATCTCCACCCGCTCGAAGAACATCCCGGTCTTCGCCTCCAGGACCTCGACGGGGGTGTTGCGGGCCTGGGTCTGGCACAGGTGGTTGGCGGCGTTCATGCCGTCGTGGGAGGGGGTGGCACCCCAGCCGACCGGGTCGTTGTTGCTGACCGCGAACATCTGCCCGGTCTCCGGATGGATCCCGACCATCATGAACCCCGGCACGTCACCCCCGGAGGAGGCGGGCAGCCGGTCCGGCATGCCCTGCGCCAGCGCCTTGTAGATCAGCTCCAGGGCGACCGTCCCCGTCCACTGGGTGAAGGTCGCCGCCGGGTAGACGGCGTGGAAGAGCGTGCCCGGTTCGGCCCGCACCTCCAGCGGGGCGAAGTGCCCGGCGTTGGTCTGCTCCCCCGGTGTGGTGATCGCCTTGAACGCGACCCGGCAGGTCGCGATGGTCGCGCCGAACGGGAGGTTGACCGGCCCCGCGGTCGCGCCGGACGACCCGGCGAAGTCGACGGTGAAGGTGCCGTCGGCGATGGTGACGGTGACCTGCATGCGGATCGGCTCTTCGGTGATGCCGTCGTCGTCCAGCCAGTCGACCGCCGTCCACGACCCCTGCGGGAGGCGGGAGACGGCCTCGGCGGCCGACTCCGCGGCGGCGGCGATCACGGTCTCGACGACGGACGCGACGACGTCCCCGCCATAGCGGGCGTGGAGCTCGCGGACGCGGCGCTCGCCGGTGCGCAGCGCGGCGACCTGCGCGTTCAGATCACCGATCACCAGATCCGGCATCCGCGAGTTGAACCGGATCAACTCGATGATCTCCCGATTCGGCACACCCCCCGAGAACACCTTCGTCCCCGGAAAAATGATCCCCTCCTGATGCATGTCCGTCGAATCCAGCACATACCCCGGATCCTTCGCCCCCAGATCCATCCAGTGAGCCCGCACACACAAGAAACCCACCAGATCCACACCCACGAACACCGGACAGAACAACGTCGCGTCATAAGAATGCGCCGCATTCCAATACGGATAATTCAACAACACCACATCACCCGGGTGAAGATTCTCCCGCCCCACATACTCCACACCCTTGCGGATGGAATAGTCGTTGGCGCCGAGGAAACGGCTCAGCCCGGTCGACTCGGCGACCAGCCGCAGGTCCGCGTCGTAGACGGAGATACCGAAGTCGAAGACCTCGTAGATGACCGGGTTGAAGGCGGTACGGACGAGCGTGGCCCGCATCTCCTCGGCGGCCGAGGAGAGATGGCTGCGCACCACCTCGACCGTCGCGCCGTCCACCCGGACGCGCCCCTCACCGGTGGCGACGGCCCGTCCCCTTCCGGAGGACTCAGACATCGTCGATCCCGTAGGTGTCGCGGGCGGCCTCCGGGGAGACGTAGCCCTCGGCGACATCGCGCCGGACCAGTTCGGGATCGCGTTCGCGCGGGTCGCCGTGCCCGCCGCCACCGGCGGTGAGCAACGTGACCCGGTCCCCGATCTGCACCCGGGTCCGCTTGGTGCTCACCCGGTGTTCGCGCTCGGTGCCGGGGAAGAGCACCACCTGGTTCGGCTCCGGCTCCTGCCCGCCCTCCAGCGCCCACGGCCGCGACCGCGTCTTCTTGATCACCGACAGGAACTCCCCCGGCACGACAAAGCGAATGTCACGCCGCAGACCGACCCCGCCCCGGAACCGCCCCGCGCCCCCGGAGTCCTCCCGCATCTCCACCCGCTCGAAGAACATCCCCGTCCTGGCCTCCAGGACCTCGATCGGGGTGATGCGTCCCGTACTGCCCGAGACGTGGGTGGCGGCGTTCATCCCGTCGTGGGAGGGGGTGGCGCCCCAGCCGACCGGGTCGTTGTTGCTGACCGCGAACATCTGCCCGGTCTCCGGATGGATCCCCACCATCATGAACCCCGGCACGTCACCCCCGGACGAGGCGGGCAACCGGTCCGGCATGCCCTGCGCCAGCGCCTTCAGGATGAGCTCGACCGCGACGATGCCGGTCCAAAGGGTGAACGTCGGCTGCGGGTAGACGGCGTGGAAGAGCGTCCCGGGTTCGGCCCGCACCTCCAGGGGAACGGTCGTGCCGAAGTTGGACGGCTCGTCGGGCGAGGTGAGCGCCTTGAGGACGACCTTGCAGATCGCGATGGTGGCGCCGAACGGCATGTTGATGGGACCGGGCGTGGCGGGCGAGGAACCGGCGAAGTCGACGGTGAAGGTGCCGTCGGCGATGGTGACGGTCACCTCCATGCGGACCGGGTCCTCGGTGATGCCGTCGTCGTCCAGCCAGTCGACCGCCGTCCACGACCCCTGCGGCAGCTCGGCGAGGGCGGCGCGGGTGCGCGCCTCCCCGTCCTCGACCATCCGCCGGACGGCGGCGTCCACGGTCGGGCGGCCGAACTTCTCCAGGATCTCCAGGAACCGGCGCTCGCCGGTGCGCAGCGCGGCGACCTGCGCGTTCAGATCACCGATCACCAGATCCGGCATCCGCGAGTTGAACCGGATCAACTCGATGATCTCCCGATTCGGCACACCCCCCGAGAACACCTTCGTCCCCGGAAAGATAATCCCCTCCTGATGCATGTCCGTCGAATCCAGCACATACCCCGGATCCTTCGCCCCCAGATCCATCCAATGAGCCCGCACACACAAGAAACCCACCAGATCCACACCCACGAACACCGGACAGAACAACGTCGCGTCATAAGAATGCGCCGCATTCCAATACGGATAATTCAACAACACCACATCACCCGGGTGAAGATTCTCCCGCCCCACATACTCCACACCCTTGCGCAGTGAGAAGTCGTTGGCGCCGAGGAAGAAGGTGAGCCCGGTGGCCTCGGCGATCAGACGCAGGTCCGCGTCGTACATCGACATGCCGAAGTCGTGGACCTCGTAGATGACCGGGTTGAACGATGTGCGGATCAGCGTGGCCCGCATCTCCTCGGCGGCCGCGAGCAGGTAACTGCGCACCACCTCGGCGGTCGCCCCGTCCAGCCGAGTGCCTTCCGGCTGGGCGCCGTCCGGTCGAGTGCCTTCCGGCTGAGCGCCTTCCGGTTGAGCGCCTTCCGGTTGAGCGCCCTCCAACCGGGCGCCTTCCAACCGGGCCCCGTCCGGGCGCGTGCCGTCCGAGTGCCCGCCGTCCAGCCGCTCCGTCATGACGCCGCCTCCACAAGCCGTACCAGCAGGTAGCCGTGCTCCTCGACCTCGACCCGCTGTCCCGAGGGGACCACGGTGGTCGAGGTGCCCTCGTCGACCAGGGCGGGCCCGTCGAACGCGTCGCCCGGCTCCAGCAGCGCGCGGTCGTAGACGGCGAACGACGCCGTGGCGCGGGTGCCGAAGTCGTAGGCGTCCCTGCGGGCGAGCAGCGCCCGGCCCGCGTCGCCGTCGCCCGGCGGGCGCGTCACCAGCTCGGGCCTGTCGGTACGGCCGACGCCCCGCACCCGCAGGTTGAGGATCTGCACCCGGTTGTCCATCGCGTGCCCGTACCGCGCCGCGTGGGTCTCCTCGAACGCCCGCCTGATCGCGTCCCGGTCGAGGTCGCGGCCCGCGGTGACGATGAGCGAGTGCTCCTGTCCCAGGTAGCGCAGCTCGAACTGGCGCTCCAGGACCATCCGATCGGCCGGGACCCGCTGCGCCTCCAGGGAGGCGACCGCCTCGGCCTCGACGCCCTTGAACACCGTCTCCAGGCCGTCGAGGTCGGCGTCGTCCAGGGTGGCCATCACCGTGCGGGAGAAGTCGTCGACGATGTCGGCGCTGAGCATGCCCCAGGCGGAGAAGCCCGACGGGGCGAACGGCACGATGACCTCGCCGATGCCCATCTCCGCCGCGAGCAGCGGGGCGAGCAGCGGCCCGGCCCCGCCGAACGCGAGCAGCGAGAAGCCGCGCGGGTCGTGCCCCCGCTCGACCGTGATCTGCCGGACCGCGCCGACGGTCCTGGCGAGCAGCACGTCGAAGACGCCCGCCGCCGCGGCCTCCGGGGTGAGCCCGAGCGGCCCGGCCACCTGCTCGTCGAGCGCCGCGCGGGCGGCGTCGGCCCGCAGCTCCATCTCCCCGGACAGGAAGCGGTCCGGGTCCACGTAGCCGAGGACGACCGCCGCGTCCGTGACAGTGGGGCGGGTGCCGCCCCGGCCGTAACACACCGGGCCGGGGTCGGCACCCGCGCTCTGCGGCCCCACCTTCAGCAATCCCCGCTCCAGCCACGCGATCGAGCCCCCTCCGGCGCCGATCGTGCGGATGTCGTACGTGGGGATCAGCAGCGGGAAGTGCTCCAGCTGCGCCTCGTAGGCGGCCACCGGGGACCCGTGCTCGATCACGCACGCGTCCAGGGAGGTACCGCCGATGTCGAAGGTCAGAAGGTCCCGGCGACCGAGGGCGTCGGCGATGTGCGCCGCGCCCACGATGCCGCCCGCCGGGCCCGACAGCACGGTGTGCGTCGGGGAGGTCTTGGCCACGGCCGACGTCATGGAACCGCCGCCGGAGCGCATGATCAGGAATCGTCCGCCGAACCCGCGCTCGGCCAGCCCGCGCTCCAGCCGGTCCACGTACCTCTCGAAGATCGGCTTGATGTAGGCGTCGAGGACGGTCGTGCTGGTCCGCTCGTACTCGCGGTACTCCCTGACGATGTCGGTGGAGATCGAGACCGTCACCTGCGGGTACGCCTCGCGGATGATCCGGGCGGCCTCCCGCTCGTGGGAGGGGTCGAGGAAGGAGTGCAGGAAGCAGACGGCGATCGACACCACGCCCCGCTCCTCGACGAGGACGCGGGCCGCCTCCCGCACCCCGGCCGCGTCGAGCTCCTCGACCACCCGGCCCCGGTGGTCGAGCCGCCCCCGCACCCCGGCCGTGTGGCGGCGCCGCACGAGGCTCTCCGGCCGTTCGTACTGGAAGTCGTACATGTGGTCGGAGGGCACGTTGCCCCTGCCGATCAGGAAGATGTCGCGGAAGCCGTCGTTGGTGACGATCCCGGTGGGCTCGCCGCGCCGTTCCAGGACGGCGTTGAGGCCGAGGGTGGTGCCGTGGATGAACAGCTCCACCTGCGACAGGTCGGTGCCGAGCGCGGCGACCGCGTCGAGCACGCCCTCCCAGGGGCGGGCCGGGGTGGTCGAGGCCTTCCTGAAGCGCACCTCGTGGGTGCGCGTGTCCAGCTCCATCGCGTCGACGAAGGTGCCGCCGATGTCGACGGCGAGCCGGAGGTGCTTGGGGTCGGGCATCGCGGATGTCACCTTTCGATCAGCGCGGGGATCTCGGCGGCGCGGCGGCAGGCGACCAGGCTCGCGTCGTACGGGCGGAGTTCCTGCTCCTGTTCCCGGCACTCGCCGGTCGCGAAGGGACAGCGCGGCGCGAGGGCGCAGCCCGCGGCGGCGTCCGCCTCCTCCAGATCCTTGGTCAGCTCGACCCTCGGGCCTCGGTACCCGGCGCCGAGGCTGGGGGCCCCGGCCAGCAGCGCCCGGGTGTAGGGGTGCAGCGGGTTGCCGAAGACCTCCTCCACCGGCCCCTCCTCGACGATCCGCCCCAGGTAGAGGACCGCGACGCGGTCGCAGAACCCCCGGACGGTGGCCAGGTCGTGGGAGATGAAGACCGTGCCGCGCGAGCGGTCGCCGCTCACCTCGGCGATCACCTTCAGGATCTGCGCCTGCACGGTGACGTCGAGCGCCGAGGTCGGCTCGTCGAAGACGATCAGGTCGGGATCGCCGACGAGCGCGCGGGCGATGCCGACGCGCTGCGCCTGCCCGCCGGACAGCTCGTGCGGGCGCCGCCCCAGGATCGACGGGTCCAGCTCCATCCGCTCCAGGACGCGGGCGACGCGCGACGCCCGCTCGGCGGCGGGCACCCCGGCGGCGCGCAGCGGCTCGCCGATCGCGTCCGCCACGGTACGCCGGGGGCTGAGCGACCCCACGGGGTCCTGGAAGACCAGCTGGGCCCGGGTACGCAGGCGGCGCAGCTCCCGGCCGCGCAGCTCGGAGAGAACCCGTCCGGCGACCTCGACCCTCCCCCGGGAGGGCGCCACCAGCCCGAGCATCAGCCTGGCGAGCGTGCTCTTGCCGCAGCCGCTCTCCCCGACGATGCCCAGGGTCTCGCCCGCGGCGACGCCGAGGCTCACCCCGCGCAGGGCGTGGTGCCCCCCGCCGCCGAAGCGTGCCCGGTAGAGGACGTGCGCGTCCTCGACCCGCAGCACCTCTCCGCCCGCCGCCCCTCCGGAGACGGTCTTCACTCCGGAGACGGTCTCCGCTCCGGACGGTGCCTCCGTACGAGCGGGCGGCTCCACGGGCGCGATCCCCGTGAGAACAGGCTCGGTCCCCATGAGAGGCGATCGGGAAGACGTGTCGGTAGGCGGCCGGGAAGGCGTGTCGGCGGGCGAAGGTATGTCGACGGGATCGGTGAGGGGCCCTGAGCGGGGGTGGAAGCAGGCGACGCTCCAGTCGGAGGCGAGGGCCTCGGCGCGCGGAAGCTCCGTCGCGCACAGCTGCGTCGCGTGCGCGCAGCGCGGCGCGAACGGGCAGGAGGACGGCGCCTCCACCGGCAGCGGCATCGCGCCCGGAGTGGCGGTCACCGGGCGCCCGTCGATGTCGGGCACCGAGCGCAGCAGCGCCCGCGTGTAGGGGTGGGCGGGCTCGTCGAGCACCTGCGGCCCGGGGCCGCTCTCCACCACCGTCCCCGCGTAGAGGACCACGACGCGGTCGCAGACCTCCGCGATGGAGGCGAGGTCGTGGGAGATGAGCAGGACGCCGCGCCGCTCGGCGTTCGCGGCGAGCCGGAAGCGGTTGAGGATCTCCCTGGTGAGGGTCACGTCCAGCCCAGTGGTGGGCTCGTCGGCGATGAGCAGGCCGGGGGCGCACCCGGTGGCCAGCGAGATCATCACGCGCTGCGCCATGCCGCCGGAGAGCTCGTGCGGGTAGGCGTCCAGGCGGCGCCTCGGGCTGCGGATGCCGACCGACTCGAACAGCTCGGCGGCGACCTCCCTGGCGGGGGCGGGGGCCAGGCCCCGGTGGGTGACCAGCCGGTCGACGAGCTGGCGGCCGACGGTCCTGGTGGGGCTGAGCGCGCCGCGCGGGTTCTGGAAGCAGATCGCGGCGCCGTGCCCCCGGAAGGACTCCAGCTCGGCGGCGCCCATCGTCAGCACGTCGGCGCCGTCGAACAGGACCCGCCCGGTCGTACGGGAGCCGCCGGGCAGCAGGCCCACGATCGAGCGGGCCACCATGCTCTTGCCGCCGCCGCTCTCACCGACCAGGCCGACCACCTCGCCGGGCTCGACGCTCAGGTCCACCCCGCTCAGCGCGGCGACCCGGCGTCCCGGACGGTCGATCACGACGGAGAGGTCCTCGATCGACAGGAGGGTCATCGTCCGTCACCTCCTCGTGGAGTCGGCGCGTTCCTGCAGGCCCTCACCGAGGAGGCTGAAGCCCAGGACGCAGATCAGCAGGAAGAGGCCGGGAGGTACCGAGGTCCACCACCGGCCGGCGACGACGTCCCCGGTGCCGAGGCTGATCATCGCGCCCCACTCGGCGGTGGGCACCGGCACGCCGAGCCCGAGGAAGGAGAGCCCGGCCAGCGTGAGCATCGCCCAGCCGCAGTTCAGCGGGGCGATGACGCGCACCGGCGTGAGGCTGTTGGGCAGGACGTGCCGCCAGAGCACCCCCCAGAAGGAGGCGCCGGAGGTGCGGGACGCCTCCACGAAGGGCAGTTCCCTGATCGAGCGCACCTCGGCCCGCACCAGCCGGGCGTACGCGGGCGCGTTCACCAGCGCGATCACCGCGACCAGGTTGGCCGTCCCGCCGCCGAGCAGCGCGGCCACCGCGAGGGCCAGGATGAAGGTGGGGAACGCCTGGAAGACGTCGAGCACCCGCATCAGCACGTCGTCCGGCCAGCCGCCCCGGTATCCGGCGACCAGGCCGACGAAACTGCCCGCGACCACGGCGAGGGCGACCGCGGCGACCGCGATGCCGACGTCGAGCCTGGCGGCGTGCAGGACCCGGCTCCACACGTCCATGCCGTTGAGGTCGGTGCCCAGGAGGTGGGCGCCGCCGGGCGGGGCGAGGGACGCGAGGGGGTCGATCTCCTCGGGCCCCCACGCGGTCAGCAGCGGCGCGAACACGACCGCCACGGCGACCAGGACCAGGATCACGGAACCGGCCGTGATCAGCGACGACGCGAAACGCCGGTCCCCACCGGCCTCCCGGACGCGCTTCGTCCTCGGACCGCGTCCCGTCTCCGGGGCACGCTCGTCACCGGGCCTCCGTACGCGTCCGGCTCCGGCTTCGGAGGCATGTCCGGCTTCGGAGGCGCGTCCGGCTTCGGAGGCGCGTCCGGTGCTGGAGACGTGTCCGGCGCTAGAAGGATGTCCAGTGCTGGAGGCGCGTCCGGCATCGGCGGCGCGTCCGGCATCAGCGGCGCGTCCGGTGTCGGTCTCCGGAACGCGTCCGGTGCCGGGAGCGCGGCCGTCCTCCGGGACGCGTCCGGCCCCGGGGGTGTGTTCGGCGTCCGGCATCAGATCCTCACTCTCGGGTCGAGGACCGCGTGGACGACGTCGGCGACGAGGAACACCACCACGTAGAACAGCGCGATCACGAGCACCGACGCCTGCACCACCGGGTAGTCCCGGTAGAGCAGGCCGCGCAGCGCCCACTGCCCGAAGCCCTGCCAGGAGAAGACGTACTCCACGAGGACCGTCGAGCCGATGGAGAAGCCGAACACCAGGGCCGCGAGCGCGGGGAGGCGCACCAGCGTGGCCCGTACCAGGTAGCCGCGCAGCAGCAGCCGGTCCCTGAGCCCGTGCGCGGCGGCGGCGGCGTACGCCTCGGAGGCGAGCACCTCCAGCGCGGAGGCCCGGACGCTGCGCAGCAGCGGCGCGACGACGACGATCACCAGCGTGGCCACCGGCAGCACGAGGTGCTCCAGCGCCGAGACGAACGCGGGGCCGTTCGCCGTCAGCGCCGCGTCGAGCAGGTCGGCGCCGGTGATCAGGCTGAGGTCGGTGTCGGGGTCCACCCGGCCGCTGGGCGCGGGGAACCAGCCCAGGACGCTGTAGCCGACGAGGACCAGCACCAGGCCGAGCCAGAACTCCGGCACCGAGTTGCCGACGAGCGCCGCGACGCGGACGGTGTGGTCGCCGAACCGGCCCGCGTTCCGCGCCGACCAGATGCCGAGCACCGTCGCCAGCACCAGCGCCACGACCAGCGCGATCACCACCAGCTCCATGGTCGGCCCGACCCGCACGGCCATCTCCGAGCCCACCGGGGCGCCGCTCTGGATGGAGGTGCCGAAGTCACTGGTGAACAGCCCCCCGGCGTAGTCGAGGAACTGCCGCCACAGCGGCTGGTCCAGCCCGAACCTGGCCCGCGCGGCGGCGGCGTCGGCCTCCGTGGCGTTGGGGCCGAGGATGGTACGGATCGGGTCGCCCGGCAGGACCCTGACGAGGAGGAAGGTCAGGACGACCACCCCGAGGAGCACCGGGACGAGCTGGAGCAGCCGTCCGAGGAGGAACCGGAGAACGCGCATGGATTACTTGGAGACGCTCAGGTAGCGCAGCCGGGCCAGGCCGTCCATCGGCTGGACCCAGCCCGCGACCTCCTCCCTGACGGGGAGGGTGAAGTTGGGCTGGCAGACGACGACCCACGGCACGTCCCCGGCCAGGATCTCCTGCACGCGCAGCCAGAGCTTGGCACGCTCGGCCTCGTCGACGACGGTGTGGGAGTCCTCGAAGATCTTCTCGATCTCGTCGTTGACGTAGTTGGAGTAGTTGAGGCTGGCGCCCTTGGTGAAGCTGGTCCCGAGCATGTACTCCACGTCGTTGACCCAGAGCTGGCCCACGGTGACCTGCAGCGGGATGTTCTTCTTCTCCCTGCGCTCGGCGAGCGTGGCGGGGTCGAGCGGGGTGAGCTTCAGCTCGATGCCCGCCTTCCTGGCCTCGCTCTGCACCAGTACGGCGATCTGCTGCTGCTCCTCGCTGTCGGTCTGGAAGACCAGCTCGGAGGCGACCGAGGTCTTGCCCGCCCCGGCCAGCGTCTCCTTGGCCTTGGCGACGTCGTAGGCGTAGGGGTAGCCGGTCTCGGAGTAGCCGGGCATGTCCAGCGGGACGACGCTCTTCGCGGGCCGCGCGTCGCCGCCGTAGACGTTGGCGATGATCTGCTCGTACGGGACGGCGCAGGCGAGCGCCCTGCGGACCGCGGGGTCGTCGAAGGGCGCGGTGGTCACCGACATCTGGATGGCGACCTGGTTGTTGCTCGGCGCGGAGATGACCTTGATGCCCGGGGTGGTCTTGAGGTCCTTGATGTCGCGCTGACCGATCCCGAAGGCGATGTCGATGTCGCCGTTCTGCAGCTGGAGGCGCTGGTTGGCGGCGGCGGGCACCACGGAGAGCCTGATCTCGGGGGTCTTGGCGCCGTCGGGGCCGGGATAGCCGGTGTTGGCGGTGAGCACGATCTCCTGGCCCTGCACCGCCTTGCCCACGTTGAAGTAGCCGCCGCTCGGGGGGTTCTTGGCGTACCACTCCTTGGCCCAGGGGTCGTCGGCGGTGGCGTGCTTCTTCGCCTCCTCGGAGTCGAAGACGTACAGCGAGATGGCCTGGATCTGCCGGGTGAGGGCGCTGGGGAACGCCTGGGTGAACGTCACGGTGTGGTCGTCGACCACCTTGACCTGGTCGGCCTCGGTGAGACCGATCAGCCGGTAGATCCCGGCGACGTTGGCCTTCGCGGCGAAGGCGCGGTCCTTGGACCACTTGACGTCCTTGGCGGTCATCTCGTTGCCGCTGGCGAACTTCACGCCCTTGCGCAGCTTGAGGGTCCAGACCTTGTTGTCGGCGTCGGGCTCGAAGGACTCGGCGAAAGTGGGGGCGATCGCCTCGGTGTCGAGGATCTGGCCGTCGCCGACCGAGGTGACCCCGTAGTCGACCATGTAGGGGAAGACGTTCTTGTAGAGCATCAGCGCGGTCAGGTCGAACCCGACGAAGTCCTGGTCCCAGCTGCTCAGGTAGCTGCCCACCGCGATCCGCAGCGCCGAGGCGGCCGGGGCGCCGCTCCCGCCGGGGGCCGCGCTCGCCGCGGGGGTGTCCGAGCCGCCCGCCTTGGTGCCGGCGGCGCACCCGGTCGCGAAGAGGAGGGCGACCCCACCCCCGAGTTGCAGGATCGAGCGACGGGACAGCGCGGGGGACACCGGATTGTGGGGGTGAGGGAAACCGGGCATCGCAGTCCTCCAGGGGCCATGAGGGATAGGCCGCGAGGTGAGCGGATCGTCGCACTGACGGCCCGCCCGACCTACATGTGCCGTTTGTTCTATCAGACCTGAGTTTGGTGAACAAGAGACCGACCCTTGTTCACACACAAAACCAATGCTCAGACAGGAAACAGGGGACATCAAAGATCACATCGGGCGTCCTTGTTCACTGAATTTCACACTAATGACGCCCAGATGTGACCAGTCCTTCCTACCCTGTCGGCAGGGCCGGGTACACCGGGCCCACCCCCTGGACAACGGGACGGCGCCCCGCGCGGGCGACGGGTTAAACGGGTGCCGAGCCGATCGGGCACGGACGGGCAAGGACCGGGCACGGACGGGCAACCGCGCCTCGCACCCCTCTGTCATAGTTTCGGCAGGGGGCGCCGGGTGACCCGGCGGGTGGCGAGGAACGGTCGACAGGGGATTTCATGATCCGTCGAGACCACGCGGTCCCGGATCGTGGGGTCCGGGCGGCTCATGGGAAGCACCGCGTCCAGGATCCACCCGCCGCGCTCACCACTCACTCCCCACCACTCGCCACCACTCCCGGCCGCGCCCGGGAAAGGCGGGATGTATCGAAGCGAGTACGAGTTCGCCCGTTTCATGATTACCGCGCCCAGGAAGGGCAGAACATATCGGGGCGAGCACGGATCCGACCGGAGCCGGTTCTCGACCACGGTGCCGCCGGAACCCCGGCGGCGCACCCTGCGGGAGTGAGCCGATGTTCTCCGTACCTGGACTGCTCGTCGTGGCCGCCACGGCCGTGATCGCGACGCTGGCCTGCGCGCTCGCCCTGGTGGCCGGGTCCGCCTGGCCGCTCTCCCTGCTCAGCGGCGTCGCGGCGGGCGCGGCCACCCTCAGCGTGCTCTCCCGCCTGCTGGACGACGGCCACCGGCTCCGCCCGTAGCGCCCCGGCGTTCACAGCGCCGTCACCACCCCTCCCGTCGCGTACGGCACGTCGCCCGCGGCGGCACGTTCTCCCGGGGGAACGGGTGGTGGACGAACGAGGCCCGCCGGGTCAGAAACCGCGGGCCAGGTGGTAGTACGCCTGGTTCCAGCGGATCTCCTTCGCGAACTGGCGGGGAGTGGTGTCCGCGTCGATGACCAGGAGCTCGACCCCGAGCATCTCGGACAGGTCGGTGAGCTCCTCGGTGGTGAGGGCCGACGACAGGACCGTGTGGTGCGGGCCTCCGGCGGTCAGCCACGCCTCGGCGGAGGTGCTCAGGTTCGGGCGAGGCCTCCACACCGCGCGGGCGACGGGCAGGCTGGGCAGCGGCTCGGCGGGGGCGACCACGTCGATCTCGTTGGCCACCAGCCTGAACCGGTCCCCCATATCGGACAGGCCGACCACCACGGCGGGGCCCGGCTCCGCGTCGAAGACCAGCCGGACGGGGTCCTCGCGCCCGCCGATGCTCAGCGGGTGGATCTCGCACGAGGGCACCCCGGCGGCGATCGTCGGGCAGACCTCCAGCATGTGCGCGCCCAGGATGACCTCCTGGCCGGGGGTGAGGTGGTAGGTGTAGTCCTCCATGAAGGAGGTGCCGCCGGGAAGACCGGCCGCCATCACCTTCAGGGTGCGGACCATCACCGAGGTCTTCCAGTCGCCCTCGCCGCCGAAGCCGTAGCCGTCGGCCATCAGCCGCTGCACCGCGAGCCCCGGCAGCTGCCGCAGCCCGCCGAGGTCCTCGAAGTTGGTGGTGAACGCGCCGAAGCCCCCCTCGGTGAGGAAGTGGCGCAGCCCCAGCTCGACGCGGGCGGCGTAACGCAGCGAGTCGTGGCGCTCGCCTCCGGCGCGCAGCTCGGGGGCGACCTTGTAGGTGTCCTCGTACTCGGAGATCAGGACGTCCACGTCCGCGTCCGCCGCGGCGTCGACGGCGGCGACCAGGTCGTTGACGCCGTAGGTGTTGACCGAGACGCCGAAGCGCAGCTGCGCCTCCACCTTGTCGCCCTCGGTGACCGCCACGTCGCGCATGTTGTCGCCGAAGCGGGCCAGCCGCAGCGAGCCCACCTCCGCGCGCCCGGCCGCGGCCCGCGCCCACGCGCCGACGCGCGCCGCCACCGCCGGGTCGCTCACGTGCCCGGCGACGGTCTTGCGCGCGACGCCCAGCCGGGCCTGGATGTAGCCGAACTCGCGGTCGCCGTGTGCCGCCTGGTTGAGGTTCATGAAGTCCATGTCGATGGAGCTCCACGGCAGCGCCACGTTCGCCTGGGTGTGCAGGTGCAGCAGCGGCGTGCGCAGCGCGTCCAGCCCGGCGATCCACATCTTGGCCGGGGAGAAGGTGTGCATCCAGGCGATCACCCCGACGCAGGCGTCCGAGGCGTTCGCCTCCAGGCAGACCCGGCGGATCGCCCCGGCGTCGGTGAGCACGGGCTTCCACACCACCCGGAACGCCAGCGTCTCGTCGAGCTGCCCGGCGATCCGCCGGGACTGCTCCGCCACCTGGGCCAGCGTGTCCTCGCCGTACAGGCCCTGGCTTCCGGTGAGGAACCAGATCTCGCGCTCGTGGAGGGTCACCGCGGACTCCTTTGCCCGTAGACGTTCTGGTAGCGGTTGTACAGACTGTCGATGTCGGACTGCTCGATGGGCACCGGCTCGCCCAGCAGGCGGGACGCGTGCACGGTGCGGGCGACGTCCTCGCACATCACCGCCGCCTTGACGGCCGCGCGGGCGTCCGCGCCGATGGTGAAGACGCCGTGGTTGCGCATCAGGACCGCCGGGGAGCGGTGGCCCTCCAGGGTGGCGACGATCCCCTTGCCGATGTCGTCCCCGCCGATCAGCGCGAACGGCCCCACCGGGATCTCGCCGCCGAACTCGTCGGCCATCGCCGTCAGCACGCACGGGATGGCCTCGCCCCGCGCCGCCCAGGCGGAGGCGTACGTGGAGTGGGTGTGCACCACGCCGCCCACCCTCGGCATCGTCCGGTAGACGTACGCGTGCGCGGCGGTGTCGCTGGAGGGGGCCAGCTCTCCCTCGACCAGCTCGCCGTCCAGGTCGCAGACCACGATCGACTCCGGGGTGAGGTCCTCGTACATCACGCCGGACGGCTTGATGACGAAGAGGTCCTCGCCGGGGACCCGGCCGGAGACGTTCCCGGCGGTCCAGGCGACGAGGTCGTAGCGGACCAGTTCCTGGTGGAGCGCGGACACCGTCTCCCGCAGTTTCCTCACGACGGCGCTCATCCGGCGGCCCCCGTTCCGCGCGAGGCCGTACGCGGGGCCCGGCGCCCGGCCGCGTGCGGTGCCCGGTGGCCGGTCCCGCGCGGGGCCGGTCGCCCTGCCGTACGCGGGGACGGATGCCCGGCCGCACTCGGGTGCGGATGTCCGGCCGTACGCGGGGTCGTTCGCCCTGCCGTACGCGGGGACCGACGTCCGGCCGCACGCGGGGGCAGCGCTCGCCCGATCAGGTGTTCCTCGCGCCCGGTCACGCGTCCTCCTCGTTCTCGTTCGCCGACGTGCCCTTGCCGCTCTCGCCGTTCGCGCCGTTCGCGTCACTCTCGCCGTTCGCATGGCTCGCGTCGTTCTCACCGCTCTCACCGCTCTCGACGGCCGGTGCGGCGGCCTCGTTGCGCAGGGCCCGCAGGCCGTGCAGCATCTCCCCTCCGGCGAAGTGGTCGTGCAGGCGGCGGTACTCGGCGTACAGCCGGTCGTAGGCGTCCGCGCGCCCGGCGTCGGGGACGTAGGCGGCCTCTCCACGCCGGCCCATCGCGGCCGAGGCCGAGGTGATGTCGGGGTAGGCCCCGGCGGCGACGGCGGCGTGGATGGCCGACCCCAGGGCGCACCCCTGCTCGGAGCCGATCACCGAGATGGGGCGGCGCAGCACGTCGGCGTAGACCTGCATCAGGAAGCGGTTCCTGATCAGCCCTCCGGCGGCGACGAACTCGGTCACCGGCACCCCGGAGCCCTCGAAGGTCTCCACGATCGTGCGTGCGCCGAACGCGGTCGCCTCGATCAGCGCCCGGTAGGTGTCCTCGGGCCGCGTCGCGAGCGTCTGGCCGACGACCACGGCGGAGAGGTTGTGGTCGACCAGTACCGAGCGGTTGCCGTTGTGCCAGTCGAGCGCCACCAGGCCGTGCTGCCCGACCCGCTGCGCGGCGGCGAGCTCGGTGAGGAGCTCGTGCGCGGTGAGCCCGCGCTCCGCCGCCTCGCGCTCGTAGGAGCCGGGGACCGAGGTCTCGACGAACCACCCGAAGATGTCGCCGACGCCCGACTGGCCCGCCTCGTACCCCCACAGGCCGGGCACGATGCCGTCGCGCACCACGCCGCACATGCCGGGCACCTCGGCCAGGGCGTCGGAGGACATCACGTGACAGGTGGAGGTGCCCATGATCGCGACCATCTGGCCGGGCCGCACGGCGTCGGCCGCCGCGGCCGTGACGTGGGCGTCGACGTTGCCGATCGAGATCGCGATGCCCTCGGGCAGCTTCGTCCACCCGGCGGCGCGGGCGTCCAGCCGTCCGGCGAGGCCGCCCAGGGGGGACGGCTCCCCGCCGAGCTTGGCGGTGAAGCCGGTGAAGGCGGGGTTGAGCTCGGCGAGGAACTCCTCGGAGGGGTAGTGGCCGTCCTGGCGGATGGCCTTGTATCCGGCCGTGCACACGTTGCGCGTCTCCACGCCGGTGAGCTGCCAGACGATCCAGTCGGCGGCCTCGATCCAGCGTTCCGCGCGGCCGTAGACCTCCGGGTCCTCCTCCAGCACCTGGAGGCCCTTGGCGAACGCCCACTCCGAGGAGATCCTCCCGCCGTAGCGGGGCAGCCACGCCTCTCCCCTGCGGGCGGCGACGGCGTTGATCCGGTCGGCGTGCGGCTGCGCCGCGTGGTGCTTCCACAGCTTCGGCCACGCGTGCGGGCGGGCGGCGAGCCCGTCGACCTCGCACAGCGGGACGCCGTCGGCGGTGGCGGGCAGCACGGTACAGGCGGTGAAGTCGGTCCCCAGGCCGATGACCTGCGACGGGGAGATCCCGGCCGCCGCCACCGCCTTGGGCACCGCCTGGCGCAGCACCTCCCGCCAGTCCTCCGGCGACTGCAGCGCCCAGTCGGGGCCCAGGCGCGTCCCGGTGCCCGGCAGCCGGTCCTCGATCACCCGGTGGGCGTACTCGTGCACGGCGGTGCCCACTTCGGCACCGTCACCCACCCTCACCACCACGGCGCGGCCCGACAGCGTACCGAAGTCGACACCGACCACGTAACGATCGTTGTTAGCGTTCACATCATCTCCAGTACATCGGGACGGCGGGACCTCGATACGGGCTCGGTGCGGGTTCTGGTACGGACTCGGTGCGGGTTCGGTGCGGGTTCGGTACGGCTCGACACGGGGAGTCCGGCGCGGGCGGCCGCGCGGGATCCGCGGGGTTCAGGCGCGGTGCGGCGCCCTGGGACGTCGCGACCCCGGGCCGGGAACGGCACCCGGACCCGGCCGCGACCTCGGGCACGACACCACGGTACGCGGCCCCGGGCGCGGGACCGCGGCACGCGGGGCCACGGCACGCGGACCCCGGCGCGGGACCACGATACGCGAGGTCACGGCACGTGGACCCGAACGCGGAACCACGGTGCGGCGCGAGATCACGGCACACCGTGGACCCACGGCGCGGCGCGGAACCACGGCGCGGCGCGGAACCACGGCGCAGCGTGGAACCACGGCGCAGCGCGGAACCACGGCGCAGCGCGGAACCACGATGCGCGGGACCGCGGCACGCGGGCCTAGGCGCGGAACGGCGCGGTGCTGGCTCTGGCCACGAACCGCGGCGGGACGACGTGTCGCTCGTGGGACCATTCCGCTCCCGCCTCCATCTGCCTGAGCAGGATCTCGATGCTGTGTTTCCCGACCGCCCCGAAGTCCTGCCTGATCGTGGTGAGCGGCGGGGTGAAGAACTCGGACTCGGGGATGTCGTCGAACCCCACGATGCTGAGCCGCTCGGGCACCCGCACGCCCCGCTCGGCGAAGGCCCGCAGCGCGCCGAGCGCCATCTGGTCGTTGGCGACGAACACCGCGGTGACGCCCGGCGTCACCGCCAGGCGCAGCCCGGCCTCGTAGCCCGAGCGCGGGCTCCAGTCGCCGGACAGCAGCTCGGGGACCGGGCGGCCCGCGTCGGCCAGCACCTCGCGCCAGCCCTCGATCCGCCCGTCGGCCTCCAGCCAGTCGGACGGACCGGCGACGTGCCACACGGTCTCGTGGCCGAGGTCGAGCAGGTGCCGGGTGGCCAGGCGGGCGCCCTCGACCTGGTCGACGCTGACCACCGACACGTCGCCCGAGTGGCTGCCCTCGACGGCCACGACCGGGATGTCGGTGGGCACGTCGGCCAGCGCGGGGGCGGCCGAACGCTGCGGGGCGACCACCACTATGCCGTCGACGGCCTGCTCGGCCAGGTAGCCGAGCGCGTCGCGCACGCCCGCGGTGTCGATGGTCTTGAGGCTGACCATGCTGACGAAGTATCCTGCCGCCCTGGCCGCCTGCTCGATCCCGTAGACCGTGCTCGCGGGCCCGTACAGGGTCGTGTCGAAGCTGACCACCCCGAGGGTGCGCGTGTGTCTGGTGACCAGGGCGCGGGCGACCATGTTGCGTCGATAGCCGAGCTCGTCGATCGCCTCCAGCACCCGGGCCCGGGTCTCGGCGCGGACGTTGGGGTGGTCGTTGAGCACGCGCGAGACCGTCTGGTGCGACACACCGGCCCTCGTGGCGACGTCCGCCATCACCGGCGGGCGTCGTTCGAGACTCGGGCTCACGGTCGGGCTCCTTCAGGATGGCTTGGGACAGACTGTGAGCGCTAACAATGCCTCCCGTCAAGCACTCCCGACATTACGGTCTGATTACTCAGAGATCATCTGTTAACGCCTACTTGACGTTGCCGTCATCACGCCCTTAACTGGCGCATACTCTCTTGTTAGCGCTCACATCTTCTGCGAGAAGGTCTCCATGGTGCGAGAACTCCTGGCCGCCCGGAGGTTGACAACCGGCCGGGCCGGGACGCGCCGCCACGGCACCCGCCACTCCCGGGACGCACCGCGTCCCGCCGCTGTCCCGGCCCGCCCCTGGGCCGGGACGGGCTCCCACACAGGAGGTATTCGATGAAGTTCGCGAAGCTGGCCACCGCCGCGGTGAGCCTGGCTCTCGCCATGGGAGTGACGGCCTGTGGCTCCAGCGTCAAGACCGTCGACCAGGGCGCGTCCGGAGCGGCCTCCGCGGCGCCCGCCGACACCCTCGTCGGCGTCACCATGCCCACCAAGTCCTCCGAGCGCTGGATCCACGACGGCGACAACGTCAAGAGCGCCCTGGAGAAGCTGGGCTACAAGGTCGACCTGCAGTACGCGGAGAACGACATCCCCACGCAGGTCAACCAGATCGAGAACCAGATCACCAGGGGCGCCAAGCTGCTGATCATCGCCTCGATCGACGGCACCGCCATCACCACGCAGCTCCAGCAGGCGGCCGACAAGAAGATCCCGGTCATCGCCTACGACCGGCTCATCCGCAACTCGCCGAACGTCGACTACTACGCCACCTTCGACAACTACAAGGTGGGCGTGCAGCAGGCGACCTCGCTGCTGGTCGGCCTGAAGCTGAAGAAGGAGGACGGCTCCGACGGCGACGCCAAGGGCCCGTTCAACATCGAGATCTTCGCCGGCTCCCCGGACGACAACAACGCCACCTTCTTCTACAACGGCGCGATGGACACCCTCAAGCCGTACATCGACAAGGGCACCCTCGTCGTCAAGAGCGGCCAGACCGACTTCAAGACCGTCGCGATCCTGCGCTGGGACCCGGCCACCGCGCAGAAGCGCATGGAGGACCTGATCACCAAGTCCTACTCAGGCGGCACCGAGGTCCAGGGCGTGCTCTCCCCGTACGACGGCCTGTCCATCGGCATCCTGTCGGCGCTGAAGAGCAGCGGCTACGGCAGCTCCGACCAGCCCTACCCGGTCGTCACCGGCCAGGACGGCGAGGTCGCCTCGGTGAAGTCCATCATCGCGGGCGAGCAGTACGCGACGATCTACAAGGACACCCGCGAGCTGGCCGCCGTCACCGTCGAGATGGCCGACGCCGTGCTCAAGGGCGGCAAGCCCGAGGTGAACAACACCGAGGACTACGACAACGGCAACAAGGTCGTCCCGTCGAACCTGCTCGACCCCGTGATCGTCTACAAGGACAACTACAAGCAGGTCCTCGTCGACTCCGGCTACTACACCGAGGACCAGCTGAAGTAGGCGGCGGTACCGGTGCCATGACGGATGACACCCGGCCGGCCGCGCCCCACCCGCGGCCGGCCGGGTGCCCACGAAGCGGGAAGGCAGCGCGGAGGCGGACGGCATGACCGACGACATACTTCGGATGCGCGGTATCACCAAGGAGTTCCCGGGCGTCAAAGCCCTGCAGGACGTCAACCTGGTGGTACGGCGGGGCGAGATACACGCGATCTGCGGGGAGAACGGCGCCGGCAAGTCGACCCTGATGAAGGTCCTGTCCGGCGTGTACCCGCACGGCTCGTACGACGGCGAGATCCTCTTCGACGGCGAGCCGTGCCGCTTCTCCGACATCAGGGACAGCGAGAAGCGCGGCATCGTGATCATTCACCAGGAGCTGGCGCTCAGCCCGCACCTGTCGATCGCCGAGAACATCTTCCTCGGCAACGAGCGGGCCAGCCGCGGCCTGATCGACTGGAACCGGACGAACGCCGAGGCCGCCGAGCTGCTGGAGCGGGTCGGGCTGCGGGAGAACCCGGTGACGCTCTCGATGGACATCGGGGTGGGCAAGCAGCAGCTCGTGGAGATCGCGAAGGCGCTCTCCAAGCGGGTCAGGCTGCTCATCCTCGACGAGCCGACCGCGTCGCTCAACGACGAGGACTCCGCGCACCTGCTCGACCTGCTGCGCGGCCTGCGCGAGGAGGGCATCACCTCGGTGATCATCTCGCACAAGCTGAACGAGATCCAGGCCATCGCCGACTCGACCACGATCCTGCGCGACGGCCGGACGATCGAGACCCTCGACATGAGGAACGACCAGGTCACCGAGGACCGCATCATCTCGGGCATGGTCGGCCGCGACCTGGAGAACCGCTTCCCGCCGCACGAGCCGAGGATCGGCGAGGAGGCGCTGCGGATCGAGGACTGGACCGTGCACAGCCCCAGCCAGCACGGCCGCGTCGTCGTCTCCGGCGCCAACCTGACGCTGCGCCGCGGCGAGATCGTCGGCCTGGCCGGGCTGATGGGCGCCGGGCGCACCGAGCTCGCGATGAGCGTGTTCGGCCGCAGCTACGGGACCGGCATCTCCGGCCGCGTCTACAAGGACGGGCGGGAGATCCAGCTCCGCACGGTCGGCGAGGCGATCGGCCACGGGCTCGCGTACGCCACCGAGGACCGCAAGCGGTACGGGCTCAACCTGATCGAGGACATCAAGCGGAACGTCTCGGCCGCGGCGCTGAGGAAACTGGCGAAGCGCGGCTGGGTCGACGACAACAAGGAGTACCAGGTCGCCGACGGCTTCCGCGAGAGCATGAACATCAAGGCTCCCAGCGTGCTGTCGGTCACCGGGAAGCTCAGCGGCGGCAACCAGCAGAAGGTGGTGCTGTCGAAATGGATCTTCACCGACGCGGACGTCCTCATCCTCGACGAGCCCACCCGGGGCATCGACGTGGGTGCCAAGTACGAGATCTACTCGATCATCAACCAGCTCGCCGACCAGGGCAAGGCCATCCTGGTCATCTCCTCGGAGCTTCCCGAGCTGCTCGGCGTCTGCGACCGCATCTACGCGATGTCGGCCGGTCGCATCACCGGTGAGGTCCCCCGGGCGGAGGCCACTCCGGAGCGGCTCATGCAGTTCATGACCAAGGAAAAGGAGTAGGGAGCACGATGAGCAGCGGCCAGGTCCCGGCACACGGAGTCGCCGAACCCGCAGGAACCGCCGCCGCCGGAGCGCCGCCACCGGGCGGCGACCTCCTGGCGGTGCCCCCGAAGGCGCCCGGAGGCCGTTTCTCCTTCAACCTGCGGCAGAGCGGCATCTACATCGCCTTCGCGCTGATCATCGTGCTGTTCTCCATCCTGACCGACGGTGAGCTGCTCAGCCCGCAGAACATCTCGAACATCATGGTGCAGAACTCCTACGTCCTGATCCTGGCGATCGGCATGATCCTGATCATCATCGCCGGGCACATCGACCTCTCGGTGGGCTCGGTGGTGGGCCTCACCGGCGCGATAGCGGCCGTGCTGATGGTCGACATGGACGTGGCCTGGCCGATCGCCATCCTCGTCACGCTGGTCGTCGGCGCGCTGATCGGGGCCTGGCAGGGCTACTGGATCGCCTACTTCGGCATCCCCGCGTTCATCGTGACCCTGGCCGGGATGCTCATCTTCAGGGCGCTCACCCTGACCGTGCTCGGCAACCAGGGCATCGGCCCCTTCCCCGACGAGGTGCGGACCCTCGCCAACGGCTTCGTGCCCGGCTTCTTCGGCAACATCCCCCTCGGCCCGCTCGACGGCGCCGACCTGCTGACGCTGCTCGTCGGCCTCGCCGCGGTGGCCGGGATCGCCGGCACGCAGTGGCGGGCCCGCCAGGCGCGGCTGGGCTACCGGCAGAAGGTGGACGCGCTGCCGCTGTTCCTCCTGAAGATCGGTGCCGCCGCCGCGGTGGTGATGGTCGTCATCGTGCAGCTGGCCAGGTTCAAGAACCTGCCCTGGGTGCTGGTACTCCTCGCGCTCCTCGTCCTGGGCTACACGCTCCTGACCAACCGCGCCGTCTTCGGCCGCCACATCTACGCCATCGGCGGCAACCTGAACGCGGCGAGCCTGTCGGGCATCAAGGTCAAGTCCGTCACGTTCTGGATCTTCGTCAACATGGGCGTGCTCGCCGCGCTCGCCGGGATCATCTTCGCCGGGCGGCTGAACCAGGCGGGCCCGACCGCGGGCAACGGCTTCGAGCTGGACGCCATCGCGGCCGCGTTCATCGGCGGCGCCGCCGTCCAGGGCGGCGTGGGCAAGGTGGTCGGCGCGCTCACCGGCGGTCTCATCATGGCCGTCATCAACAACGGCATGTCCCTGATCGGCGCGCCCAGCGAGCGGGTGATGCTCTTCAAGGGCCTGGTGCTGCTCGCCGCGGTGGCCCTCGACGTGTGGACCAAGCGCCGCGCGGGCGCGGCCCGCTGACCCGTCCCCCTCGGCTCCCCTCGGCTTCGCTCCCTCCGCCCCCTGCCGCCGGACGCCCCGGCGGCCAGGGGGCGGACCCGTCGGCGGTCACGGGCTTCCCGTCGGCGGTCACGGGGTTCCTCCGGTGGTCACGGGGTTCCTCCGGTGGTCCGCGGGGTGTGGAGGTCCCCGCCCGGGGTAAAGCGAGTGATCTCGGCCGGTAAGAGGGGACACGGATGGCGATCGACTCGGTGGGCATGTGGATCGCGGTCATCGCGCTGGTGGTGGTGCTCCTCACCCTCGACTTCGTGGTGGCGGCGCGCCGGCCGCACGCCGTGGGCATGCGTGAGGCCACCGCCTGGACGGTCTTCTACATCGGCGTGGCCATCGCCTTCGGCCTGGTCCTGTGGTGGCTGGCCGGGTCGGGGCTGGCGACGGAGTACTTCGCCGGATGGATGGTGGAGAAGAGCCTCTCCGTCGACAACCTCTTCGTCTTCGTCATCATCATGGCGCGGTTCTCGGTGCCCGAGGAGCACCAGCAGAAGGTGCTGCTCTTCGGCATCGCCACCGCCCTGGTGCTGCGCGCCGTCCTCATCGCGGTCGGCGCGGCGGCGATCGCCCTCTTCTCCTTCACGTTCCTGATCTTCGGCCTGCTGCTGATCTGGACGGCGATCCAGCTCATCCGGCACCGGAACCAGGACCCCGACGTCGAGAACAACCCGCTGATCCGGCGCGCGGGCAAGCTGCTGCCGGTCAGCGACGACATGCACGGCGGCAAGCTCGTCGCCCGCGAGGACGGCAGGCGGGTGGTCACCCCGCTGTTCGTGGTCTTCCTCGCCATCGGGAGCACCGACCTGCTGTTCGCCCTCGACTCCATTCCCGCCGTCTTCGGCGTCACCAAGCACCCGCTCATCGTCTTCGCCGCCAACGCCTTCGCGCTGCTGGGGCTGCGTGCCCTGTACTTCCTGATCGAGGGCCTGCTCGAACGCCTGGTCTATCTCTCGATCGGCCTGGCGGTCATCCTCGGCTTCATCGGCCTCAAGCTCATCCTGTCGTTCCTGCACGAGGACGTCTCGAAGTCCTTCCCCGAGGTCCCGACCCCGATCTCCCTCGGAGTGATCTTCCTGGTTCTGCTCGTCACCGTCGTCACCAGCCTGCGGAGGGTGCGCAACCACCCGGAGGAGCGCGCGCACGCGGGCACCCTGCACCGGATGCGCCGCAAGGACGGGAAGAAGGGCCAGGGCGAGGGGCAGGGCGAGGGGCAGGGCCAGGAGGGCCGTTCCGGCGGGCGGGGATCCACCGGCGACTGAATGGCGAGAGGCCCGAGCGTGCGGTCCCCCGCACGCTCAGGCCGAACTCAGCACTCGGAACGAACTCAGCACTCAGGACAGATTCGGAACTCGGGCCGGGCTCAGGCCAGGCAGCGCAGGGCGGCCCTGAGCCTGCGGTCGAGAGGATGGTCATCCGGCAGGCGTCCGACCGTCGCCTCCACGAACACCGGGGCGGGCAGCAGCTCGCTCGTCCCGTACGCGTGCACCCACACCCCGTCGGCGGTCAGCTCGACCTGGGCCTTCGAGTCCTGCTCGGCGAGCACGAACGCGCCCACCCGGGCCCGCCACCAGGCCCGCTCCTCCGCCTCGTCCTCCGTGACCGGCGCGCCGACGTCGTCGGCGTGGGTGGCGTACTCGGAGGCGTAGTGGAAGGTCTGCAGTCCCGCCGGGTACGGCCCGGCGAAGGTCTGCAGCGGGGCCTCGTGGCCGAGAGCGCGCATCCGCTCGCGCGTGTCCCCGTTCTCGCGCCGCCACTCCTGCAGCACGTCCTCGACCGGGACGCCACGGCGCTGCTCCACGCACCACTCGTTGAAACCGTCGAAACCACCGTCCACGCCCTCGCGGCGGAGCGTCGCGGTGAACCCGTCGATGTCGTCGTCCAGGCAGGCGTGGTTGTACAGCTCCTCCCCCGCCAGGTGCCCGAGCACGTCCCGGACCGACCAGCCGGCCGCTCGCGAGGGGCGGTCCCAGTCCTCCGCGCCGAGTCCCTGGAAGTAGCGGTCGAGACGTTCCGCCTCGGCGTCGAGGAGGTCGAAAGGGTCGAGGCCCGCCAGGGGGTCCTTCGGGTCGTTGGTCATGCCTCTGCCGTACCCCGGAAACGGCGGGCATCCCCTTGGCCGGTGACGGCCCCGGGAGTCTTTACCGGCCTCCCTGACAACATTGACAGGGAAGATCCGTTCATCTTTGATGACTATGCCGCACTTTGTTTGGTCTGGTCCGGCAACCAGTTCCAATCCTGGAGTCGCAGTAATGGCACGTTGGCGTCTTCCCCCGATGATCCTGCACCGTCCGCTCGTTCGCCCGCGCGGCCGGTCCGATGGTCGCGGATGACGCCGTCGTCGCGAACCCCGTCACGCCGGTGAGCCCGGGCGACGGATCCGCGGCGCGGACGATCCACGTGCCCGGCGACGGCATGTCGCGGGCGCCGGGAGGACGCGTGACGTCACCGGCCGCACCGGCCGGCGGCGGGCACCGTCGAACGGCGCTCCCGGCACCCCCGGCGCTCCGGCCTCCGGGAGGTGTCCCGGCGATCCGGGACACCTCATGAGTCACGGCACCCGCCCCTGATCGCGGACCGCACGGACGGCACCAGCCAGCAGCGGACCTTTCCACCCCCCTGAACCACGCACCCGCCCCCGTCACGGCCTGTCGAGGCCCTGCCCCGGAACGGTGCGGACGAAAGGATCAGCTATGCGACGGAACTCCAGGCGGTTCTGGGCCGCCGTGCTCGGGTTCGCCCTCACGGCCGCCGGTTTGACGACGACGGCCGCATCGGCACAAACCGCGTCAGCACAGACCGGCTCGGCACAATCCGGCTCGGCACAGACCGGCTCGACATTATCCAGCTCGGCACAGGCCGAGTCGAACGGCGGCGTACGCGTCATGCCGCTCGGCGACTCCATCACCGACGGGTTCAACGTGCCCGGCGGCTACCGCGTCAACCTGTGGCAGCGGCTGGTCACCGGGCAGTACACGGTCGACTTCGTCGGGTCCGGGTTCAACGGGCCGTCCACCCTCGGCGACCACGACCACGAGGGTCACTCGGGGTGGCGGATCGACCAGATCGACACGAACATCGTCGGCTGGCTGCAGACCTTCGCCCCCCGCACCATCCTGCTGCACATCGGCACCAACGACATGACCCAGAACTACAACGTCGCGGCCGCGCCGGCCCGGCTGTCCGCGCTCATCGACAAGATCCGCGCCAACGCGCCGGCGGTCGAGCTCTTCGTCGCGAGGATCACACCGTCCGCCGACCCCACGATCGAGGCGCGGATCCAGGCCTTCAACGCCGCCGTCCCCGGCATCGTCGCGCAGAAGGGGCCGATGACCCACCTGGTCGACATGCACTCCGGATTCACCACCGCCGACCTCGCCGACGGCCTCCACCCGAACGCGACCGGCTACGCCAAGATGGCGGAGCGCTGGTTCGCCGCGCTGCAGGCGGTGCCCGGCAGCCTCGTCCAGGCGGCCGTACCGCCGGTCGGCACCGCCGTCTCGCTGTCCAACCCGCAGTCGAACCGCTGCCTGGACGTCTCCGGGGTCAGCACCACCCCCGGCGCGCAGATACACATCTGGGACTGCTACGGCGGGACCAACCAGCGCTGGACCCGCACCGCCACCGACGAGCTGCGCGTCTACGGCAACCGCTGCCTGGACGTGAACGGCAACGGCACGGCCAACGGCACGAAGGTGCAGATCTGGACGTGCAACGGCGGGACCGCGCAGAGGTTCACGTTCACCGCGAACGGCACCATCGTGGGCGCCGGGTCGGGCAAGTGCCTCGACGTGGCGGCGAGCGGAACCGCGAACGGGACCCTGGTACGGCTGTGGGACTGCAACGGCACCGGGGCGCAGCGCTGGTCCGTACGATGACCGCCGCTGTGGAGGCACCCACCCGGGTGCCTCCATAGCACTCCGACGTCCCATCCGGAAAACCCGCGGTCAGACCCGCCCGCGTCTCCCGGCTCGTCGAGGATCTGCTCGGGAGACAAGCAGGCGACCGTACCCATGACGTGCCACTCGACGGCGAACAGGGAAAACGGGCGGCAGAAAGCCCCCGCCCGTGAGAGTCAGGACGGAGGCTTTTCGTTCAGGAGAACGCTACACCGCGCATAACGGCTTGCTCTGCTCAACGCGAATCGTCGGAGCAGGTTGCGGCTCGCCGGACGATCCCTTGAAGTACGCACGCAACTGCTCGGCCTCTTCTGCGGAGAAAGCGTATTTTTGCAGAATCCTCTCCAAAGGCCATACCCGCGTCGCTGGGGAGATCACTTCGATGCCCAGTACAGCACCTGTGGCGTCCACGTCGACGAGGGTCTCCTCGTCGATCGTCTCGGTGCGGGCGATGTCGCCTTCGGCGATCTGGATGTACAGGGCACCGACGTCCAGGTCGTAGTCCAGTCTCACGATGGGCTCCTACTCGTCTGGCCAGGCGGCTGTCACGATCGTCGTCTTGTCCGGCGTCAGCAGAACCTTCAGTATGCGACCACTCGCCGAGTATCCGAAGACCCAGATGTTTCCCGTGCTGGTCGCCGACGGCTGTCCGTTCGTACTGAAAAGATGATTTCGGAACGCCTCACCATACTCGTGCGGATCGGGTTCGATGGGGCGTTTCTTGTTTCATCCCCACAAGCAAGAATGCTCCATGTTTACCCAGATAAAAGATTGCCGCTATCCTGCGGCGGTGTCTGGTTTCGCGGAGCGCCCGTTGCTTTTCCTGGATGTCGACGGACCACTCATTCCTTTCGGACATCCCGGCGGGTACGAAGGAAATCGGGCGGCGCTCCCGCCACCGGCGGGGATGAACCCGTTGCTGACTGGGAGACGCGAACGGCGGGCCCCGAGATCTCGCGGGGCACAAGGCCGGCGTCCACGCCGGCACCGCGCGGAGAACAAGGAAACGCGGGGAACACGGGAAACACGGACAGCGCGAAGCCCCGGAGGCGGTGCGCGCCTCCGGGGTTCCGTGTTGTCCAATCGCGTCGCTCAGCCGGCGTTCGGCTGGTCTCCCACCGGGGCTCCCGTCGCGTTCACCGGGCGGTAGGCGAGGGCGATGAGACCGCTGCCGAACGTCGTGTTGTCCACGAGCTCCAGGGTCGCCGTGACGTTCTCCCCCCGGAACAGCCGCTGCCCCTGGCCGAGGATGACCGGCGAGACCAGGAGCCGGTACTCGTCGAGCAGGCCGTGCTCCATCAGCGTGTCCGTCAGCTGTCCGCAACCCCAGATCATGATGTCCCCGCCGGGCCGCTTCTTCAGCTCGGTCACCGTGGCGACGAGGTCGTCACCGTGGACGATGGTCGAGTTCTCCCACTCGGCCTTCTCCAGGGTCGAGGAGACCACGTACTTCGTCAGCCCGTTCACGTGGTCGGCGTAGGGGTTGCTCCTGCCGGGCCAGGCCTGGGCCATGCCCACGTAGGTGACCCGGCCCAGCAGCAGCGTGTCGCTGCCGAGCGTGAGGTTCATGACGTACGCCTGCACCTCCTCGTTCACGTACTGCATGGACCACAGGTGGGGGTTGTCGATGAAGCCGTCGAGCGTGGTGTTGGTCATAGCGATGATCTTGCGCATGATTTCCTCCGTGTCGTTCACGTAAGACAAGGGCCGAATGAGAGAAGGGTTCAGGTGACGTACGGGCTCCTGGCCCGGGCGTCGCGCAGGGCGCGGGCCCACCAGGTCAGCCGGTCGAGCGTGGTACGCACCGCGGTGTTGCACTCCGCGGTGGCCCTGGGCCAGCTCCCGTCGGGAGCGAAGAGGTCCCAGTAGCGGGGAAGGGTGACGGCGTCGCGGATGGCCACAGCGTGCAGCTCCGTGAAGACCTGGCGGAGCTGGTCGACCGCGTGCAGGCCGCCGGAGTCCCTGCCGTAGGCGACGAAGGCGACGGGCTTGGCCTGCCACTCCTCGTAGTACCAGTCGATGGCGGTCTTCAGCGGGGCGGGAAAGCTCCGGTTGTACTCGGGGGTGACCACGGCGAAGGCGTCGGCGGCCGCCAGCCTCGGCGCCAGGGCGGCCACCTCGGCGGGGACGGGCCCGTCCTGGTCGCCGAGGGTCTGCGGCAGGCCGGTCTCGGCCAGGTCGATCAGGTCGACGTCCAGATCGCCGCGCCTGCGGGCCCTGGCGGCGAACCAGCCCGCCACGGTGGGCCCGAACCGGCCGTCGCGGGTGCTGCCGATGATCACCGCCAGCCGCAGCCGCTCGTCCTCCCGCATCTCCGTACCTCCCTCGCGTCCGTCCCCGGTCCGACGTGTTCCACCATGCCGCACCCCCTTTACGGAAAAGCTCCCGTCGTTTTACGGCCGGACCGGGGAGCGCGGTAATCCGTGGTAAACCGGGGAGCTCACGGCGTTATCGTGGCCTTCATGCGTTTCGGGGTGCTTGGGCCACTGGCCGTGTGGACGACCTCCGGCGAGCCGGTGGCGATCCCCGGCCTGAAGGTCCGCGCCCTGCTGGCCGACCTCCTGGCGCACGAGGGACGCCCGGTGCCCGCCGACCGGCTGATCGACGACCTGTGGGGCGACGACCCACCGGGCAACCCGGCCGCCGCCCTGTCGGCCAAGGTCTCGCAGCTGCGCAGGGTGCTGGAGGACGCCGAACCCGGCTGCCGGGACCTCGTCGTCCGCCGCCCCGCGGGCTACGCGGTGGGGGCCGACACCGACGTGGCCGCCTTCCTGCGCCTGCTCGACGAGGCGGGCCGGGCCGGGGACGACCCGGCGGCCAGGGCGGCGCTGCTGGCGGACGCGCTCGCGTCGTGGCGCGGCCCCGCGTTCGCCGACTTCGGCGACGAGCCCTTCGCGCGCCCCGCGATCGCGCGGCTGGAGGAGCAGCGGCTCACCGCCCACGAGGACCGCGCGGAGGTACGGCTGGAGCTGGGCGAGCACGTCCGGCTCGCCGTGGAACTCGGCGACCTGCTCATGGCGTACCCCCTCAGGGAACGGCTGCGCGCCGCGCACATGCGTGCCCTGTACCGCTCCGGGCGGCAGAGCGAGGCGCTGGACAGCTACGAGGAGCTGCGCGTCCTGCTCGCCGACGAGCTGGGCCTGGATCCGGGCGCCGACCTGGTCGCCCTGCACCGGGCCGTCCTCACCCAGGACCCGGCGCTGGCCGCGCCCGGCGTTCCCCCGGACAGGCCCGGCGGCAACCTCCCGGTGCCCCTCACCGGCCTGATCGGCAGGGAGGAGGCCGTCACCGGGATCCGCGCCCTGCTGGAGAAGGAGCGGCTGGTGACGCTCACCGGGCCCGGCGGCGTGGGCAAGACCCGTCTCGCGATCGAGACCGCCGGCGTCTCCCCCGGAAGCGCGCGCGACGGCGTCTGGCTGGTCGAGCTGGCCGCGCTCGACCGTCCCGGTGACGAGGACGCGGTCCACCGGCTGGCCGAGACGATCATGACGGTGCTGGACGTCCAGGACGCCGCGGGCGGCGCGGGCGGCACGGGACCGGTGACCGCCGCCGACCGGCTCACCGAGGCCCTGCGCCCCCGGCGGCTGCTGCTGGTGCTGGACAACTGCGAGCACGTCGTCGAACCGGTCGCCGAACTGGCCGGGCTGCTGCTGCGCGCCGCCCCGGGGCTGCGGATCCTCGCGACCAGCCAGGAGCCGCTCGCCCTGCCCGGCGAGGTGGTCTGGAGCGTCCCGCCGCTGGAGGTCCCCGACCGGGCCGCCGACGACATCCCCGCGCTGGAACGGACGGGTTCCGTACGGCTGTTCGTGGCACGCGCGTCCGCCGCGGCCCGGGGGTTCGCCCTGGACGCGGACACCGCCCCGGCGGTCGCGGCCCTGTGCCGCAGGCTGGACGGCATCCCGCTGGCGCTGGAACTGGCCGCGACGAGGGTGCCCGCCCTGGGGGTGCACGGTCTCGTCGCCCGCCTGGACGACCGGTTCCGACTGCTGGCCACCGGCCACCGGGGCGTACCGCCGCGCCAGCAGACCCTGACCGCGATGATCGACTGGAGCTGGGAGCTGCTGACCGACGCCGAGCGCGCCGTCCTGCGCCGCCTCGCCGTGCACGCCGACGGCTGCGCCATGGACGCCGCCGAGGCCGTCTGCGCGGGGGACGACATCCCGGCCGAGGACGTGCTCGACCTGGTGGCGCGGCTGGTGAACCGGTCGCTGGTGGTCATGGTGGACGGCGCCGACGGGCCGAGGTACCGGTTGCTGGAGTCGGTGGCGGCGTACTGCGTCGAGCGCCTCCAGCGGTCCGGGGAGTACGAGCGGGTGCGGCTGCGGCACCTGCGCCACTACACCGGCCTCGCCGAGCGAGCCGCGCCGCGCCTCTACGAGGCGGACCAGCGGCTCTGGCTGCGGCGTCTCGACGCCGACGCCGCCAACCTCCGTGCCGCGCTGAACGCGGCCGTCAGGAACGGCGACGCGGACGGCGCGCTGCGCCTCGCAGGCGCGATGGCCTGGTACTGGTTCCTGCGCGGCCGGCTGACCGAGGCCCGCCGATCCCTGGCGGCAGCGCTGGCCGTCCCCGGCGAGCCCCCCGCCACCGTCCTCCCGGCCCACGAGCCCGGCACCGTCCGGGACCGCGAACCGGGCATCGTACGGGACAGCGAACCTGGCACCGCCGAGAACCGCGAACCGGGCAGCGGCCGGGTCCACGGATCCGGCACCTTCCGGGACCGCGAGCCGGACACCGCCGACGGTTCCGGGGGTGGCTCCGGGGGCGTTCCCGAGGGCGGCTCGTTCGCCGCGCTCCGGGCCAAAGCCCTCACCTGGAAGGCCGCGGTCGAGTTCCTCAGGGGTGAGGTGGCCGTCGCCGACCGGGAGAGGCTCCGCCGGGCGGCACTGGAGGCGTACGAGGACGCGGGCGACCCCGGCGGGCGTGCCAGGGCGTGGTGGATCCTCGCCTACGCGGGGCTCGACCTGGGCGACCTGTCCGCCGCCGGAGACCTGCTGGAGCGGGCGCTCCCCTCCTTCGAGGCGCTCGGCGACCGGTGGGGGACGGCCGCGGCCCTCGCGCTCCGGGCCAAGCTCGCCCACGTGCGCGGCGACCTGGAGGGGCTCGAACGCGACGGCGAGCGCAGCGCGCGGATCTTCGGCGAGCTCGGGGAGCGCTGGGGGCAGCTGGAGGCGGGCGGCTGGCTCGGCGCGCTGGCCGAGATGACCGGTGACCTCGACCGGGCCGAACGGCTGCAGCGCGACGGCATGCGCCTGGCCGAGGAGCTCGGGCTGTGGACGGAGTTCGCCGGGCGGCTGGGCTGGCTGGGCTGGATCGCGTTGCAGCGCGGCGACCACGCGCGGGCGGTGGAGTGGAGCGAGAGGTCGCTGCGGCTCGCCGTGGAACAGGGGCACCAGGCGGGGCAGACCTTCGCCCGGATGGGACTCGCCTTCGCCGCGCGCAGGGACGGCCGCCTCGACATCGCGGAGACCCACCTGCGCGACGTGCTGGACCGCACCCCGCCCGGCAGCGAGGAGCCGCCGCCGTACCTCCCGATGATCGTGACCGAGCTCGGCTTCGTCGCCGAGCAGCGCGGCGACGCGGCGACGGCCCTCACCCTGCACCTGTCGGCCCTCGACCTCGTGGCCAGGATCGGCGGGGCGAGGGACATGCCGGTCGCCGTGTACGGCCTGGCCGGAGCCCTCGCCGTCGCCGGGCACCACGAGCGCGCCGCCCTGCTCCTGGGCGCGGGCGCCGCGACCCGCGCGTCGAACTCCGTTCCCCTCACCCCGATGGAGCGCGGCGACATCGAACGGATCACCGCGCGGATCCGCGACGCGCTGGGCGAGGAGCGCTTCGCCGCCGAACACGGACGCGGCGAAGCGCTCACACCCGAGGAGATCAGGTCCCTGGCCGCCCTGCCGGACGCCTCCGTCTCCTCACCGGGCTGAGCATCAGTCCTCACCGGGCCGGGTGGAAAGGGAACGCCGGGTTCGGGGTCGCGTCTCGGAGCCCACCGCCTCGGACAGGCGTGTCCGTACGGATCAAGACGGCCCCGGACGGGCTCACGAGCGAGTTAATCGATCCCACGATGGATTGTGAGACCCGACGATCCTGGCAGACTGTCCGGCATGAGGAAGAGCGGGAAGAGCGGGAAGAGCGGGGAGAGCAGAAGAAGCAGCGAAGGCAGGGAAAGCCGGGAAGCCGGGGAAAGCCGGGAAAGCCGGGAAAGCGGAGAAGGCGGAGAAGGCGGGGAAGGCGTCTCCGCGCCCCGGGCGCGCCGCAGGGGGCGCCCGCCCAGGGACCGCTCGGCGCCGCCGGCGCCGTCGACGCCCGACCGCATCCTCACCGAGGCGACGGACCTCTTCGCCCGGCACGGCGCCGACGGCGTCTCCATGCGCGACATCGCCGCCCGGGTCGGGATCGACGTCTCCAGCGTGCACCACCACTTCCCGTCGAAGGCGTCCCTGTACGACGCCTGCTTCGCGCGCGTCTTCGAGCTGGAGCAGGCGACGCTCACCCCGCCGGTGCGCGCCTTCCTCGCCGCCGTGCGCTCGGACCCCCCGGGCGACGTCGTGGGCGCCATGCACGCCCTGGTGGACGCGTTCGTCGACTTCCTCGACGAGCATCCCCAGACCACGTTCCTGTGGCTGCGGCGGTGGCTGGACCCCAGCCTCCACCTGTCCCTGGACGAGGCGTACTCGCTGCCGATCTACGGCGAGATCGAGTGCGCCCTGCTGGAGGCGGCCACCCGCGGCCTCGTCGTCGAGCCGACGCCGCACATCACCGTGCGCAGCCTGGTCTGGGCGGCCCACGGCCACGTGACCGCGCTCAGCGCCCTGAACGGCCTGAAGGGCCCAAACGGTCCGAACGGCCCGAACGGCCACGGTGGCGACGCCGTGATCGGCGACCGCGAGAGGCGCGAGTTCCGCGCCTACGCCCACCGCTTCGTCGACCGGCTCTACACGACCCCTGGCGCGGGCGCCTCGGACGGCCAATAATTCCATCAACCGATGGAATATGGGAGGCAACGGATGGGCGCGAGGGAAGCGGGCCGGGAAGCGGCCGGCGGCGACGGCGTGGCGAGCCCGGTGACGGCCGCCGACCGCGAGGACCCGGCCGACCGGAGCGCGCCCGAGACCACCGGCGGCACCCCGGACCGGAGCGTGACCGCCGACGCGGGCCACGACATGACCGCCACCGGCGGCACCCCGGACCGGAGCGTGACCGCCGACGCGGGCCGCGGCAGGACCGCCACCGGCGGTACGCCGAATCGCGGGGTGACCGCCGTCGTCGGCGGCGGTGCGGCGGGCATCGCCGCGGCCAAGGCCCTCATTGAGGCCGGTCTGCCCGTCCTCGGCGTCGAGCGCGCCGCCTCCCTCGGCGGCCTGTGGCGGCTGGACGCCGACACCGCCTCCTACGAGGGCCTCCGCCTCAACACGAGCAAGCCGCGCACGGAGTTCTCCGACTTCCCGATGCCCGCCGGGTGGCCCGACTACCCGAGCCGCGCCCAGCTGCTCGAATACCTGCGGTCCTACGCCGACCGCTTCGGGGTCGGCGAGCGCTTCAGGTTCGGCACGACGCTCGAATCGGCCCGGCGCACCGGGGACGGCTGGGAGCTGGAGCTGACCGGCCCCGAGGGACCGTACCGCGAGACGGTGGAGCACCTGGTGGTGGCGAACGGCCACAACCACGAGCCCCGGCTCCCCGAACCTCCGTACCCGGGGACGTTCACCGGCACCGAGTCGCACGCGCACGACTACGTCACCCCCGCCGGGCTGGCCGGGAGGCGCGTGCTCGTGGTGGGCACCGGCAACTCCGCGATGGACATCGCCGCCGAGCTGTCCGGTCACGCGTCCGCCGTGCTGCTGTCGGCCAGGCGGGGGGTCTGGGTGCTGCCCAAGCGGCTGCTGGGCCGCCCCTCCGACCAGCTCAACGGCGCCCTCGCGGCCCTGCTGCCCTGGCGGGTGCGGCAGGTGGTCTCCCAGGCGGTGCTCAGGGTCGCCGACCGGAAGCCCGCCGGGCCGCGCCTGCCCGCGCCCCGCGAGGGCGTGCTCCAGGACCACCCCACCCTGAGCGACTCCGTCCCCCGGCTGATCGCGGAGGGGAAGGTGCTCGCCCGCCAGGGCATCGCGCGCCTGGACGGCCCCCGGGTCCATTTCGCCGACGGCCGGGTGGACGAGGTCGACCACATCGTCTGGTGCACCGGCTACCGGGCCGTGACGCCGTTCCTGGACACCGCGACGATGCCCGACCCGGCGAGCGCGCTGCTCTACCGCCACGTCTTCCCCATCGGCGACGACACGATCAGCTACGTCGGGCTGATGCAGTCGACCGGCTCGGCGCTGCCCGTCGTCGAGGCGCAGAGCCGCCTCGTGGCCGCCGTACGCGCGGGAACCCACCGGCTGCCCGACCCCGCGACCGCGCGGAGGATCGCCTCCGCCGAGCTCGACGCCGCCCGCGACCGCTGGGGAGGGCGCAGGCCCCACATGCGGATCGACGTCGACCAATATCTCCGCGTCATGGACCGCGAGCTGCGCGCCGCCCCGTCCCGCGCGCTGGCCGGGCGCCGGATCCTGGTCACCGGCGCGGCGGGCACCTTCGGCAGGGCGATGAGCGCGCGGTTCACCGCCCAGGGCGCGCGCGTGGTCGGCCTGGACATCGTGGGCACGGCCCACCCCGGCGACTCCGAGATCCCGATCATCGCGTGCGACATCACCTCCCAGGAGTCCGTCGACGCCGCGGTGGCCGAGGCCGCGGACCTGCTCGGCGGCATCGACCTGCTGGTCAACAACGCGGGACGCGGCGGGCCCGCCCCGGCCGAGCTCGCCCCCGGCGAGGAGGTCGAGGCGCAGCTGCGGCTGAACCTCCTCGGCGCCTGGCGCGTGACGGCGACGGTCATGCCCCACCTGGTACGCACGCGCGGGCGGGTGGTCTTCATCGCCTCGCGGATGGCGCTCCTGCCGCTGCCGCTGGCGGCGGCGTACGGCGTCTCCAAGCGCGCCCTCGCGGCCTACGCCGACGCGCTCCGGCTGGAGGTCGGCACGCACGTCGGCGTGACGACGGTCTACCCGAGCATGGTCCGCAGCCCGATCCACGACAGCACGCGGCAGGCGGGGCTGTCGCTGGACGCGGTGTCGAGGCCGGAACCCGTCGAGGGCGTGGTCGACGCGATCGTCCGCGCCGTCACCGCCCGCCGCGCCCCGCGCGACGTGGCGACCACCGCCCGGGGACGCGTCGAGATGATGGTCGGCAGGCACGCCCCCTCCCTGGCCGACCGTCTCGTACGCCGCACCGTCGCGGCCCGCGTGGCGGCCGGTGACTTCGCGGGCGCTCCCCTGGCCGCGGGGATGGTGAGCAGGCACCGGAGCCGGGGCCGGTAGGGACGCGTCCGCTCCGCCGTCGGCGACCGCACCCGGTCGATGAGCGGGCCCGCCCACGGCCCCGCGCGGCGACGGCGAACGCGCCGCGGTTCCGGCGGACGACCGGGGGTGCGGCCGGTCACGACACGACCAGTGCTCCTCGTCGGCCGATCGCCCAGATCGCCAGGGCGAGTACCGACAGCGCCATGCCCGCGACGCTCACCGCGCGCCACTCCCCCACCGACCACAGCACCACGGCGGCGGCCGACCCGATCGCCCCGCCGATGAAGTTCCCCGTCACGAAGGTCGTGTTCAACCGGCTCCGCGCCTCGTCGGACACCGAGAAGATCCGCGTCTGGTTGAGGATGTTCAGCCCCTGGATCGCCACGTCGACCAGCACCACCACGACGAGAACGAGCAGCACGGACCGCTCGGCGAACATCGCGACGACGAACGACGCGAGCACCAGCGCCCACGCGATCCCCGTGGCGGGGAGGGACCAGCCGCGGTCGTGCAGCCGTCCGGCCCGCCGCGCGGCCAGTGCCCCGGCCAGCCCGGCCAGGCCGAAGAGGCCGATCACCGGGACGGGGTACTCGAAGGGCGGCGAGCTCAGCAGGAAGGTGAGCGACGTCCAGAACATGGTGAAGATCGCGAAGCCGGTCCCGGCCAGCAGCAGCGTCCAGCGCACCGCCCGCTCCCGCCGTACCACCGCGAACACCGACGCGATCAGCCGGGGGTAGGGCAGCCGCGTCTTCGGCTCCAGCTCGGGGATCCTCCGGTAGAGCAGGCCCGCCAGCAGGACGGCCACGACGGCGGCGGCCGCGAAGATGGTCCGCCAGCCCGCGAACCCGGCGACCAGGCCGCTGATCGTACGGGAGATCAGGATGCCCGTCAGGATGCCCGACGTCACGGTCCCGACCACGTGGCCGCGCTGGGACTCCACGGCCAGGTCCCCGGCCAGCGGTGTCAGCAGCTGCCCGGCCACGGTCGTGACGCCCAGCAGCGAGATCGCCGCCAGCAGCAGCCAGAAGGACGGCGCCAGGGCGCACAGCACCAGCGCCACGGCCGACACGAGCAGCATCAGGGGAATGAGCCGCCGCCGGTCCAGGACGTCGCCCAGCGGGACGAACAGCAGGACGCCGATCGCGTAGCCGACCTGGGTGGCCGTGACGAGCCACCCGGCGACGGCGGTGGAGGCGTGCAGGTCCTTGGCGATGAAGTCGAGGAGGGGCTGGGCCCAGTAGAGGTTGCCGACCGCCGCGCCACCGGCGACGGCGAAGAGGAAGGTCAGGCCACCGGTCATGACCTGGGGAGGGGGTGGTGCGGGCTGTACGGTCACCCGGACATGCTCGCACGCGGGGGGCCGCCGGCCCTGGGCGGGGACCGGCGGCCGACCGGGCCGGCCGGGTCGGCCCGCTCGATCAGCCCTGCCCGCCCGATCAACCCGGCCCGGTCGATCAACCCGGTCACCCCGGTCACCCCGGTCAGCACGGTCAGGCTGATCAACCCGGTCACCCCGGTCACCCCGGTCAGCACGGTCAGGCTGATCAACCCGGTCACCCCGGCCCGGCTGGCCAGCCCGGTCAGATCGGTCAGCCCTTCGCGGAGGTGGAGTAAACAGGCGGGATGAGGCCCGCGGTGACGTCGGCCTTGAAGGCCTTGTCGAGACCGGCGCAGAACTGCGCCGCCGACATGTCGCCGTTCACCACCTTGTCGATGTTCTCCAGGATGAACTGCTCGGCCTTGCCGCCGAAGGAGGTCCAGGTGGTGTACCCGACGGCGCCCTTCTCCGAGGCGTCGTTGATCCTCTGGTAGTGGTCGACGACCCGCTGGTCCACGCCCGGGGGCACGTCGGCCTGGGTGAAGGTGATCGGGAGCGGCACCCGCAGCCCCAGTGAGGTGGCCTCCCACATGGTCGTGACGTCCGAGAGCATCCAGCTCAGGTAGGCGGCGGCGGCCGGGAGGTTCTTGGAGGCCGCGTTGATCGACATGGTGCCGCCGACCGACAGCGGGTAGATCTCGGCGGGCACGCCGGGCGCGAGCGGGGGCAGCGGCGCCTCGGCCCACTCGGAGCCGGCCTCCTTGAAGTACTCGTCCAGGGCGGCGAACTCCCAGCTCCCGGAGATGTACATGCCCGCCTTGCCCTCGGCGAACATGGCGTACTTCTGCGGGTCCTGGAGGGAGAAGTACTGCTTGGCGCCACCGGCGAAGTAGCCCTTGCCGAAGTAGTCGGCCAGGAGCTGGATCGAGTCGACGAACGACTGGTCGGTGAGGGGCAGCTTGCCGGTGAGCGCCTGGTTGATCTTGGCGGGACCGGCCACGCCGTTCATGAACGAGCTGACCAGCCAGTCGGTGGCGCCCTGGTAGGTGGCGTTGGCGTTGACGAACGGCACGATGCCCTTGGCCTGCATCTCGCCCGCGAGCTTCTCCAGGGAGGCCCGGTCGGTCGGCGGGGTCCAGCCGTTCTCGGCGAACAGTTTCTTGTTGTAGTAGAGGACGAGGGTCTCGTAGTAGAGCGGGACGGCGAGGAACTTCCCGTCGATGACGCCCATGTCGTAGGCCCAGGGCAGGATGCGTTCCTTCCAGCCCTCCTTCTCGGCCAGCGGGCCGAGGTCGGTGAGGTAGCCCGCCTCGGCGTAGGGGATGGCGGTGGAGGAGCCGGGGGTCTCGATGAAGTCGGGGCCGCGCCCGGCCGCGAGGGCGGTCTTGACCTTCTGGGCGAGGGTGCCGCCGGTGCTGGGGATCGCGTCGACCGTGACCTTTGGATATGTCTTCTTGTACGGCTCGATGTACCACTTCTCGAATTCCTTGACCGACTTCTCGTCGTTGGAATCGAGGTCGTACCACATCGTGACCTTGCCGCCGATCTCCGCGGCGGCGGTGGGCACGACGGTGTTGTTCTTGACCGCGGGGGGCTCTGCGGCGCAACCGCCGAGCAGGGTGAGCGCGGCCACCAACGCGATCGTACGGCGACGTGTGACCATGTCTGGCTCCTTTTTGCCGGTCAGAAGGGGGGGATCGCGACGGGCGCGCCGCCGCGTCGGGCCGAGGCGTGGGCGGCGATGCCGACCGCCGTCCAGTTCGCGGCCCGGGTGTGGTCGATCGCGGGCGGGCGGCCCTCGACGACGGCGGACACGAATTCGTGCACGAGATGCGGATGCGAACCGTCGTGGCCGCCGCTCGTGTACGCGCGGATCTCCTCGGGCAGCAGGTCGGGCCGGTCCGGCGGGATCACCGGTTCGGTCGTGACCTGACGGCCCCTCGCCTCCGTCGGAGGCCGGAGTGTGTGCAGGACCATGTCGCGGTCCCATTCGAAACCGAGCCGGTCGCCGTAGACGGAGAAGGTCTCGGCGTAGGGGCGGGCGACCTGGTAGAGCGAGCGGGTCAGCTCGACGACGGTGTTCCTGCCCGCCACCCGTACCAGCGCCGACTCGACGGCGAACTCGTTGTCGTACCCGCCCCGGTTCTCCGGTTCGAGCAGGCCGCCCCCGAGGGCGGTGACCTCCACGGCCGGGGCGCCGAGCAGGTGCAGGATCGGCGCGACGGCATGGGTGGCGTAGTGCATGGGCGGCAGGCCGCGCCAGTAGCCGGGCCAGCCGGTCATGTCCTGGGTGTGCACGCCCCTGGCGTGGTTGATCTCCCCGAAGGCGAGGCCCGCGGCGTACAGGAAGGCCCGCGTGTAGACCGCGGTCTCCATCATCATGTACGTCGTCCCGGCCCGCTCCCGGGCGCCGAGCACCCGTTCGACGTCGGCGAGCGACAGGGCCATCGGCACCGTGCTCGCCACGTGCTTGCCCGCCTCCAGGGCGGCCACGACGTGGTCGGCCCGGTCGGTCAGCCCGGTGACGACGTGCACCGCGTCGACCGTGGGGTCGGCCAGCACGTCGTCAAGGGACGAGCCCTCGATCGGGTCGGCCACCACCACGGACGACACCAGGGGATGGTCGCGGTAGATCGGGACGAACTGCCGTCCGAACCCCAGTCCCGCCACCGCGACCTTGATCATCGCCCTGACTCCGGGAAGAGCGCGGCCAGTGCCTCGGCGAGGCGGAGGTTGGACTCGCGGGTGCGTCCGGCGTTGTGCGGGGTGTGCACGACGTTGTGCCGCCCGAGGAGCGGGTCGTCCAGCGGCACCGGTTCGACGTCGAACACGTCGGCGGCCAGGCTCAGCTCGTCGGCGAGCACCCTGCGGCGCAGCTCCGGCATGTCGACGACGGCCGCCCGGGTCACCAGCACGACCAGGCAGCCCTTGGGCAGGGCGCGGACGTGCTCGGCGGTGACCAGCCCTTCGGTGCCCGGCAGCAGCGGCACCATCGGGGCGAAGATCTCCGCGTCGGCGAGCAGGTTCTCCAGGTGGTGGACCCGGCGGGCGCCCGACCGGTGGAAGGACGGCTCGGCGGCGAACGGGTCCCAGGCGGCGACGTCCGCGCCCAGCATGTGGGTGAAGGAGGCGTAGCGGCTCGCGATGTTGCCCGCGCCGACGATCCGCACCCGGGTGCCCTCCACGGTGCCCGCGGTGAAGTCGGGGTTGTCGGAGTACTGGCCGTAGGAGTGGTTCCACGGGTCGAGGCTCTGGACGATCTCGTGGTGCGTCTGCGGGATGCGCCGCAGCGCGCCGATCGTGAGGCCGAGGGCGAACTCGGAGACCGACTGGCCCCAGTAGCCCTCCGAGGGCAGGGTGAGCTGCCGGATCCCCCGCGACCTCAGCAGCTCGTCCGTCTCGGGCGGGGACCGGTAGCCGGAGGTGGCGTACACCTCGGCCAGCGCCGGGAACCGGTCGAGGTCCTCCCCCGTGGGCAGCGCGCCCAGGGAGATCAGCCGCTCGGTGTCCGCGGGGAGGCCCTCCAGGGTGGCCTGGCGGGTCAGGGTGGCCCCGGGCAGCAGGCCGAGCAGGTGGTCGGCCGTGAAGGGCCAGTGCCACTCGAACTCCGGGGTGGCGGCGATCGTCGTCTTCATCGTGGTCCTCATGTGGTGAACGACGTCCAGATCTCGTCGATGGTCTCGGGGCCGGCGGGTTCGGCGAACACCGCGACGCGGTGCCGGAAGGCCCGGCTCTCGCCCTCGCCGAGGGTCCACGGCCCGGCGACGCAGGCGCTGGGCGCGACGCCGAACTCGTGGTCGACCCGCCAGGGCACCGGGTGTTCGAGGTTGCCGGGGTGGTCCATCACCGCGACCTGCGCCTCGCCGGTGTGGCCGGGCACCGCCATCCGCACCGCCACCCAGCGGGCCCGCTGTCCCTCCGTCGCCGCGTCCTCCTGACCCTCGCTGTTGACCGCGTGGCCGCCGGTCTCCTTCCGGTACGGCATGCGCAGGAACAGCCCGCCGTACGCGTACTGCCCGAAGGTCAGCGGGACCTCCGCCTGGAAGGTGAGCACGACGTCCAGGTCGTAGCGGTCGCCGTGGTCGGTGAGCAGCCAGTCCTGGGTCTCCCGCATGAGGAGGGAGCCGTCGGGGTGGCGGTAGTCGGTGCCGACCGACCACCACGCCCGGTTGTCCTTCGCCTGGGGGGTGCCCTGGAGGCGGGGGTGGAAGGTGCCGTCGGTGGCGGCGTGGGCGGGGCGCAGGCCCTCCAGCCAGAAGCCGACGCCGTTGACGTCGTTGAGGCCGACGTAGAGGCCGTGCTGCCACGGGTGGTGGCCGGGCGCGTCCTCGGTGACCGCCGCGGTGCCGCCGGGCACCACGATCGGGTGGACGAAGGGGCGCCTGCCGGGCGTGGCGTTCTGCACCACGATCGGGGTCCGGGAGCCCGCGTGGAAGACCCCGGCCCAGCCAGCGTCCGCGAGAACGGTCAGTTCAGTGGTCATCGCCGTACCCCGGGATGTCGAGCTCGACGCCTTCCAGGGCCGACTGGTGGGCGCGGATCCCGGCGCTGGTCCAGTTGGCGGAGGCGTACACGTCGGGGAAGGGGCGGCGGTTCTCGATGACGGCCGTCAGGAACTCGTGCGCCAGGTGGGGGTGGGAGCCGCCGTGGCCGCCGCCCTGGGTGAAGGACAGGTGCTGGTCGCCGTCGGCGCCGTAGACGCCCTTGGTGGTGAAGCGGCGGATCTCCTCGGGGAGCAGGTGGGCGAAGTCGGGGACCTCGCTCCGCTCTCCGTCCTCACCGGTGAAGATCACCGGGTGTTCCCGTTCGAGCTGCTGCCACTCGTAGCTCCTCAGGGAGCCGTACACGTCGAAGCTCTCCACGTACTCGCGGGCGACGTCGTACAGGGACCTCGTGACCTCCATCGCCAGGTCGGAGTCGCGCAGCGAGAACACCGCGCTCTCCACGGCGAAGCGCAGGCCGGACCCGGGATCGCGACCGCCGACCAGTCCCGATCCCACGCAGCGCACCGAGGCGGCCCGCGCCCCGGCCAGCGCGAGCAGCGGCGCCACCGCGTGGGTGGCGTAGTGCATCGGCGCCATGCTCCGCCAGTAGTCCGGCCAGCCCGCCATCTCCTGCATGTGGGCGCCGCGCAGGAACTGGATCCGGCCCAGCGCGCCGCTGTCCAGCAGTTCCTTCGCGTAGAGGAACTCCCGCGTGTAGACGGCGGTCTCCATCATCATGTACGCCTTGCCCGACGCCTCCTGGGCGGCGACCACCCGGGCGCAGTCCTCCAGCGAGACCGCCATGGGCACCGTGCACGCCACGTGCTTGCCCGCCTCCAGCGCGGCCACCGACTGGTCGGCGTGGGCGCCGATCGGGGTGTTGATGTGCACCGCGTCGATGTCGGGGTCCGCCAGCATGGCGTCGTAGTCGGTGTAGCGGCCCTCGATGCCGAACCGGTCGGCGATCTCGCCGAGGGAGTCCTCCGACCGCTGGCACACGGCGACCAGCTCGGCGTTCGGATGCGCCTGGTAGATCGGGATGAACTCGGCTCCGAACCCGAGGCCCGCGATGGCGACCCGTACCTTCTCTGTCATGGCGTCAAAGGTACGAACGACGCTGAACTGGGACCATGCAATTTCTCGCAGCCTTCCTTCGATTTACTACATTGTGAAAATGGCGGAAACCAGACATGTCGCCCTGCTCGTCGAGACCTCCAACGCTTACGCGAGGGGCCTGCTGGTGGGGATCAAGAAATATCTCGTCACCCACCCCGGATGGTCGATCTACCTGGGCGAGCACAGCCGCCAGGAGACCGACCTGTCGTGGCTCGGCGGGTGGCGGGGCGACGGGGTGATCGCCCGCATCGAGAACGCCGAGACCGCCCGCCAGGTGCGCCGCCTCGGGGTGCCCGCCGTCGACCTGAGCGCCGCCTACCTGGCGCCCGAGCTGTCCTGCGTGGAGACCGACGACGACGTGATCGCCCGGCTCGCCGTCGAGCACTTCACCGTGCGGGGGCTGCGGAACGTCGCCTACTGCGGCGACGCCCGGTTCGGCTGGTCGGTGAAACGCGGCACCGGCTTCGCCGCGCACGCCGCCCGGCACGACCTGGCCGCGTACGAGTTCCAGATGGAGCACACCCGCGACCTGGCCGCCGAACGCGAGGCGATGACCGGATGGCTGCTCGGGCTGCCCAAGCCGGTGGGCGTGCTGGCCTGCTACGACATCGCCGGGCAGGAGATCCTGGAAGCCTGCAAGATCGCCGGTCTGGCGGTGCCGGACACCGTCGCCGTGCTGGGCGTCGACAACGACGAGCTGATCTGCAACCTGACCACGCCGCCGCTGTCGAGCATCCAGCCCGACACCACCCACACCGGCTTCCTCGCCGCCTCGCTGCTCGACCAGATGATGTCCGGCCAGGCCCTCGAGCCGAGGCTGCACCTGATCGAGCCGCTCCGGGTGGTCACCCGGCAGTCGAGCGACATCCTGGCCGTCGACGACCCGATCGTGGCCGGCGCGCTCCAGCTCATCCGGGACCGCGTCGACGACGGCCTCGCGGTGGAGGCCGTGCAGCGCCACGTGGGGCTCTCGCGGCGCTCGCTCGACTACCGGTTCACGCGGGCGCTGGGCCGTACCGTCCACGAGGAGATCACCAGGGTCCGCATGGAGCGCCTCGCCCACCTGCTGATCCAGACCGACTGGTCGCTGCCGCAGCTCGCCGGGCGGATGAACTTCAGCCACTCCGAGTACATGGGAGTGGCCTTCAAGAAGTTCACCGGCAAGTCGCCGGGCGAGTACCGCCGGGCGCACCACTCGCGTTAACCCTTCACTCCACCGCTGGCCAGGCCCGCGATGAACTTGCGCTGCATGAACAGGAACAGCAGCACGGCGGGCAGCGTCATGATGACCGCGGCCGCGTTGACCAGCCCGAAGAGCTGGGTGTGCCCCTGGCTGTACTGGAGCAGCGCGGTGGCCATCGGCAGCTTCTCCGGCGTGGTCACGAAGATGACCGAGAAGAGCAGCTCCGAGTACGCCCCCAGGCCCGCCACCAGCCCCACGGTGAGCAGCCCCGGCCTGGCCAGGGGCAGGATGACGCGCCAGGCGATCTGCCACTCGTTGGCGCCATCGATCCTGGCCGCCTCGTCGAGCTCCCTCGGGATGCCGACCAGGAACGTGCGCAGCAGCAGCACCGAGAACGGCGTGTTCAGCGCCACGTAGATGACGACCAGGCCGAACAGGCTGTCGATCAGGTTCAGGTTCGACCACAGGAAGAACAGCGGCACGATGAACATCTGCACCGGCAGCGAGATCACCACGAACAGGTAGTTCTCCATGCCCCGCTTGAACGGCAGGTCGAGCCGTGCCATCGAGTAGGCGCAGGCGCCCGCGCACACGCAGGTGCCGATCACCGTGCCGCCCACCAGGACGACGCTGTTCCACATGCCCCGGCCGATGCTGCCCCGCGTCCAGGCCTCGACGTAGTTGCCGAACTCCAGGCTCGACGGCAGGCCCAGCGGGTTCTGGCCGAGTTCCAGGCTCGACTTGAACGAGTTGAACACCAGGATCAGCAGGGGCAGCCCGGCGAACAGCGCCAGCAGGGTCAGCACGACGTAGGAGACGGGGGTCCGCTGGATCCCTCCCGAGGTCCTGGAGGTCGTCCTGGGACCCGTCCCGAAGGTCTTCCTGAAGATCGTCCTGGGGGTCGTCCTGAGGGTCGTCTTGGAATTCGTCCTGGGGGTCGTTTTGAAAGTCGTCCCGGAGGTCACCGCGTGTCCTCGTTTCTGCGGATGAAGTGGAAGATCACCAGGAGGACGCCGCCGAGCAGCGAGATCACCAGCGCCATGAACGAGGCGTAGCCGGGTTCGAGCGCGGTGAACGCGGTCCGGTTGACCAGCAGCGACACCAGGTCGCTGGATCCGGCCGGGCCGCCGGCGGTGAGCGCGAAGGAGTAGTCGAAGGCCAGCAGCGCGCCGAGCGAGATGATCATGAGGGCGAACATCAGGGTCGCCCGGATGCCGGGCAGCGTGATGTGCCAGAACTCGCGGAACGGACCGGCCCCGTCGATCCGGGCCGCCTCGAACAACGAGGGATCGACGCTCTGCATCGCGGCCAGGAACAGCACCACCAGGAACCCCCAGAAGTGCCAGTTGTCGACGAACGCGACGCTGTAGAGCGACAGGTTCGAGTCGCCGAAGAAGTAGACGTCGTTGAGCCAGGTGATGCCGATCCTGTCGAGCTGCGCGGCGATCCCGGTGGCCGGGTCGAGCAGGCTCTTCCAGATCTGCGCGTTGACGACGCTGGCGATCACGTACGGGATGAAGAAGATCACCCGGAACAGGGAGGCGCCCCGGCGGACGCGCGACAGCATGAACGCCCCGACCAGGCCCATCGCCATCGGCACGGTCAGGAACAGCACCAGCCAGATGAGGTTGTGGCCGAGGGCGTTCCAGAAGGTCGCGTCCTCGATCAGCCGTCTGGCGTTGTCCAGGCCGGTGAAGCTGGGGGCGGAGAAGCCGTTCCAGTCGGTCCAGGCGTAGTAGAGGCTGCTCACCGCCGGGCCGGCGATCACCAGCAGGTTCAGCGCCAGCGCCGGGAAGGCGAAGGCGATGGCCACCAGCCGCCGCCTGCGCCGCCGGAGGCGGCCCTCGTCCGGGAGAGTCACCGCGGTCACCCTCGGCCACCCACGCCGGCCCCGGCCACGACTCCGGCCTCGACTCCGGCCTCGAACGCCAGCGGCATCGGCGACACCGGCCTGGCCGCGACACTGGCCTCGGACTCCTCGCCGACGCCCGCGCGGAACGCCCCGGGCCGGGCGGCCCCGGGGACCGTGGCCGGCCGTGTTCTCCTGGGGGACCGATGGATCATCGCCGGCTCCCTTCTCCTTGTGGCATTTCTGCCATGTTGCGTCATATGTACCTTTGCTCCCGTTGAGTACGGGAAAGACACACAAACTGTTACGGTGCCGTATCGGCGGCGTGTCCTTTGTTGGAGCAACGTACGAAGCCCGCACCCGCAGGACCATGCAGAATCCCGCTGGAATCCTTCGATTTCTTACACGCGCCTCGACAGAGGGCCAGACGGATCCCCCCAGGTGGACGGGGACTCGGCCCGCCCACCCTCATGGTCACCTTCACAGCCGACAGCCGGGGACCGGTTCAGGGGGCTGTTCGGGAGAGCCCCCGGTTCAAGAAGGCGAGGCGACCCACGTCGGGGAGATGGCCCAGGCCAGGAAGGTGGCTCAAGCCAGGAAGGCGGCCCAGGCCAGGAAGGCGGCCCAGGCCGGGAAGGCGGCTCAGCCGGCAGGGCGGTGATCACTCCTGCCTGGACCGATCAGCCGAGCCGGCGCTCCTCGTCGTGCTTCGAGCGCGTGGTCACCCTTCCTTCGCCGTCAACAGCCCGTGCAGGCGACGCGCCTCACGGAGCAGGCCGCTCGATCCCTTGCGCGCCGCCAGGGCCTCGATCTCGGGGATCGCCCCGCGGGCGCCGCACCACGCCGCCGCGGTGGTGGCCAGCGCCACGAAATCGGCCAGCCCGTGGCGCGGCCGGTGACCGGCCTGGGGCAGGAGCGACGGCAACGCCGCGGCGACCGCCGTCCACACCTCCTTGTGGGCGCCCTGGCGCGACGCCGACTCCAGGGCCGCCGTCAGGTGGACGAGCTTGATCTGGTCGTGTCCGACCAGCGCCGCCGCCTGCCCGCCGAGTTCGGCGGCCGGCAGGTCACCGCGGCCCGCCATCGTCAGCAGGACGTCGACGGCCTCCGGCGTGTCCGGGTTTCCCAGCAGGCGGGCGAGGACGAGCGCCACGGCCGTTCCCGGCGGCCCGTCGAGCCGGGCGAGCTCGCGCAGCTGGCCCGGCCGTACGGCCATGTGGTGCCACTGCTCGTGCTGGAGCTGCTGTGACAGGTAGGCGGCGGCCACCTCGCGGTGGGACGGGAACATCGACGGCCACCAGGCCGGCTGGATTCCGCCACCCTGCCTCGGGGAGTCGACGAACATCCGGTCGACGAGCGGCAGCCCGGTGGCCTGCGCTCGCACCGACGGGACGGGAATCACCTCTCCGTACCCGTATCCCGGGTAGGACCAGCCCATCTCCACCACCGGGTCGGCGAGCCGGGCGCCGGACAGCCATCGGGCGACCAGACGGCCGTCCGCCGAGGAGAGCCGTCCGGCGCGTTCGGCCGCCTCCGCGTCCCGCTCCCTCGGCAGCCGCAGGAGTGCCTGCTGCAGGTCGGCGGCGAGCGGCTTCGCCCCGGCGGCCTCGATGACCTCCAGCCTCGTCACCAGCTCGGCCGCCTCCACGTGCCCGGTCGTGAGGGTGGGGGTGGCGAGCAGCAGGGGCGGGACGACGTCCTGCTCCACGGCCATCTGGATCTCGGCGGCCCGGTGCAGCAGGAGCAGGCGTGGCGGGGGGAGACGGCGGGTGTCGGGGAGCCTGCTCTTCCAGGAGCCGCGCTCCGGCGCGATGCCGGTGAGGGAACACGCGGCACCGATCAGCCACTGGTGGACCCGGTTCCAGCGATGGACTCCGTGCAGGTGCCCGTGCCTGCCGGGCAGGGCGGCGGCCATGTCCTCCCGGTCCCGGTAATGGACTCCGTACAGGCTCTCGTACCTGCCGAGCAGGTGGATCTTGAACGCGGCGGCCGTGCCCTCCCGGTCCCGGTGCGTGAGGGCGACGAACCCGGCCAGCAATCGCTCCCACGCCTGCCAGTCGTCGGAGTCGTCCAGCAGGGGCACCATCTCCGCGACGGAACCGATCGGTTCCGGCATCCGCCGCGGGGTGTCGGGCCGAGGGAGCGCGGGCGGATCGAACCCGTCCCGCGGACCGGCCCCGGCCGGCTCCTCGCCGCCGAAGACCGCGAAGGCACGCCGTCCGAGGTCGGGCGGGAGCGTGCCGAGCGCGTCACGGATGACGGCACGGCCCTCGTCGCCTATCAGGGCCGCGTGCTTGGTCGCGAGGGTCAGCGCCCTTTCCTGGAGTTCGGCGGAGTCGGCGGCGAGCGCGAGCGCCAGCGGTCCGGCGATCGAGGACGCCAGGTCCGGTGAGAGCCGTACCCGCCGGTCCAGCCAGGTGAGCCCGGCACGGACGAGCTTGCGCTCGGGCCGGAAGAGCACCGCCTCCCATCCCTCCAGCAGGTCGAGGGGGTCGAGCCCGTCGAGCCCGCGCAGGTGCCGCAGCGCCAGCTCGGCGACCGGCCCCGGGGCCGCGGGCAGCAGCCGCAGGTAGTCACGGGCCCGCGGCTCGATCTCGTGCGGTGCGGGATCCAGGGCCTCGTGCAGGCGGACGAAGAACCGCAGCTCCGTCACCGAACCGCCCAGCAGGAACCGCCTGACGCATCCCCGGAGCAACTCCGACCGTCTCGCCCCGTCCGCCGCGGCCAGGGCGCTCAGGGCAACCGTCAACGACCCGGCCGAATCGCTCTCCCACCGCAGGGCCCGCCCCACCCCCTGGGCCTCGAAGAGGCGGGGAAGCATGACGTCGAGGAGCGGATCCTCGTGCGGAGCGGGCGGTGCGGACGCGGCGGCCGCGCTCGCCCATCCGGCGACCACCGGATCGTGGGCCGGCACCTCGATCCCGGTCGCGCGGAGCAGGGCGAGCGCCAGCTCCATGCCGCGGTCCTCCGCCGTCCGGAGCCTCAGCACGAGCCGCCCCGCCAGGTCGGCCCGCCACTCCGCCGGCCGGGCCGCGAGGATCCTCATGATCCGCCCGGTGTCCCCGTACGGCGGGCTCCAGCTGTTGGTGAAGTCCCTGCGGTTCAGCCAGGTCGCCACGGCGGCCGCTCCGGGGAGGACCCCCGCCCCGGCGGCGCGGAGCACCTCGGCGTGGTCGTCGAGCCTCTGCCAGGACTCGCGCCGGCCGCGCAGCGTCTTCAGGTATCCGGGAAGGTGACCGGCGACCTCCTTGCGCGCCTCCTCGTCCAGCCCGGCGATCCGGGCCGCGACGGCGTCGGCGTCCCGGCGGTCGATGAGCCCGCGGATCTCCTCCCACGCGCTCACGCGACGGCCTCCGCACGACGACCGGCCTCTTCATCGCGACCGGCCTCTTCCCGGCGGGAGACCTCTTCACGACAGGAGACCTCTTCGCGGCGGGAGGTCCGAGGGGGTACGCCGGGCGCCGGGACCTGCGTCCCGGCCGGCGGGGCAACGTGCTGGTGGGGGGTGGACATGCCGCGAACAGTAGTGATCCACTCCGACAATCCGGCCGCGGATCCGTCGCGGGGTCACGGCCCCGCGACGGATCCAGCGGACGTGCGACCGGCGGCCACCTCCTTCCGCTCACCCCTTGAGCGCGTGGTCAGCGACGGAGAACGGGCTTCTCGTCCACCCCGGCGTACGAGCGGCAGCACCTGGCCCCCGAGCGGCAGCAGTGGCGGCGGTGGCGCTCACGGTCCCTGATCCTGATCACGTTGTCGTCGTGCTGGTGGTTCCTGATGCTCGTGCTGGGCTTGGCGCCGGTGGACGATGTGCCGGCGGGTGACACCGGGACGTCGACGGCCGGGACGATCAGGGTCACCGGCGCCGAGACGCTGGCGTCCAGCAGGGCGGTGCCGGGGAAGGCGGCCGTGAGCACATGGGTTCCGGGCGCGAGGACCACGGCCAGCACGGCACGGCCGTTGTTGTCAAGCACGGCGGTTCCCAGGCTCACCCCGTTGTCGAGGAACCCGACCGGTCCCGTCGGCGCGTTCGGCCCGGGAGAGATGACGGTCGCGGTGAGGGTGTACCCGCCCGTCACCCCGGGCGTGGGCACCGCGACCAGTGTGGTCGCGCTCTGCCGCGACACCGGCGGGACGACCACGGGCACCACCGGTGAGACGCTGGCGTCCAGCAGGGCGGTGCCGGGGAAGGCGGCCGTGAGCCCGTGACTTCCGGGCGCGAGGACCACGGCCAGCACGGCGCGGCCGTTGTTGTCGAGCACGGCGGTTCCCAGGCTCACCCCGTTGTCGAAGAACCCGACCGGCCCGGTGGGCTGGTTGGGGCCGAAGGAGGTGACGGTCGCGGTGAGGGTGTACCCGCCCGGCACCCCGGGCGTGGGCGCCACGGCCAGCGCGGTCGAGGTCTCCCGTGACACCGGCGCGGCGCAGAGCGAGCGTCTGACGGTGTTCGTGTCCAGGGTGACGGCGCCGTTGCGGGCCAGGAGGCGGCCGTCGATCACCGCGCCGGTGGTCGCGGTGATCGACGTCAGCGCCAGGATGTTGCCGACGAAGCTGGAGCCGGTCCCCAGCGTGGCCGAGCTGCCGACCTGCCAGAAGACGTTGCAGGCCTGGGCGCCGTTGATGAGGTTCACCGTGCTCGCGGACGCGGTGATGAGGGTGGAGGCCGCCTGGAAGATGAAGACGGCGTTGGGGTCTCCCTGCGCGTCCAGGGTCAGCTCCCCGGTGATCTGGAAGGTGCCCAGGGCGGAGTTGTAGGTGCCCGGCGTCAGGGTCGCGCCGCCGAGTTCGGTGGCGAGGGTGGCGTCGGCGACCTGGCCGGCCGCGTTGTTGTAGGCGGTGGTCAGGTCGGCCTGCGCCTGGGCGGCGGCGGCGTCGGCCGCGTGGACGGCGCCGACCACGAGGCCGGGCGGGAAACCGGTGATCGCCGACCCCGGGCTCACGCCGAGGTCTCCGGTGAGGACGCTGGGGCCGGTGTTGGTGACGGCGGAACCGCCCAGGACCGCGTAACTCGTGACCGTGCCGAGCGGAGGCGCCGTCGCGGCCCTCGCCGCGTGCGGTGTCGCGGTGACGCACCCCAGCGCGAGGACTGCTGCCACGGCTCCGGCGAGCCAGGGTCGAATGCCCCTTCGCTCGACACTTCGCCCGCCAATTCGCAAATGACCAATGCCTGTCATAATGCTGACCTTTTCTTTTGGTATTACTCCGTTCAGACGCATTGCCGACGATGCGCCATTTCATCCGATCCTACTAATCGGCGAAGTCGTACTCGTTATGCGACATGCGGGATATTTTATTGCACGCCCATTTCCCCACATAAGGTAAATGAAGCTGTTTTTCTACTTTCAGGATGGCCCGCCTGGCTATCTCTACGCAGGTCAGAGAGGGTGGTGGCCGCGTTCTCCTGCCAGGTGAGACGTGCCGGCCACCCGGAAAGTGAGCCCCGGCCCCGATCTCGTGATTCGGCGGCGAAGCGTCGTCGACCGCCGCGATCCAGAAGTGCGGGCAATCGCCCGGAAAGCGAGTCGCCATCCCACTCGCGAAACGTCTTCGTGGAGAGCGCCGAGACCGCGAGCGGAGAAATACGCGTCATGGCGCGTGCACACCCGGCCGAAGACGAGGGCAAGGACGAGAGCGAAGGCGAGGGGGTGGGTCGGTCACGGGGTAGAGGGGGTGGAACCGGCCTGCAGTCGGTTGCCCGTACGCCTCCAGCGGGCGAGCCCTCCGTCCAGCGGGCGCGCGCGGAAACCCCGTTCACGCAGCAGCCGTACGGCCTCAGGGGAGACCGCGCAGTAGGGTCCGCCGCAGTAGGCCACGATCTCGGCGTCCCCGGGAAGCTCGCCGAGACGGTCGCTCAGCTCGGCCAGGGGCACCGACAGCGCCCCCGGCACATGGCCGCGGGCGTGGTCGGCCGCGGAGCGGACGTCGACGATCACGACGCCGGCGCCGGGGTCGGCGAGGCGCGCGGCGAGCTCACCGGCGGTCACCGGTTCCAGGACGACGGGGTCGCCGAGGTGTTCGGACACCGCCTCCCGCAGGTCGGCGAGCCTCTCCCCGGCGAAGTCCTGCAGCTCGCCCAGGAACCGGGAGACCCGCTCGTCGGCCAGCCGGTAGTAGATCCGCGTACCGTCCCTGCGGCTCGTCACCAGGTGGGCGGCGCGGAGCTGCTGCAGCTGGGCCGAGGTGTTCTTCAGCGGGACGCCGGCCGCCTCGGCCAGCTGCTCGACGGTGCGTTCCCGCTGGTCGAGCACGTCGAGCAACCTGAGGCGCACGGGGCTGGCCAGCGTCTTCCCGATCCGCGCCAGCTGCCGGTAGATCGGTTCCTCGCGGAACTCCGTCATGACCGTCAGACCATGTACTGGTCGTGGCGGAGGTAGAGGTCCGTCCACTCCGCGTCACTGAGCTCACGCCCCTCGGCCACGATCGCGCCGAGCTCCTCGAAGTACGCCTCGCGCGGCGCCCCGGGAGTGAAGAGTATGAGCATCGAGGCCGGTTCGCCGGACTCGTTGCTGAAACTGTGCACCCCGCCCGCCGGGACGTGCAGGAAGTCTCCCTCCGTCGCGTCGGTCGGGCCCTTCCCGTCGAACAGCCGCACCGTCCCGGACAGGACGAAGAACGACTCGGAGATCGTCCGGTGGAAGTGGGGCGCCGGGCCGGAACGCTTCGGTCCCATCTCCCAGCGGTACAGGCCGAACTGCCCGCCCGTCGAGGCACCGGTGCCCAGGTAGTGCACCGCCGTCCCGCCGATCATCAGATCCGGCCCGGCGCTCGCCGGACGGAAGGTCCCGCTGCTCTCGCCCGCCTCGCCCAGGTAACGCGCCTCCGGGTACGACATCGCGCCTCCACTCCCTTGAACCAATATTCCAAAGAACTATAGAACAGGGATGGAAAGGGATAAAGACCAACTGAAGACCATAAGTCCAGATTTATCACTATTTGAGATGGACGCCCGGAGCGCCGACGCACGATAGTGCTGGGAGTCTCGACTGGCCCATGGAGGTTCCCCCCGCTATGCGTATCACCAGGCCGCTCACCGCCGTGGCGGCCGTCTCGACGGCCGTCTCGATAACCGCGGCCCTGCTCACCGCTCCAACAGCATCCGCCACCGCCGCCACCACCGCGGCCGACGTCGGCAGCGCCACCGTGGTGCCGCTCCAGGTCACCGGAGCCCCGGACAAGCGGTTCAACCTGATCATCCTGGGCGACGGCTACACCGAGGGCGAGCGGTCCACGTTCGCCGCCGACGCCGACCGGCAGCTCAACGTGATGTGGTCCATCGAGCCGTACAAGTCCTACCGCAACTATTTCAACGTCTACCGGGTGGACATCGTCTCCGGCGAGTCCGGCATCGGCTGTGACCCCGACCTCGCCTCCGGCAGGAGGAACACCCCGCTGAGCATGGCGTTCTGGGGCGGCTGCAACCCCGCCAGCGTCCAGCGGCTCGTCACCATGAGCAACTCGGCGGCCAACTCGTACGCCAACCTGGTGACCGGGACCAGCGGCGCCAACCGGCAGATCCTCGCCCTGGGCAACAGCGGGACCTACGGCGGCGCGGGCGGCGCCTACGCCACCTCCTCGGGCCACAACTCGATGTCGGCCCTCATCGCGCCGCACGAGATCGGCCACTCGCTGGGCGGGCTGCAGGACGAGTACACCTACTACACGCGCGGCGTGGAGGGCGGCACCTACGAGGGCGGCGAGCCCACCTCCGTGCACCACACCCTGCTGACCGAGCAGCGGATCAGGGACGAGCGGAAGAAGTGGTGGCGCTGGCTGGGCGAGCCGAGCGAGGCGGGCGGCGTCATCGGCCGCCACGAGGGCGGCCTGTATTTCGGCAAGGGAGTCTGGCGGCCCAGCGAGCACTCGATCATGAGAACGCTGGGCTACTACTACGACCAGGTCAGCCGTGAGGTGATGACTCAGAAGATCTCCGCCAAGGTCGGCCTCATCCAGGACGGCACGCCCACCGCGTCACCGGTCGGCGCCGACCGGGTGCTCTGGGTGGAGCCGCTGCACCCCGGCAGCCACTCGCTGACCACCACCTGGAGCGTCGACGGCACCGACCTCCCGGGCGACCGCACCACACTCGACCTCCGCACGCTGGACCTGCCCGCCGGTACGCACACGGTGAAGGCGACCGTCGTCGACCCGACCGGCTTCGTACGGGACCCCGCCATCCGTTCCGGCGCCCTCACCGCGACCCGCACCTGGACGGTGGACACGACCGTGACCACCGTCCCCGCCCCGGTCGAGGCGGGCCTGCTCTCCTCCACGCCCGTCAACCAGGCCGTCGGCCACGACGAGGTCGTCTACGTCGAGACCACCCACCCCGACGACGGCGTCCCCGCCGTCACCTGGACGCTGGACGGCACGCGGCTCGGCGACACCGACGGTGACCTGGATCTGGGAGAGCTCACGCTCGCCCCCGGCAACCACACCCTCACCGCCACCTCCGGCGGCGACACCCGGTCCTGGACCGTCGACAACACGCCGCCCACGACCGGCTACGAGCTCTCCGAGCCGCTGGTCGCCTCCGGCGACGCCCACGTCTACAACGGCCCCTTCACCATGAGACTCACCGGCGGCGACGACCAGGACGGGTACGTCGTGCACGAGTCCCGGGTGGACGGCGACGGCTGGTTCAACTACTTCGGCTGGCCGACCTCCGCCGACCTGCCGTGGACGTTCAGCGAGAGCGGCACCGTCATCGACAGCCTCACGTTCGGCAAGCTACCCCGGGGCAGGCACACCGTCGAGTACCGCTCGATCGACCCCAGCGGCAACTACGGCACGGCCCGGAACTTCACGGTCACCACCCTCGCGGCGCCGCCCGCCTGCACCACCACGATCACCGGCACCAGGAACGGGACGCTCTCCGTCCGCTCCGGCGTCACCTGCCTGAACGGCGCCCGGATCAACGGCGGGGTGACCGTCGGCTCCGGCGCGTCCCTGGTGGTGAACGGCGGCAGCGTGAACGGAGCGATCACCTCGTCCGGCGCCGCCGAGGTGCACCTGCTCAAGGCCCAGGTCAACGGCGCGGTCGTCGTCTCCGGAACCACCCGCCAGCTGATCGTCGCCGGCTCCGACCTCAGGGGCGCGGCGGTGCTGACCGGCAACACCACCGCCGACGCCCTCGTGATGACGGGCACCGGGATCCGCGGCGCGCTCTCCTGCAGCGGCAACACGCCCGCCCCGTCCGACGCCGGGGTGCCCAACCGGATCACCGGCAGCGGCCAGTGCGCCGGCCTCGTCGCCGACCCACGCCCCAAGGCCAGGGACAAGTCCTACGAGGCCGTCATCTCCAGCCACGTCCCCGAGAAGGGCCGGGACCAGCACCACCACTGACCCGCACGACAGCGGGACGCCCCTCCGGGGGCGTCCCGCCCCAGCGGTCATCACGCGACAACGACCGCCACGCCACCACCGAAGTCCTTCGAACAAACCGTCACGCCACCGCGGGGACCAGCGAGAGCCCGTGGTCGGCCGTGCGGCGCGCGATCTCGAACCCGGCGCGGGTGTAGACGCCGAGGGCCCCGGTCGGGTTGTCCGCGTCCACCCCCAGCCCCGCCGTGTCGTACCCCTGCGCGCGGAACTCGCCCAGCGCGTGCGCGAGCAGCGCGCTCGCCACACCGCGCCCACGCCACTCGCGCGGGGTGCCGATGATCTGGATCCACGCCTCGCGGACCCCGGTCGCCTCGGTGTCGGCCTCGAAGTAGTGGGTGAGCAGGATGCCCACGCACTCCCCCGACGCGTCCAGCACGACGAAGGACCCCTCCGGCCGGAACGCCCGCACCCCGACGAGGTTGTTCCGCCAGGACTCCGGGGTGTGCTCGACACTCCCCCAGTGGTCGACGAACGAGCGGTTGCGCACCTCCCGTACGGCGTCCTCCAGATCGTCCCGGTAGGTGATGATCTGCAGCCCCTCCGGCAGTGCGGCCTGCGGCAGCTCGCCGCCCAGGTCGAGGGTCATCCCGTAGAACCACCGGGCCGGCTTCATCCCCGCCCTGGTGACCAGTGCCAGCAGGCCCTCGTTGCGGCTGTCTACCTCGACGTGGAGTTCGAGCGGCCGCCCGGGGAAGCGGCGCTCGTGCAGCACCGGGGTGTTGCCGATCGCCCACTCCAGCAGGCGGCCCCCCAGGCCCCTGCGCCGGTACTCCGGATGCACCCCGCCCCACAGACTCATCCGGTGGACCGGATCGGCCGCCGCCCGGCTCATGGTCATCCCGTACGCGACCAGCCGGCCGGACTCCCACACCCCCAGCGTGCCCTCGGCGGGATCGAGCAGCGGGTTGGCGAGATCCTCGGCGAGGGCCTCCGCGGTCTCCCTCCCCCCGACCTGGTCCACCTCGTCGATCGCCACCAGCAACTCCGCCCACACCCCGACGTCGTCCTTGGTCAGCGGAACCCACTCGAAGCTCATTCGCCGAGCGTAGAAGCACGCCGCTTTCGTCGGCCACCCGTTTTCCCTCCGCCGGGTGGCGTCCTCGGCGCTCAGGGTGATCGGGCACACCGCCGGGACGGACGCGCCGGCGAGGCGGTCGGCGGCCGGCACGACGGCTCGATTGGGTGTACGACGAACTGCGCCTATCCTTCTCCCGTGACACTGCGGTTCGAGACTCGCGCGTCCGACTCGCCCTGGGTCGACACCGTGTGGACCTGCACGAGCGAGCGGGTCTCGGAGATGACCTCGGTGGCGACGGTGTGCTGGGGCCTGGTGTTCTGGGAGCTCGACGGCACGGCGTACGCGAACATCTCCGGCCCCGAGACCGGGACCGGCACCGCGCCGGTGCCGGAGGGCGCGACCTTCGTCGGCATCGAGTTCGCGGTGGGCACCTGGCCCCGGGCCGTGCCCGCACCGGCCCTGGTCGACCGTGGCGTCGAACTCCCCGACGCCACGCACAGCACCTTCCGGCTGGACGGTCTCCGCTGGGAGACGCCCGGCCCCGACGACGCCGAAGCCCTGGTCGACCGCCTGGTGCGCGCCGGAGCCGTGGTCCGTGACCCGCTCGTCGCCGAGGTCCGCCGAGGCCACCGTCCGGTGCTCTCGGGGCGCACCGTCGAACGCCGGTTCCGCGCGGCGACCGGGCTCTCCCAGGGCGCCGTACGGCAGATCGAACGCGTCCGCAAGGCCGCGGCGCTGCTGGCCTCCGGCACCCCGGTCGCCGATGTCGTCTCCAAGTTCGAGTACTTCGACGAGCCGCACCTGGCCCGTGCGCTGCGCCGTTACGTCGGGCGCACGGCGCGGCAGCTCCGCGAGGGCACCGGCGGTGCGATCGCCCTGGACCTGGATCAGCCGACGACGTCGTAGATCATCTTGACGACACCGTTCGGGTAGGCCTCGGACTCCCGGAGCCTCAGTGCCTACTTGTCCTTGTCCGCCCTGCTGAACAGGCTCTTCCCGGCTCCGAGCAGCACCGGGAAGACGAGCAGGTTGTACCGGTCGATCAGGCCCGCGTCCGACAGGCGCCGGGCGAGCTCCGGGCTCCCGTGGATGAAGATCGCGCCACCCTCGCTCTTCTTGAGCTCGGCGACGTCCTCGGCCGAGCGCAGGATCGTTATCGGACCCCACCCCTCGACGAGGGCGTCGTCGGGCAGCGTGGACGAGACCACGTACTTGGGCAGTTCCCTGTAGGCGGCGTGGTCCTCCGAACCGGGCCAGACCGGTGCGAACGCCTCGTAGCTGCGGCGGCCGAACATCAGCGCCGTCGTGTCCTGGAGCTCCTCGCCCTTGAGCGAGAACGCCTCGGGCAGGAACTCGACGTCGGCCACCCAGCCACCGCCGCGGTGCCCCTCGCTCGGCCCGCCCGGAGAGTCCACGACGCCGTCGAGCGTAACGAACGCGGTGTAGACCAGATCACGCATGTGGTGTTCTCCTCATTGCCGGGCGACGAGGCCGCCAGGCGGATCGACAAACGGATGGCGGCACCGCGCCGACGCGTCGCGGCGGAATGCCCACGCCCATGCTAGGAAGCGGCCCCGCGACCGTCTTGTACGGAAACGACGGCCCGAGGAGGTGGCCGGACTCCGGGTAGGGTGCCGCTGTGGATCTGGACGTCATCCGGCGCGGCATCGGCGCGCTCCGCGAGTACGACGCGGACCTCGGCCTCTTCGGCGCCCGCGAGCACCGCTACCGGTTCGAGCCGCCGCTCGACGAGGCCACGCTGGAGGACGTCGAGACGCGGATCGGGGTGCGCCTTCCCGCCGACTACCGCACGTTCCTGACCCGGCTCGGCAACGGCGGCGCCGGCCCGTACTACGGGGTGCACGGGGTGCGGCCGGACGGCTCCTGGACGCGGTCCGGGCCGTTCCCGTTCACGGAGGAGTGGGAGCCGCCCACGGCCGACGAGGGCTACGACGAAGCCATGGAGGCCGCCTTCGAGGGACTGCTGCCGGTCGCCGAGCACGGCTGCGGCTACCGCTCCCACCTGGTCGTCAACGGCCCCGCCGCGGGCCAGGTCTGGGGCGACTGGACATGCGTCGGCGAGGCGCTCGCCCCGCAGGCCGGGTCGTTCGGCACGTGGTACCACGACTGGCTGGAGGTCTCGCTGCGCGAGGTGCTGGGCGAGCGGATCGAGGCCACCGTGCGCGACGAGACCGGCTGGAGCGTCGACCGGCGGCTGCTCGGCCTCCTCCCGCCGCCGCTCGCCGACGATGACGAGCAGCCGACGGTGCGGGTCCTGCGGCTGGCCCGCCGGGTCTGCCTCGCCCTCTACGAACGCCGCGACGGCGACGCCCGCGACCTCCTCGCCCAGGCCCACGCGGTCGGCGCCGACGACGACCAAGCGGCCGTGCGCCTCGCGCTCGCGGAGGCCGTGCTCCTGCGCGAGGAGGGCGGGATCGCCGACGCCCTGACCGTCGTGGAACACGCGATCCCGCGGAACGGCTGGTGGCTCGACAGGGCGTGGCTGTACCGCCTGCGCGTCGAGCTGCTCCTGACGCAGGGCCGGCTGGACGACGCGCACACGGTGACCGAGGAGCACATCGCGCGCTGCCCCAACGACGACTTCGGCTACGTACGCCGTGCCCTCCTCCGGGTGCTGGCCGGTGACCCCGCCGCCGCCGAGGAGATCCTGCGCGCCGACGCCCCGCTCGGGAGAGGACTCCGATCGGCGGGCCACCCACGCCCCGCCGACCGCGCCCCCGTCGCCCTGCGACTCCGCGCCCGGCGCCTGGCCTGGGAGTGCCACCGCTGGGACCACACCGCGGACGCCCCCCGCTTCGCCGCGATCGCCACCGGCTGACGGGATTACGGCAGACCGGCCTCATCGGGAAGAGACCGCCGTCGCATGATCGCGGTCAGCACGGCCGTGATGTAGGCGCGAGTCTGCAGCGGCCCCGGGACCACTCTCGGGGAGTAAATACGGAAACGCTGCGTTCGTTCCCACAGGGGCAACACGGACTCCTGGGCGAGCCGCAGACCGGTGCGTTCCATCTGCCGCCACTCCACGAACATGCCCTCGACGGCCCGTAGCGAGGCGACCAGGTCGGCGATCTGGTCGTCGGCGCCGCATTGCTCGCACCACGCGCGGATGTCATCGGCCGTGGGAGTCTGCCTGCCGTGTTCGATCTTGCTGACCTTGGAGGAGTGCCAGCCGGTCATATGGCCAAGAGCACGCCCCGAAAGTCCCGCGTCGAGACGGATGCCTCGCAGCTTCATGCCAAGGGCTTCGAGCGCCTTGTGCGCACTGGAGGACGAGGAGCGCATGATCCGTTATCGCTCAGGCGGGCCGGTAGTCGCCGTGGGGAATGGCCCGCTCCCACACCGCCTCGAACGCCGTGACGCAGAACTTCACGAGATCCGGGTCGGTGAAGGTCTCCGCACCCACCTTGTCGCCGTCGCCGCTGAAGTGGCTGACCAGCAACGTCTCCTCGTCGAACAGCCAGAAGTCGTTACCGGGCAATGCCAGACCGGTGGCGTTGCGCCGGGGCAGCCACCGCACCTGCTCCCCCGCACGCACGTTGGGAAAGGTCACGTCGTACTCGTACCGGATGTACTGGCTGACAGGTTCGGAGACGATCCGGGCGCGCCGCATCTCCACACCGCGAGCGGTCGCGTCGACGACGTTCCGCAGCCACGGCCGCCACCAGGAAGTCCGATCGTCCGGGTCGATCCGGTGGCCGGCCTGCCAGGCACGGTAGTCGGGGTCGTCGAGCATGTAGCCGTCGCGCATCTCCAGATGCAGCGCGGAGTGCGCGCACACGCGTAGCCACTGCTCAAGCGTCCGTCCGACCGCCACCGTTCACCTCCGGGAAGAACCGCATCATTCGCTTGGGGAACCGGATCACCGTCTCCCCGTCGGGAACGGGACCGACACCGAGGGCGGCCGGATCGGCCACCACATACCCCTGAAGGACATACTCGCTGGTCTCGGTGTCCTCCCAGACCGTCGCGGAGTCACCGTTCGGGCTGTCGGGATCCTTGCCGAGAAACCGAAGCGCCATCCTGATCTCCCTCACCGAGCAGGTCATGAGCTCTGATTGAGTGTGCGCACGGACGCTTCCCGTCTCAACGGTTTTGCTTGAGTTTTCTCGCACGCGCCGGATCCGTCAGCCTGGGAACCTTGTCGCGAACCGCCTTGCGGAGCAGTCGGCCGTCCACCCCCGGCGATCCGTTTCCCGTTTCCGGCTCAACCTTCACCCAAGGTGGATCCGTCCGGAGAACGCGCCCCGCTCGGCGCGTTTGTCCTCCGCGACCTTCTCGATGTCCCACCACTCGTACCCGTGGACGTGAGCGACGGCTCGCAGCACTTCGAGCACGTCGGCGATCTCCTCCGCCACCTCGGCCGCCGGGGCCTCGCGCAGCTCCGCCGCCTCCTCGAACAGCTTCTCCAGCAACGCCTCGCGATAGTCGGCGTCGTCGAGAACGGTCACCACCGGCTCCCCGCCGTTCTCGCGAATGATCTCCGGAATCCTGTCCCGCACGAGCTTCCCCACCTCGGACCACTCCTTCGCGTACGCACGGCTTCCTTCGGAAGCCCCAGACACTACCGGCCCTCCTCGCCGTACGCGCTCCCCGACGCGAGCGGTGAAAATAGCGTGTATTTCGGCAAATACACACCAAGGATGGCCGCACATGGATTTCCCTCACTGGGAGCGGAGCTCACGGTCCTCGTGGCGTATGGCCGTGCTGATAGGGGCGAACACCCGGACCTACAAGTTCGCCCTCGGCACCGCGCTCCTGGACGCCGCCGCCGAGGACCGGCCGGAGATCCTGCTCAGGGACCTGGCGGTGCCGTACGCGATGGGGCTGGTACGACACCTCGGCCAGGCGCCACAGGTATCCCGGAAGGGTGAACGGGGAGAGAAGGATTTCCTCTCGGTGGCCGAGCGAGAGGCCCCGGAGTCGCTCAGGCTCGGTAGCCCCACCGAAGAACTGCTGGCGGCGGCCGTCGAGTCCATGCCCAGGATGGTGATGCGGAAGTTCCACAACCTGCGCGGCGAAGGAGCGGAGGTGCCGCACCGCTTCTACGAGGTGACGGGCCGCTCCCACGAGCAGGTCGTCCGGCTGAGCAGGGAACTCCGCGACCTCGCCCGGTCGGAGCAGGCCCCGACCCTGCGCGGCGAGCTGTCGGCCCGCTGGAACATCGTGGAGATGTCCTTCGCCGCCGGGATCGGCCGCAGCCTGATCGACGAAGGCGTCGCCGTGGACATGACCACCCTGCGGATCACCGACAGGCGGCGCCGCCGACCGGTCACCGGTGTCACGGACGCGGTCATCGGCTTCCAGCACGGTCTCTGCATGATCTGCGCGGAACTCATCACCACGGGCACCGACGTCATCGCCGTCGACCACGTGTTCCCCTACTCGTTCATGCGACTTCTCCGCCCCGGAGGCGAGGGCACGGCACCGGACCTGGACGCGATCTGGAACCTGGCCCCCACACACGCGCGGTGCAACGGCCGGAAGAGCGACCGGCCACCCACCCCAGCGGAAATGACCAGGCTGGCACGGCGGAACGAGGCCATCATGCTGTCACCGCACCCACTCAAGAAGACCCTGAAGCTGACCTTGGAGCACAACGGGCACAAAGGAACCCGGCCAGGCGAGTGGTTCGCGTTCGTCCAGCATGTACGCGACCTCCTCTGACGCGCCCGGCCATCCCGGAGTGGCGAACGTCCGACGGAGGAGGCGTCCGCCATGTCGCGACGCGAGCCCATCCGGCTGCTCACCGTCAACACCCCCGATCCTTGGAAGCACTCCACCCGGCAGCGTCGAGACGGTTCCGGTGACAGGGGGTACCGTTCGGCTCATGACCGAGAGCCGAACGGTTGCATCGCTCCCTCAGCATCCTGGATCTCTCTTCACCCACGAGAACACCCGGGCCACCCTCGTGCGGGCATGCGTCCGGGCCGGGCTCGATCCGTCGAACGCCCGGTTGATCCGGCTCGGCGAGAACGCGGTTTACCGCCTCGCCTCACCCGTCATCGCGCGCATCGGCCGGACGACGGCACCCACGGACGACGTCAGGAAGGAGGTCGAGGTAGCCGGATGGCTGGCCGCCGAGGGCTTTCCGGCCGTTCGCGCGCTTCCCCTCGACCAGCCCCTCACCGTGGACGGACACGCTGTCACGTTCTGGGAGTCCCTCTCCGAGGGAGAGGACTACGGGTCACCCGCCGAGCTGAGCATCCTGCTCTCCAGACTCCACGCGATGCGGGCGCCGGCGGAACTGCGGCTTCCACGTCTGGAACCCTTCGCTCGGGCGGAGCGTCGGATCACCGGCAGCGACTGGTTCGGTTCCGAGGACACCCGGTTCCTGCACGAGCGACTCACCCGGCTCCGTGACGACTACGCGGCGCTGACCTTCGCGCTTCCCCAGGGTGTGATCCACGGGGACGCGAGCGTGGGCAACGTCATCCGCGACCGTACGGGCCGCCCTGTGCTGATCGATCTGGACGGTTTCGCGCTGGGACCTCGCGAGTGGGATCTCGTCCTCACCGCGATCTACTACGAACGCTTCGGCTGGCACACGGCCCAGGAGTACGACGCCTACGTCGATGCCTACGGTTTCGACGTGATGCGCTGGCCCGGCTACCGGGTGCTGGGCGACGTCCGGGAGTTCCTCATGGTCACCTGGCTCGGCCAGAAGGCGGGCCAGGACGAACGGGCCTCCGCCGAGGTGCGCAAACGCGTCCGGGCACTCAGGACCGGTGCCGACCGGCACGATTGGGAACCCTACTAAGCCGCCGTCACCTGCTGCCACATGAAGAAATTCGCGGCCTGCTCGTAGAAGTCCCCGAGATGTGCGGCCGTGGTCACCGACGCGAGGCGTACCGAGAACTCTCGGAGATAGCTCGCGCAGCGGGCAGACCGCAACCGCTCGCCAGATCTCAGCGCCACCAAGGCGACCAGGCACGCCTGCTCCACCTCCCCCGAGACGTTCCCGTCCAAGCTCCTGACGGACACGGGAAACTCCGTGGTCGCTTCCGGATGACCGCCTGGTGCCTTCCTCCCGGCAGCGCGGCCCGGCGCGCCCGGGAACTGCTCCGCGAACAGCTGTGCAAGCCACCCCTCACCGCCGGCATGCTCGCCGAGCTGGAGGTCGTGGTTTCCGAGCTGGCCACCAACGCCACCCGCCACGCCCCCGGCCCCTACGAGCTACGTCTCCTGCACGACCACGGCCTGCCGGTCAGAGCCGAGGTGGTCGACGCCGGAGCCGGAGCCGCCCTGATCGAACACCTCCTGGATCGCCCCCTGCCCGTCCCCGAGCGCGTCGACGACCTCGAACTCGGCGGCCGGGGCCTGCGCATCGTCGCCGAGCTCACCCACGGGCGTTGCGGCGCCCACTGGACCCGCCTGTGCGGCACCGGCCGGCTCGGCACCGGCGTCTGGTTCGACCTGCCGGCCGGGCACGACTTCCCAATCTCCGGGCAGCCGGGGTCGTCCCCCGACCCCCGCTGACCCCGGAGCCGGCCCACGCCGACGGCTCCCCCGTGCCGGGCGTGGGGCCGTGCGAAAAGACCGGCGTCCACGGACCCGATGCCACTCTCGTCCGGGACGCCGGTCTCCCCATCTCGGCGCGATGGTTCTCGTCGTCACGCCGACGAACGAACCCCTCCGGCTCGGTGTGGCAGGGAAGAAGCTCAGCTCCGCTTGGCGATGACCTGCCGGTGGTAGTCCAGATGATCCTGGCTGATCTCGTGGTTCTCGGTGACCCGGAGCCGGCCGAGCGAGGCGCCGGACACCGTGTCCGTCGTCGTGAGGTCCGCCTGGATGGCGATCATCCCTCTGTCGAGCAGGACGTGGTGGTTGGGGCAGAGACAGAGCAGGTTGCCGGGCTCGTCGGGGCCGTTGTGCGGCTTTCCGAGCGGGCGGATGTGGGCCCCCTCCGCGTAGAAGCCCCGGTGGAGAGCGAGACGGTCGCCGCAGATCTGGCAGTGGAAGTCGTGCGCGCGCTTGATCTGGTCGGCGAGCAGGGAGTCGCGGATGACGCGCTCCACGACGGCCTCGCGACGACTGGCCGGAGGGGAGATCGCGTCCAGCCCGACCCTGGAGAGAAGCCTGTTGTGGTCGACGCCGTGGAAGTACGCGCTGAGCAGCCTCACGACGATCCGGGCCCGGATGTCCTCCCGGTCGGTGACGATCTCGTACGCCCACGGCTGCAGGCCACTGTCCGGATCGTTCTCCTTCATCCACTTCTGCGCGCTCCGACCACTGGCGGCCGGTACGTCGGCGTGGCCGGGCAGATCCCAGAGACCGTGGTGGTAGAGCCACAGCACGGGGAACTCGGGGTTGGGCCGGTCCTCCTCAAGCCCGAACTCCTCGATGAGCCGTCCGAGCTCGCGGTAGACGCTCTCCCACCGCCGCAGACGTGGCTTGCCCTGGGCCGCGCGGCCGATCGCCCAGAGCAGGGTCAACGGCTGGTGCCGTTTCTGCGCGCCGGTCGCGGGAGACACGGCGGGCTTGAGCGACTCGACCTTCCGCAGGAGCTCTTCGACAGAGGGCACCTCGGCAGTCTGCCCCGGTTTCGTCACTTCGAAGCCCAGATTTTCGAGCGCCCGGGCGACAACGGGAGAAGGCGTGGGACCTTCGGCACCGACCCGGGCCGGGCGGGAACGGTGGGTCAGACCAGTTGGAAGCTGTGTTTTCCCACGTGCTCGGCCGGTAGGACGCACGCGTCCTCGCTGATCGGCTCGGTGATCGGGCAGTTCGGAAGCACTTGGAACTCCCCGTGGATGTCCTCGGTCCCCCAGGTCGCCCACCAGTCCGTCATCGACGACCCCTGAGCCAGGGTGACGTGCCGACCGCGATGTCCCGCCTCCAGAGAGCATCGCATGTAAGGCTCCACGACGAGCCCGGCACACGGGAGATTGGCGAGAAACTCCCCCTGGGCCTGAGTCACCTCGACAACGGCGGTGCAGAACGGCAAGGGAACCATGGGGTAACAGTAAGCACTGCTCCGCGGGGCTGTCCTCCGCTTGGACCACAGCGGTGGCGACACCCGGCTTCCGTCGTCGCCCGTCTGATCAGGCGGGGCCGGAGCCGGAGATCTGGTAGCGGAGCACCTCGGCGTCGCGGATCATCGCCGTCTGGTCGTCGCTCGGCCCGGAGGTCCGGAAGGCGTCGAGACTCTCCTCCGACTCCCAGCGCTCGTAGACGTTGATCCGGTCGGCCTCGACGAGGTCGGCGCCGAGCGCGAAGTCGAGGCAGCCGGGCGCGGTGCGCGCCTGCTCGACCACGCTGACGCAGTCGCGCAGGTAGGCGTCACGAGCGGCGGGATCGACACTGAGCCGACCGGAGATGATGATCATGCCGTCACCATACGGTCCGCCACCGACAGAATCACCACCGCATGGAACGGAACGAGAAAAGCGCCCGTCCTCTGAGGACGGGCGCTTTTCAGGGGGTCACTCGTCCACGACGGGGCTGCCGGGGCGGCAGCGGGTGGGGAGGGGGTCGACGTTGCAGCCGGTGAGGATGCGGACGACCTGGGGGTCGTGGTCGCTGGCCTGGTCGGAGAACTCGGCGTTGATGTGGACGACGCCGTAGGAGTAGCCCTTGATGGCCGGGCTGATGAGGATGTGGTCGAGGACCTGGGAGTTGCCGTCGAAGATGTAGCTGTAGCGCTCGTTGACGGGGAGGGTGTCGATCAGGGTCTTGAGGAGGGTGCCGTTCTCGGTGAGGGTCTGGATGGTGGGGCTGAACTGGTAGTCGTTGATGTCACCCAGGACGACGACTTCGGCGCGCCCGGCGCTCTTGACGGAGAGGTCCTTGACGAAGTCGCGGACCTCGGTGGCCTGCTTGACGCGCTGGACCTCGGAGCTCCGGACGGGGGGCTGCACGGCCGCGCTCAGCGGAGCGTCGCCGCCCTTGGAGTTGAAGTGGTTGGCGACGACGAACAGCTGCTTGTTGCCGTCGTACAGGAACTCGCCGACGAGCGGCTTGCGGCTGGAGGCCCAGGCGTCGCTGGCCGGGTCGATCCGGCCGGGTGAGACCGACAGGGAGACCTGGTTGCTGGTCGGCCGCTCGCGGACGACGGAGACGGCCGTGTCGGCGTCGCCGCCGGGACGGTCGACGAACGTCACGCGCGCGGGGTTGAACAGGAACACCTGGCGGATGTTGCCGCCCGGCTCGCCGCCGTCGGTGCCGTTGTTCGGGTCGATGGAGCGCCAGTCGTACGTGGGTCCACCCGCGGTCTCGATCGCCGCGATGAACTTCGCGACGGTCTCGTCGGCCGCGACGACGCCGTTGTCGGTGGCGCCGTTGTTGTCCTGGATCTCCTCCAGGGCGAGGATGTCGGGCTTGCCGAGGTTGTCGACGACCGCCTCCGCGAGCCGCGCGAACTTGGCGGCCGGGTTGGTGGCGGCGAGGTTCTCGACGTTGTACGTCGCGACGGACAGGTCGCCCTGCTTCTTCGGCGGGAGCACCTTCTGGCGCTTGAGGCCGCCCTCGGTGATCGTGCCGAGCTGGGTGGCCAGCAGGACGTAGCCGCCGAACGACTGGTAGTCGAGCGGTCCGGTGGTCCCGGCGGCCAGGGTGGAGCCGACGTTGGCGGCGGGGGCGCCGCCGTTCAGCGAGAGGATCAGCAGCCGGCCGCTGCTCAGGGCGTCGTAGCCCGAGTAGACGGTACCGCCGCGCGGGGTCGGGTTCTCGCCCGGCTTGAGCGTCACCCACAGCTCCGAGAACGCCGTGTTGACCGGGCTGATCAGGCGGGTGTCCTGGGCGACGGTGATCCGCATGCCCTCGTGGACCTCCAGCCAGTCCAGCACGTACGAGGACGGCTCCAGGGGCTGGGCCTCCAGGCTGCCGCTCTTGGTGTAGGCCTCGGGGAAGGTGACCGGAACGGGCGCGGGCAGCGCGTTGCCGCCGGTGAGCCTGATGGTGCTGATCGTGCCGCCGAGCTCGGTGAGGGTCTGCGCGCCGGTGGCCGGGCGGTACTCGGTGACGCGGCCGGAGACCAGGACGGAGTCCCCGATGACGACCGTCGGCGACGTCGAGCCGGTGAAGACGAAGAGGCCCTCGCTGGTCAGGGGGTCGGCGTCGGCGGACGGGTCCTGGAACCAGAAACCGCGGGAGCTGCCCGTCACCCGGACGGCGGTGACGATGCCCGGGACGTTCGTGACGTTCTGCCCGACGATCGGGGAGATCCGGCCCGAGCCCTGGATGTCGTGGATGCGCCTGGTGCCGGGGGTCGGGTCGCCGGGGTCGCCGGGGCCACCCGGGTCGCCCGCGCTGACCGTGGTACCCGCGGAGTTGGTGGCCTTCGGCACGCCGGAGACGAAGTCGACGGCGTTGTTGTCGGTGTCGGTCAGCGCTCCGGTGCGGGCGTTGGCCGTGGTGTTGGTGAGCGCGGGGGCGGCGAGGGTCTCGACGTTCGCGGTCGCGCCGTATCCGACCAGGTCCTTGACGTTAGGAGCGCTCCAACACGAGATGCCGCAGCCCACCAGCGGGATCTTGTTCGTGACCAGCGCGACGACGCCGGAGGTGCCCGACATGGGAATCGTGCCGGTGGCGTCGGGGGTGGGCAGGTTGACGGAGCCGCCGGCGCCCGCGGCCTGCTGGACGAGGTACCTGCCGTGCGCGGGGATGCTGCCGGTCAGGCTGGTGAGCTGGAAGACGGCACCCGCGGCCGAGGCGTACTGGACGCTCCAGGCCGAGAGGTCGACGGGGCTGTCGGTGAGGTTGGCCAGTTCGATGTAGTCGTTCTTGAAAACCGCTCCGGAGTTGCCGCCGCCGCCGTACACGGCGGAGATGACGACGTCGGACGAGAGAGCGTTCGCGGTGCTGGAGGGCAGTGCTGTCATGGTCGCCGCGACCACCAGCGACAGACTCGCGGCCGTGATCAGCCGACGCACTAGGGGAGGTGCCACAGGAGGTTGCTCCTAGATCGATAGGGGTCTACCCAGGAGCATGATGCTACGTATGATCAGCCAAAAGTGTCTTTATTGTCTATTTACCTATTCGACGAGAATGTTCATTAAATCTTTCCGCGAGGCGTCGGCCCCGCCCGGCCCTGGAAGCGCACCTTGCCAACACGTCGGCGGCGCTTGGGCCCGGACTGGCCGGCGCCAGAGGACCTCGGTCTTCTTGACCGGCTGACGCCGACGCGGGGACGGCGACGCGGGGACGGCGACGCGGGGACGGCGACGAAGGGAGAGCGACTCTCCGGAATCACCGACACGCGCCACGTGACACAGGTCAACCTGTACCGGTGACGGCTGAAGCAGAGGCTACGGAGTACGGCGACGGGCCACGTGCCAGGCGTACGGGACCGGTGCGCATCGACGGCGAGAACCAGGTGCCCCTGCCGACGGCGGCGCTACGCACGCCCGGTCTTCGCCCGGGAGACCTGGCCGACATCAACGACATCGCCGACATCGCCGACATCGCCGAAGAAGGCCGCCAGATCGTCATCCGGCGACGTCGCAGCCGGCTCGACGGCGTGACCGGGACGGTTCCAGGCCTCAGCGAGGCCGTGGACGTCGAGGCGAGCCGCGCGAGCCGGAGATGACGAGGTGCCGATCTTGATGCTCGGCAACGGTGTCATCGCCCGCCAGCTCGATCCCCGTGAGGCGCCGCACGACCGGCCCGTGACGCCGTTCGTCCTCGCGCCCGAGCCCTGGTCACGATGACCAAGGAGCAGGTCAGAGGTGCCGGCCGCGTCCTGTGGCACCGGATCGGGCAACAGCGTTCGGACCGGCGGACGGCTTCCTCGGCAGCCTCACAAGATCTCCGGCAACAACGTCAAGGCCGTGACATGACGTGGTCGTACAGCGGTGAAATGGCGACGGTCGATGGTGGCGACCTTCGAGATCTCCAGCCGCTCCGCCAGCGCGATCACCGAGGCATCGACCAGCCCCAGCCGCAGATCGTCGTAGGTTTCGATGAGTTGCGCGGTGCGGTCGACGTCCTCAACCGTCAGGTCCACCAGTTCGAGTTCGCCTCGCGCCACCGACGTCAGGAACGCGGCTTCACTCTTGGCGCCGAGATTCCTCTCCACATGCCAGGATGTCTCGGTCAGCACGGTCACGGGGAGAAGAAGCCGATCGGGCAACGTGGAGAGCAACCGCGCGGACACCTCATGATGGGCATCGGATCGGTCGATCGCGGCGTACAGGACGCCGGTATCCAGCAAGGTAACCGTCACGAAGGACGATCTAACCCTTCACGAAGCAGCTCGTCATGCCGTTCGGAGACATCATCTCGTCCAGAAGCCCCCAGGCCGATGAACGACAGTCCCCTCCGTACGGTTTCGGGGTCCGAAGCCCCGACAAACCTGGCGAGTTCCGGATCGGACTCCACGAGCACACGTAGACGCCGCACCCCGGCCGGAGGAAGCCGGTCGACAAGGTGGTGCATGTCCTCGTAGTCATGGGCAGCGGTCATGTCTCCGAGTGTACGTGTTGCCCGGTCACGGAACCGGATCTCCGCCGATCACTCCGACGGTGGCCTTCCGGAGGCGGGTGGGGAGGAGGCGCACCCGCCGACCTCGCGGTGGGCGGCCGGGCTCGACCGCCGGTTCGAATGACTTGATCGTTCTCGTTCGGTGTGATCATGGCCTCACGAGCGGAGGCCGGTACGATCAGCCCCGCCTCGACCGCGAGGATGCCGCCGAGGGCCGCTCCGGCGGTACCGGACCTCGTGAGCTCCGCCGTCGGTAGCCGAAGGTCGTGGCGTCCTCGTTGCCGCTCCACCGCCACACGGGGACGGTCCCGCCCGGCTCGGCGCCGTCGATGAGCTCGCCCATGTCGAGTTCCCGCGAACCGAGGCAGATCGGGCAGACGAGGTGGCCCCCGCCCGCTTGGCGTACCGGGCGACGAGAGAGGCATGGCCGGCGATGCCAAGGGCTCCTTCACGGAACAAGGATGATCTTGCCGCGGGTGCGGGCGGCTTCGGCGTCGCGGTGGACCGCGGCCAGGTCGGCGAGCGGGCGGGACGCGGAGATGTCGAGGTGGACGGCGCCGGTCTCGACGAGCTTGACCAGGGCGGCGAGGTGGCCCGTGTCGTTGCGGACCACGAAGTGCGTCGCGCTCACCGGGGAACCGGCCGGCACCTCGACCGGGAAGGTGATGGACACGACGACGCCGCCCGGCCGGACCAGCGGCACCAGCGTGTCGGCGCTGACCGCGGCGATGTTGAGGACCACGTCGACCGGTTCGTCCAGCGCCTCGGCGACGGGCGTGGCCGTGTAGTCGACGATCCGGTCGGCGCCGAACCGGCGTACCGTCTCGGCACTGCGCGGACCCGCGGTGGCGACGACGTGCGCCCCTGCGTGCTTGGCGAGCTGGACGGCGAACCCGCCGACGCCGCCGCCCGCGCCGTTGACGAGCACCCGCTGCCCGGACGTGACGTCCGCGTGCTCGAACACCGCCTGCCACGCGGTGAGGCCCGCGATGGGGATGGCGGCGGCGTGGGCGAGGGGGACGCCGGCGGGCGCCGCGACGAGGATGTCCGCCGGGGCGACGACGTACTCGGCCGCGGCGCCCCCGCCGTCGAGCCGGCCGATGACCGGGTCACCGGCGGCGAGGGTGTGCACACCGTCGCCGACCTCGGCGACCGTGCCCGCGACGTCCCCGCCGAGCGTGTACGGCAGGTCGATCGGGAAGACGGAGCGCAGCAGCCCCTCGCGCAACCCGATGTCGGACGGGTTGAACGAGGTCGCGGCGACGTCGATCAGTACCTCGCCCGGGCCGGGCGCCGGGCGGGGGATGTCGTCGTGGCGGAGGACGGACGCGTCACCGTACCGGTGAATTCGGATGGCTTTCACAGGTCGAACCTACGGGGGCCTATGGGAGATGAACCATGCTTGAGAAGCCTCGATTCATACTTGATCGTCTCTGTGGGGATACCCTTGCCGGATGGACGTACTCAGCGACGTGATCGCGTTCATGCGGACCGGGCGGCCGAGCTCGGCGCTGGTGGCGTGGCACGCCCCGTGGGCGCAGGAGTTCGCGGCCATGCCCGGGGCCGCCGGCCTGCAGATAATCCTGCGAGGATCGTGCTGGCTCCTCCGGCCGGGTGACGCCCCGGTGCCGCTGGCCGCCGGTGACGTGGTGTTCCGGCCCCATGGGCACGGGCACACGCTGGCCGGCAGCCCGACGCCCCCGGCGATCGCGCGCGCCTGCGACCCGGACGAGCCGGATGTCCCGCGATTCCGCGCCGACCTCTCCGAGGACGCCGGTCCTCCGGCCACCGTGACGCTCTGCGGCGGGTACCGCCTCGATCGGGACCTCGCCCATCCGCTGCTGGACGACCTGCCCGAGCTCATCCACCTTCCCGCGCACCTCGGGCGGCACCCCGAGCTGCGCTCCACCGTGGACCTGCTCGCCACCGAGCTGGAGAACCCCCGTCTCGGCACGGACGCCATCGTTCCCGCGTTGCTCGACACGCTGCTGCTGCACATCCTGCGCGCCTGGCTCGACCGGCGGCCGGTCCCCGGGGCCACGGGCTGGGCGGCGGCGCTCAACGACCCGGCCACCGTCGCCGCGTTGCAGGCCATGCACCGCGACCCCGCGCACCCGTGGACCGTCGCGGCGCTCGCCGCCGAGGCGGGGCTGTCGCGGGCGCCGTTCGCCCGCCGCTTCACCGCCCTGCTGGGCCGGCCGCCGCTGACGTACCTGACCTGGTGGCGGATGACCACCGCCGCCCGGCTCCTCCGGGAGTCCGACGCCCCGCTGCACGCCGTCGCGGCCAGGGTCGGCTACACCTCGGAGTTCGCCTTCGCCGGAGCGTTCAAACGCCGGTACGGCACCGCCCCCGGCAGATACCGCCGTACCGGGTGACGCGTTTCGGTGATCGGGCCGTCGGTCCTCACGCGGGGCGCGGTCGGCGGGGGCTCAAGTCCTGTGGCGACGGGACCGCTTGACGACGCATCGGTGATGAGTGGTCAGCCGTCCCTCGTCGTCCAGGACGTGGAAGGCGAGCGCGGGCGGCTGGTCGAGGTGGACGTGGTCATCGGGGTGGGCCCGGTGCTCCCAGGGGAGCCGGGTCGTGGAGACGACTCCCGGCGCCACCAGCAGCGGCCGTCCGGCGAAGGTGGTCGCCGCCGAGGTGTGGGCGTGGCCGCACAGGAAGGCCGCGAGGTTGGGGTGACGGTCCGCGATCGCGGCGAGCCGCTCCGCCCCGAACTGGCGGATGCCGTCGACGAAGGGAATGTGCAGCGTAGCCGGCGGGTGGTGGAACCCGACCAGGACGGGCACCCCGGCCGGGGCCTGGGCCAGGGTGTCCTCCAGCCACACCAGTGTCTCGTCCTCGAGGAAGCCCTCGTCCTTGCCGGGCACGGAGGAGTCGCACAGGGCGATGACGACGCCGGGCGCGTGGTGCGCCTGGTTGACCGGTCTCGCCGTCTCCGGCTGCCCGAGCAGGTGCCGCCGGAACGCGGCGCGTTCGTCGTGGTTGCCGGGACAGATCACGACCGGGTGCCGGGAGGTCAGCAGCCGGCGGGCCTGCTCGTACTCGGCCGGCAGGGCGTGGTCGGCGATGTCACCGGTGACCAGGACGGCGTCCAGGTCGTAGGGGAGGTCTTCGAGGTGGTTCATGACGGCCTGGGTGCGCTCGACGCTGCGTTGCCCGCCGTCGATGTGGGTGTCGCTGAGGTGGGCGATCACGATCATCCCTGGGGTCCCTTCGTCGTGATGTGTCTTCGTTCGTCGTTGTGTGGCTTCGTCGTTGTGTGGCTTCGTCATGGTGGCTTCGTTGCGTGGTGCCTTTGTCGTGGTGCCTTTGTCGTGGTGCCTTCGTCGTGATGTGCGGGAGGTGAGCGGGGACGGCCGGGCGGCCTCGAACCGGCACCCCTCCGAACCGGCACCTCTCGAACCAGCGCCCTTCGAATCAGCGCCCTTCGAACCGGCACCTCTCGAGCTGGCGCCTTTCGAGCCAGCAACTCTCGAACCGGCACCCCCTCGAACCGGTGTCAGCGAGCCGATTCCGGCGTCAGCGGCCCGTTTCACGCTCATGCCCCTCGTTCGGGCTCACCTCGAACGTAAGGGGCAGGCGGACCAGGAATAAGATCCGGTTTCGTGTCGAATTCTTGGGCCAGTTCCCGGCTGGACCTGTACATCCCCCTCGACGTCGCGGGCGGGCGGCGCTCCGGCCTGGAGTCCGCGCTCCGGGAGGCGATTCGCCAGGGGCGCCTGCCCGCCGGGACACCGCTGCCGTCCACCCGCGGGCTGGCCAGGGAACTCGGACTCTCGCGGGGCACCGTCAGCGCCGCCTACGACCAGCTGGCCGAGGAGGGTTACCTGACCGCGCGGCCGGGATCGGGGACCAGGGTGGCCGAGGTGTCGCAACGCGCCCAGGCCCCCGCGCGGCACGCGCCCGCTCCGGCGGCTCCCCGCCACGACCTTCGCCCCGGCCTCCCCGACCTCAGCGCCTTCCCCACCCGCGCCTGGCTCGCCTCCACCCGGCGCGTCCTCACCCACGCCCGCCCCGAGGTCTTCGGCGCCGGAGACCCGCAGGGGCGGATCGAGCTGCGGGCCGCGCTCGCCGACTACCTGGGCCGCACCCGCGGCGTGATCACGACCCCGGATCGAATCGTGATCACTTCGGGCTACCACCAGGGCCTCGGCCTGCTCAGCGGCGTGCTGGCCGCGGGCGGTACCGGCACCGTGGCCGTGGAGGACCCGGGCCACAACGGCTACCGCGACGTCGTGCGACGTGCCGGGTTCGCCGTCGAGGCCCTGCCCGTCGACGCGCACGGCGCCCGCGTGGAGGCGCTGACACGGAGCACGGGAGCGGTGTTCCTCACCCCCTCGCACCAGTATCCGACCGGTGTTCCGCTGCGTCCCGGCCGCCGCCGGGCCCTGGCCGCGTGGGCGCGCTCCACGGGCGGCCTGATCGTCGAGGACGACTACGACGGCGAGTACCGCTACGACCGCCAGCCCGTCGGCGCCCTCCAGAGCATCGCTCCCGATCAGGTCGTGTACTGCGGCACCGTGTCCAAGACCCTCGGCCCCGCCCTCCGCCTGGCCTGGATGGTCCTGCCGCCCCACCTGGTGCGACCGGTGACGCGGGCCAAGCAGCACGCCGACCTGTACACCGAGACCCTGGGCCAGCTCGTCCTCGCCGACCTGATCACCACGCACGCCTACGACCGCCACATCCGCGCCGCCCGCCTGCGCTACCGCCGCCGCCGCGAACTCCTCCTCGACCGGGTGGCCGCCCTCCCCGGCCTCACCGCCCACGGGGTCCCCGCCGGCCTGCACACCCTCGTCACCCTCCCGCCCGACGGCCCTGCCGAGGAGCGGCTCCTGACCGCGTATGCCCGCCACGGCCTCGCCCTGCGCGGTCTCACCGAACTCCACCACGACCCCGCCGGCCGTCCGCAGGGCCTGTTAATCGGCTTCGCCGCCCCGTCCGAACGCGCCTGCCCGGCCGCTTTCGACACCTTGTTCACGGTCCTGACCTCGTTCCCGGCCCTGACCTCCGGCAGATCGGGCGATGCTCCCACCGGCGCGGGCTCGACCTGTCCTCAACCGCCCCAGGACCTGTCCGTCCGGTGAGCCGCCCCCGGCCTCGTGATCGCGGGCTGGACGCCGGTCACCACCACCGGCACCGGGATCATCTTGACGCCGTACGCCGGAGCCACGACCGCCGAGCGGGCCGCGTTCTGAGAACACCGTCCCGTTCCCTCGTGAACGTCCGGCAAGAGTCCCCGCGTGAGCGTCCGGTCGCCCGCGCGGCGGCCGGTGAAACCCGGCGGGCACCACGGCGTTCTCAGACCCCGGGCGGGTCCAGCTCGCCGACGACCTCGTCGCCTCCTGGCCGGGCCCACCTGGAGCCGGCAGGCGGCTTCGACGTAGTCCGGGATGACCTTCTCCAGGCGGAGTCGGCACTCTGCAGATCCGTTTCTCCGGCCCCTCTCCCCTTTTTCCCGCGCCGCCTCGGCATGGCGCGCCGGGGGTCCTATGCTGTCCGACCATGCGCCCCCTCCCGCCCGGCGTCGCCTCCCGGCGCTCCGCCTCCCTCACCCGGTGGACCCTTCTGGTGACCGTGTGTCTCGCCGTGCTGCCGTCCGGGGTCGCGCAGGCCACCTCACCCAAGAACCCGCTGCTGAGGACCGGGAAGCTGGCGGCCACCTCCTGTCAGGAGCCGCCGATCATCGACAGGGGCGTGCCGCTGACGCGCGAGTATCTGGCGGCGGCCGTGAAGTGCCTGAACACATCGTGGTCCGCCCATCTCACGCGCGCCGGGCTGAGGTTCCGCAAACCCGCGGTCCGCTTCTACGAGGAACCGGCCCGGCGCGTGTGCGGGGTGCGCTGGCCCGCCAACGCGGACGCCTTCTACTGCACCGAACGCGCCACGCTGGTGTTCCCGCTCACCGGCTACTGGATCGAGGGCCGGACCGATCTGTACCCCCTCAAGGTGGCCGCCCACGAGTACGGCCACCACCTGCAGAGCCTCACCGGTGTCAGGGCCGGCTACGAGGCCCGCGTCCGCTCCGACCGCACCCACCAGGCCGAGCTCGGCCGCCGCTACGAGCTCCAGGCCGACTGCCTGGCGGGCGTGTTCCTGGGCAGCGTACGAGGCTCGCTGCCCCGTACCGGACAGGACTGGGAGGCACTGTCCGGCGCGCTCCGCGCCGGCGGTGACGACGGCGACCACCGCACCCACGGCACCGGCGCCAACCGGCTCCGCTGGTTCGAACGCGGCCACCGGGCGGTCTCCCCCGCCGCCTGCGACACGTGGACAGCCCCTCCGTCCCGGGTCTCCTGACCCGCGGCGGGAGCGACGGTCGCGGGCCCGCGCCGCGTCCGCCCGCGGGATCGGCTGCCGGGAGGACCGGACCGGCCGGTGTGCCGTCGGAGAACATGTCCTCAGCCCCGAACGCCAAGCCGAGGAGACAGAGAGATGCGCGGGTCACCCCACGACCGGGCCCTGGCGGCCCCGCCGTTCCCGATCCACCCGTCGCCCGCAGGCGGCGGCCTCCCCGGGAGGGCCTGATGGGAGCCCGGGACCACGAGCTCCTGCAGGCCGCCAAACTCATCGCCATCGCGCTGGGCCTCAGCCCCGCCGAGGTCATGCGGCGCGTCGTGGAGCTGGGCCGCGGCGACCGCGCCGACTGGGGCAGCGGCGAGCTTCTCCTGGTCGCGCTCGCCCAGCTGACGGCCGAGCGGTCGTCCCCCTCCGCTCCCGGAGCGGGCGGGCGCGCCAAGACGATCGAGGACGTCGAGGCGCCGCGCCTCGGCGTCGCCCCGGCCGGTCGGCGGCGCGGCCGGGCGGCGGGCCCCGGCGCGGGGGGCGGCTGACCGCGCACCGGCGATCGGCTCGTACGTTCGGGGGAAGGAGCTCTTACGTTCAGAGGAACCGGTGCATGATGTGCAGGCCGACGTAGCCCTTGACCGGGTGGTCGAAGCCCTCCGGCAACGTCGCCAGCACCTCGAAACCGAGCGAGCGCCACAGGCGCACCGCCCGGGTGTTGGTCTCCACCACGGCGTTGAACTGCATCGCCCGGTAGCCCTCGGCGCGCGCCCAGTCCAGGGCGTGCTCGCCCAGGGCCCGCCCGACGCCGCGTCCGGCGTGATCGGGATCGACCATGAAGCTCGCGCTGGAGATGTGCGCGGCGGGCCCCATGTGGTTGGGATTCATCTTGGCCGTGCCCAGAACGGTCCCGCCGGCGTCGACGGCGACGACCGTGCGCCCCGGAGGCTCCAGCAGCCACATCGCCCTGGCCTGCTCCTCGCTGACGTCGCGATCCCAGGTGAAGGTCTCGCCGGCGGCCACGATCGGGCGGAGGAAGGCCCAGATCGCCGGCCAGTCACCGGATGTCGCGTCTCTGATCAGCATGACGTCCAGCATGCTGGCCGGGGCGGGGGGCCACAAATCCTTTTCGCGTTCGTGCTCGCGTTCGTGCTCGCGGTCGCGGTCGCGGGAGAGACCGGGGAGGGCAGGAGAGCGGGGAGACGGGATCGCGGGAGATCGGCGGCGCTCACTCGGGGAACACGGGGAGCGCACGGGCACACAGGGGACGTAGGAGAGCACGGCAAACACAGAGGACGCGGCGGACGCGGCGACCGGTCGCCTGCGGTCACCGGCCTCGGTCAGGACCCACCCGCCGAGAGGTCGATCTGGTAGAGGATGAATCCCCGGTTCACGGCCACCTTGTCGTAGAGCCGCCGGGCGGCGGTGTTGGTCTCCTGGGTGGACCAGTAGACCCGGCTGCAGTCACGGGCGCGGGCCCACCTGGTCACCTCCCCGATCAACGCCCGCCCCGCGCCCTTGCCCCTGGCCTCCGGCGCGGTGAACAGGTCCTGCAGATAGCACACGTCCAGCGCCGTGGTGCTGGAGTGGATGAGGAAGTGCGCGATGCCGACCAGCTCGCCGTCGAGTTTCGCGCCGAGGGCGTGCATCCGGACGTCCTCCCGGAACTCGTTCCAGGCGCGGTCGTACAACTGGGGCGTGAGCGTGCGCCCGTAGAAGTCGTTGTAGCCGCGAAACAGGGTTTCCCAGGTGGCGCGGTCCGCGGATCTGAGCTTGCCGATGCTGAGCATGCGATGTCCTTCGAACGAGGGCCCGGAGTTCAGCCCCTATGTCCCCCGTGAAAACCGTCCCGAACGTTGACCGGGTGTCGCTTCCCGACAGCCGCCCGCCGCTCCCCGCCCCTCCGGACGACGCGCCCGGTCGCTTCCCGACAACCGGCCGCGGCTCCACCCCCGGACGGCAGGCCGCTCGAAATCCCCGAAGCGGGCCCGCCCGAAATCCCCGGACGGCAGGCCCGCTCGTAAATCCCCGAGCGGCGGGAATCCCCGGACGGCGGGAGTCCCCGGACGGCGGACCCGCTCACTTCCGGCAGCCGTCCACGGCCCCTCCCCCGGTAGGGCAGGTCGCCGCTTCCCTGCAGGCGGCCACCGCTCCTCCCCGGACGGCAGGTCACCGCTTCCCCGGCACCGGCCGGCCGGTTCTCCCTCCGGACGGCCGGGCGCCGGCCTCCTCAAAACCCGGTCACCGGTACGGCTGCCACCTGACCGTCTGGTCGCGGGATCTGAAACTGCGCATGCGGTGCTCCCACTGCGGCCGGATGCCCGGGTTGCTGCGCAGGACGGGCACGACGCTGGTGACCAGTTTCAGCTCACGGAGGCGGCGCAGGACGGGGAAGCCCGGCCAGCGGGTGACGTCGAAGCCGTAGCCCTCGGCGAGCGGCGTGTGCTCGTCCCAGGGATAGTCCATCCGCAGGCGTCCGACCGCGACGGGAGCCAGGTCCCACTCGCGCGGGCCGATCGCCGTACTGTCGAAGTCGCACAGCACCGGCCCGCCGGGACCTGCGATGACGTTGCCCATGAACACGTCGCCGTGGATGACCCCGGCGGGGAGCACGTAGTCGAGCACGGCGAGCCGCTCCTCGATCTCGTCGCACTCGTCGAGCAGGAAGGCGTGGTCGTCCGGGGGCAGGTCCTCCGGCTCGTCGAGCCGCTGGCGGACCTCGGTCATCGGGGTCCACTCCGGCAGGTCCACCGGCGGGTCCCCGAGCGTGTGGAGCCGCCTGAGCACGGCGGCCAGCTCGCCGCCGCCGGGGCGCGGCCCCACCTCGGGGGTCTCCTCCCACAGGGTGACCACGTGGCCCTCCACCTGGAGCGGCTGCTCGCAGCCGGGCAGCAGCCGCACCGCGGGGAAGTCGTGGTCGGCGAGCCAGCGGGCGACCCGCACCACCGTCGGCACGCGGGAGCGCGCGGCCGAGGACCCGGCGACCCGCACGACCACGGGCGCCCGCCGCAGGCGGAAGACGGCGTTGTTGGTGAACTTGATCAGCTCCGCGTCCTCGGCGTCACCGGGCACGAGCCCCGCCCGGTCGCAGACCGACGCCAGCAGCGAGCGGAGCCGGTCGCGAGTGAGCCCGCCGGTGTGGTCGGTGGTCGTCGTCATGCGGCGCGCACCGCCGAGATCCGCCGGGCGAGGTCCTGCGCGTCGCCGCTGTGCGCCCGCATCATCGCGACGGCCTGCAGCGGCGCGAGGCGGTCGATGATCCTCACCGAACGGATCTCGGTCGCCAGGGTGACGGCCTCGTCGCCGTTGGCGAGCCCCGAGGTCATGTCCCCCGCTCTGAGCTGCACCGTCGCCAGGGCCGTCAGCTCGAACGCCCTGCTCCTGGCCATGCTCGGGTCGCGCTGCCCGAGCGCCTCGGTGAGGAACCGCTCGGCGATGCCGAGGTGGCTGTCGAGGTGGGTCTCGGCGAGGTCGGCGTGGACCATGCCGCTCGTGGCGTCGAGGTCGGCGGTGCCGAAGAAGCTCACCCAGGCGGGCGACTCGCGGTCGCGGGCGCGCGCCAGCTCGTCGCTCGCCCTGTTGATCGACTTGAGCGCGAGGTCGCTGTCGCCCAGCAGCGCGTAGGCCCACGCCTCGTTGGCGAAGAGCATCGCCACGGTCCGCTCGCAGCTGGCGTCCTGCGCGCAGATCTGCCCGAGCTGGAAGAACCGCAGCGCGTCCAGGATCCGGTCGCAGTGCAGGTGGACGCGTCCCATCCGGTACAGGACGTTGGCCGCGAGCGAGGAGTTCCTCGCGTACTTGGCCTGCTCCAGCGCGCGGGCCAGGTGACCTCTGGCCGATCCGTACAGGCCGACGTCGAAGGAGGTCCAGCCCGCGAGGTTGTGCTGGTCGGCCAGCGCCTCGTGCAGCCGCAGGGTGACCGACTCCGGGCAGCTGGCCCGCAGCAGCCGTTGCGACCAGGTCAGCTGCGCCACCACCGCGTCGCGGCAGACGCCGCCGCCGTGCCGGTAGTCCAGGGCGCGCAGCGTGCGGGTCACCGCCTCGATCTGCTCGACGTCGGCCATGCCGATGCGGTACGGGACGGGGGTCTCCGTGGGCGTCAGCGGCTCGGCCCACTCCTCGGCGTCCCCGACCGTCGCGCCGATGGTCACCTGCGCGGCGTGCGCGAGGAGGCGGCGCACCTGCTCGTCCTCGCCGGGGTCGTCGCGGTGCTCGGCCGCCGCCGCCCCGGCGAGCGCGGTGGACGAGGCGTCGTAGGCCAGTCCCATGTAGCCGCGCGGGATCCCCAGCCCGTCGGCGATCCGGCCGAGCACCTCGTACGCCATCACCTGGCGGCCCTTGAGGATCTCGGAGATCTCCGACTGGGACTGGGCCGTGAGGGCGGCGATGTGACGCTGTGAGACCCCGATCCGCTGGAGTAACCGGTACACGGTGGCCATGTCGCGGGCGGCCAGAGCCTGGCGCATCTGCGGGCGTTCCCAGAGCGCTGGGTCGATGTCCTGCGCGTTCCCACTGCTGACGTTCATGCCGACCTTTCCCGGCCGAATCCCCTGGCGGATCCCCTTGACGGGTTCCCTTGACGCCAAGGTAACCGGCGACCCCGCGCCGCCGAAGCCGTATCGGTACGACCGATCATGCAAGCTGATCGGCCCGGCCTATCGGCGAACCGATCTGCGGACAGTATTGGTCCTGCGACTCTCCGTATATCGGTCTTGTCCCGCACCATGGGTAATTCAGACCAGCGCGCGGCCGGACGCCCCGGCGACAGTGCCCCTGGTCCCCTACGCGATAGGAGCGACGATGCTCACCGAGCGCGCTCAGGCTCTGGACTTCGGCGTGCACGGCAGGGTCCACGACCGCTTCCGGATGACCGCCTGGTGCCTCCCCCCGGGCAACGCCGCCCGCCGCGCCCGCAGGCTGCTCCGCGACCTGCTGTCCCGGCCGCCCTTCGCCGCCCACGAGGTGGCCGACCTGGAGGTCGTGGTCACCGAGCTGGCCACCAACGCCGGCAGCTACGCCCCGGGCCCGTACGAGCTTCGCGTCCTGCACGACGACGACCTGCCGATCAGGGCCGAGGTGGCCGACGCCGGCGGCGGGGTCCCGCTGATCCAACGCCTGCTGCACCGCCCGCTCACCACCCCCGGCCGCGTGGACGACCTGGAGCTCGGCGGGCGGGGCCTGCGGATCGTCGACGAGTTCACCGCCGGTCACTGCGGGGCCCGCTGGACGCGGCTGTGCGGCACCGGGCAGATCGGGACCGGCGTCTGGTTCGACCTGCCCGCGCACCGCCCCCGGACGTAACTTCTCCAGCCCTTTCGCGACCCTTCACGCCACCGCGCCCCCCGGACGCGATCCTCCGGCCCTTCCACGACCCTTCACGCCTTCGCGCACCCCGGACGCGCTCCCGGACGCATTCCCGGCAGCACCCCGCACGCGCTCCCGGCCGCATCCCGGACGCGCTCCCGGCCGCACACCGGCACCGCTTCCCCGCACCCTGCCCACGGCACCGTCACGCCGTCCACACACCGTCACGCCGTCCCCGTACCGCCGCTTCGATCCCCTACCACCACCTCCCCGGCGGCGTGGTATTAATTAAATGACCAAATAATGACATCTGGTCAAAATTACGGGAAACGACGGTGCCGTGAAGCCGGAGACCAGGAGGGCGGGGCGCCCCCCGCAGAACGCCTCGCACCGGCTCGCGCGGGCGCACCGCATCCTGGACACCGCCGCCGACCTCGTCCTGCGCTGGGGATACGACAAGACCACCGTCGAGGACATCGCCCGGCGGGCCGGGGTGGCCAAGGGCACGATCTATCTGCACTGGAAGACGCGCGAGGAGCTGTTCGCCGCGCTGGTGCGCCGCGAGCGGGTCGAGATGGTCACCGAGGTGCGGAGGCGGCTCGGGGACGGCCCGGCCACCCTCCGCGACCTGCTCAGGTCGCTCGCCTCGGAAGTCCTCGGCAGGCCCCTGATGCGGGCGAGCGTCCTGGGCGACTCGGAGGTGCTGGGCAGGCTCACGCGCCAGAAGCGGGACGGCGCGGCCGGCGCCGAACTGGGCGGCGACTTCCAGGCCTACCTCGCCACACTGCGGAGCCACGGCGCCCTGCGGAGCGACCTGTCGCCCGCCGAGCACGTGACCATACTCGTCTCCGTCCTGTACGGGTCCCTGCTCGTCTCGCCGAGGATGCCGGCCGGATACCGGCCGCCCGACGAACGGCTGGCGGAGCTGATCGCCGACGCCGGCGGCAGCGCGACGGAGGTCGCGGGCCCGCTCCCCGCCGACGTCACCCGCGCGGTGACGCGGGCCACCCTGGAGTACGTCGACGCCATCCTGGAGGCCGCGCGGCGGAAACTGCGCGTCTCCCTCGGCTTCCGGGAGAACGAGGAGTTCGAGGAGAACGAGGAGAACGCACGGTGAAGACCCTCCCCCTTGACGACGAAGCGGCCGACCTCGCGCTGGCGGGCGGCAAGGGAGCCTCGCTGGCCCGGCTGGCCCGCGCGGGCCTGCCGGTTCCCGGCGGCTTCCACGTCACCACGGACGCCTACCGCGACTTCGTCTCGCGCGACGGCCTGAACGACCAGATCATGGAGGCCGTCTCCGGCACGTCCCCGGAGCGGGCGTCGCGGCGGATCGCGGAGCTGTTCTCCGGGCGGGAGATACCGGCCGAGACCGCCGCCGAGATCCGCGCGGCCCACGCGAGGCTCGGCGAGGACGTGCCGGTCGCCGTACGCTCGTCGGCCACCGCGGAGGACCTCCCCGGCATGTCGTTCGCCGGGCAGCAGGACACCTACCTCAACATCCGGGGTGACGGCCTGCTGGACGCGGTCCGGCGCTGCTGGGCCTCGCTGTGGACCGCGCGCGCCATCGCCTACCGGGCCGCGAACGGCGTGCCGCAGGACGACGTGGCGCTCGCCGTGGTGGTGCAGGAACTGGTGGACGCCGACGCCGCGGGCGTCCTGTTCACCGCGAACCCGGTCACCGGCGCGCTCGACCAGATCGTGGTCAACGCCTCGTGGGGCCTGGGCGAGGCCGTCGTCGGCGGGCAGGTGACACCCGACACCGTCATCGTCGCCAGGACCGGCGGCGAGGAGAGCGGTGAGATCGTCGAGGAGCGCGTCGGCGACAAGGCCGTCATGACGGTCCGCGTCCCCGGCGGCACGCGCGAGGAACCCGTGCCCGAGGACCTGCGCCACCGGCCCGTACTCGACCCCGCCCAGGTCACCCGGCTCGCGCGGCTCGCGACGGAGATCGAGGAACTGTACGGGACGCCCATGGACGTGGAGTGGGTCAGACGCGGGGGGACGTTCCTCGTCGTGCAGGCCCGCCCGATCACCCGGCTCAGGCGGCAGGTCGAGGAGTGGAACGACAGCCTGACCGGCGACTGCCTGTGGACCAGCGCCAACCTCGGCGAGGCCATCCCCGACGTGATGACGCCGTGCACGTGGTCACTCGTCCAGATCTTCATCGGGGAGGCGATGTCGACGTCGTCGCTGCCGGGCTTCACCATGGTCGGCAACATCGGCGGCCGCTTCTACATGAACATGAGCGTCGTGTTCTCGGTGGCACATGCCCTGGGCATGCGGAAGCGGCTCGGCGCGGTCGAGCAGGTCTTCGGCAGGCTGCCGCGCGGCCTGGACGTGCCGCTGCTGCCCGCCTCGCGCTGGCAGATCATCAAAAGCGTGCTGCCGCTCGCCTTCACCCTGCGCAGGCGGATCGCGGCCAACGCCGAGAGGATGCCCGGTTTCCTCGCCACGGCGCGACGGCGATGCGAGGAGCTGCGCGAGCGGATCGCCGCGACCGCGACCCCGGGCGAGCTGGCCGGGCTGTGGGAGGCCGAGCTGCTCCCGTACTTCGTCGAGGCCTGCCGGACCCTGGAGGCCGCCGGGCGGCAGGGCGGCAACATCCTGGTCATGACCCGCGCGAGGCTGCGCGAGGCGGTGGGCGAGAAGGACGCCGAGGCCATGCTCACCGGCGCCAACGCCGACGGGGAGCTCGCCAGCCTCGGGACGATCGTCGGCCTGGAGAAACTCGCCGCGAAGGAGATCGACAGGGAGACGTTCGCCCGTCTCTACGGGCATCGGGGCGCGCACGAGTTCGAGGTCTCCATCCCCCGGCCCGGTGAGGACCCGCGGTGGATCGACGCGCGGCTCGCGGCCCTTTCCGGAGGTGGCGGGCACGCCGGTACGCGGCTCGACCACCAGCGGGAGGCGCGCGAGGCGGCCTGGAGGCGCTTCGGGGAGCGTCACCCCCGCAAGCTGGCGGGGACGCGCCTGCGGGTGGCGCGGTGGAACGCGATCGTCCGCGACCGGGAGAGCGCCCGCTCGGAGGTGATCCGCGCCTTCTGGGCGCTGCGCGCCTTCGTCCTGCGGGCCGGGGAACTCACCGGCCACGGCGACGACCTGTTCTTCCTGTCGATCCAGGAGATCCTCACCGTCCTGCGCGGCGACGACACCCCGGCGGCGAAGGTCGCGGTCCGGCGGGCGACGTACGAGCGGTACGCGGCCCTGCCCGCCTACCCCACGCTGATCGTCGGCCGCTTCGACCCGGAACGCTGGGCCGCCGACCCCGCCCGGCGCGGTGACATCTTCGACGCCAGGGGCGGCGGCGCCCCGGTGAGCGACACCGTGACCGGCTTCCCCGGAGCGCCGGGCGTCGTCGAGGGCGTGGTCCGCGTCATCGCCGGTCCCGAGGACGGCGACAGGCTCGCCCCCGGCGAGATCCTCGTGACGACGCTGACCAACATCGGCTGGACCCCGATGTTCCCCCGCGCCGCCGCCGTGGTGACCGACATGGGCGCCCCCCTGTCCCACGCCTCGATCGTCGCCCGCGAGCTCGGCATCCCGGCCGTGGTCGGCACCGGCAACGCGACGATGCGCCTGCGCGACGGCGACCGGGTCAGGGTCGACGGCGAGCACGGCACGGTCGAACTGCTGGAACCGTGACCCCCGGCCTCCCGTCGGAGTCGTGATTCTCCGGCCTCCCCGCTGGGTCGTGACTCTCCGGCCCCGCGCGGCGGGTCACGGGCTCTGAGGCTGTACGGACCGGGGCTGTACGGACCGGGGCTGTATGGACCGGGGCTGTATGGACCTAAGGCTGCGCGGACTGGGGCTGCATGGGCCGGCCCTGGCGGTACATCCGCGGGGGCTTGTTGCCGGCGTACTGCCCGCCGTCGATGGGCAGGACCACCCCGGTGACGAAGGACGCCTGGTCGGAGCAGAGCCACACGACGGCGTCGGCGACCTCCTCGGCCCGGCCGACGCGGCGCATGGGGGTGGAGAGACCTGCCATGCGCTGGGCCTCCTCGCCCGCGGCCCTGAGATGGTGGGTGAGGATCGGCCCCGGGGCCACGACGTTGACCCGGATCCCCTGGTCGGCGTAGTCGAGCGCGGCGACCTGGGTGAGGCCGATGATCCCCGCCTTGCCGGCCACGTAGGCGGCGAGGTTGGCGGTGCCCCGCGTCCCGGCGATGGACGCCATGTTGACGATCGCGCCGCCGCCCGAACCGAGCATCGCCCGGACCTGGTACTTCATCCCGAGGAACGTGCCGCGGACGTTGGTGCGGATCCCCCGGTCGAAGTCGTCGGGGTCGATGTCGGCCAGCGGTGCGGGCAGGGGGCCGTCGGTGGCGTTGTTGAAGGCGGCGTCCAGGCGGCCGAACGTGTCCAGCGCGTGCCGGACGAGCCGCTCGGACGACGCGGCGTCACCGACGTCGGCGGGCACCGCCAGCGCCCGGCCGCCCTCGGCGCGGATGGACTCGGCGACGGACTCCACCGCCCGCTCGTCGCGGGCGCCCAGCACGACGGCGGCACCGGCACGGGCGAAGGCCCGCGCGGTGACGGCGCCGATGCCCCGGCTGGCTCCGGCGACCAGCGCGACCCTGCCGTCGAGCGGACGGCCTCCGGCCGAGTGCGTCGTGGTGTCTGTGGTGTTCGTGGCGGTCATCGCGTGCTCCCCTGGTCAGTCATGCTGTGCTCCCCGTGGACGGTCATGGTGTGCTCCCCGTGGACGGTCATGGTGTGCTCCCCGTGGACGGTCATGCTGTGCTCCCCGTGGACGGTCATGGCGTGCTCCCCGTGGAAAAGGCCATCGCGTACTCCCCCTGACGGGCGGGATGTGGTGGACAGAGACGAACGGCCGCACCCCGCGGCCCGTCTCGTCAGAACGATAGATGTCTAATCATTAGATGTCAAATGGTTAGAGCGTGATGTTATCGTGGGCGGATGCCGCCACCCTTCAGGCCGCCGATCGGCCTGCACCTGACGCGTACCGCCAAGTCCGTCGGCCGCGCCTTCGACGAGACGCTGGCCGCCGCGGGCGGGTCGTTGCCGGTGTGGCTGATCCTCATCTCCCTCAAGACCCACCGGCTGGGCAACCAGCGCGAGCTGGCCGAGGCGGTCGGCATCCAGGGGGCCACGCTGACCCATCACCTCAACGCGATGGAGAGCACCGGCCTGCTCACCCGCCGCCGCGACCCGGCCAACCGGCGCGCCCACATGGTGGAGTTCACCCCGGAGGGAGAGGCCCTGTTCCACCGGCTGCGGGAGGCGGCGACGGCCTTCGACCGGCGGCTGCGTGCGGACCTGGACGAGGAGGACGTCGCCGCCTTCGAACGGGTGCTCGCGACGATGGCGCACAACGTGCAGGACATCCCCGACGCCCCCGACGCCCCCGACGCCCCTGACGTCCCCGACGTCCCTGACACTCCCGACACCCCCGATGTCCCTGACACTCCCGACACCCCCGATGTCCCCGGCGCCTCCGCCGACGAGCGCGGGGCGGCGGACTGACCGGTCGCGGCGAAAAACCCGGCGGCGAGATGCGACCCGCTCTGTTACCGTCGATGGAGTTCCGCCGGGCGAGGTCCGGCGACGAGTGTGGAGGAAGCCATGGCTGCCCGGGATCTGACACCGGGCCACCGCATCGCACCGGCCGTTCCGGCGCGGTGACGATCGAGGTCGACGCCTGAGACAACCCGAGTGGCGATCGGCCTTCTCCCGTGGTGCCCCGGTGATGTCGCGATCATGTTGACGCACGACACCATTGGAGCTTTCCCATGTCACACGACATCTCATCCACCTGGTACGCGAACTTCTTCACCGAACTTCCCAACGAGTTCTGGCGGCGCGCGGCGACGCCGGAATCCACCGAGGCGGACGTCGACTTCGTCGAACGTCATCTCGGGCTGCGGCCCGGCGCCCGTGTCCTCGACGCTCCCTGCGGCAGCGGCAGGCACACCCTGGCCCTCGCCGCGCGTGGCCACCGCCTGACCGGCGTGGACATCTCGGCCGAGGCCATCGGGTACGCCCGGCGGGCCGCCGCCGACGCCCAGCACGTAGGCGAGGGACGGGTGGCCCAAATTCGGGTCATACCGCGCGACGGCGCCGTAGACGCCCCCGGGTGCAGGGGCAACAACGTAGGG